>JAUHWU010000108.1 GCA_030427065.1 Gammaproteobacteria bacterium | reverse complement strand
TACCTGTACAAATGAACGGACCGGTTTATTTGGATTTTCCTCAGTCCCAAAGAAGCGGCTGTAACCGCGGTTGAAACCATCAAAATCCAGCAGACCATATTCACCTGCCACAGCGAAAGCGCGTACCTGAACGATGTCACGCATGGACCAGCCTTCTTCTTCAAGAGTCTGCTTGAACTTGGTGAAAGTATTGATGGCCTGTTCTTCCATATTGCCCCAGGTACCATCGGGTTTTGCGCTGGCTCCGGAACCACTCAGGTAAAGCGTTTCGGCGTTAGCGGGAATCTTGATGGTTCGATAAAACAGTCGACCTTCATTTTTTCTTTCAATGCCGGAAGATGACTCGGCGATGCTCATATTTGATGCTGCCATTGCGGATGGCTGCGCAGCGGGCTCAGGTGTTGCCTGGACAATGGCTGGCATCTCAACAGGCGCGGTTTCTGCCGGCGTACTTTCAGAGACGGCCTGGGTACTTGTTTCCGAATCCTGGTCTGTTCCAGGCATTATCAGCAAGGCGATAATTACCAGTATCAAAACCGTGATAATGGAATTGGACAGGGTAAATTTTTCAGCCAGAGGGGTGCTGGTATTGGTAGCAGACTCATTTACTGCTGACTCATTGGATTCCTGGTCCAGGGTTTCTTTCTCACTCATTCCGGGTTCCTCGCTGGAAATATTTCTCTAATGAAGCAATTAGTAAAAATCAATCTATTGAATTGATATAAGCCAGTACATCCTGCATATCCTGTTCGTTATTCAGCAGTGGTAGTACCACCTGCATACGCAAGCCAAAGATATCTTCAGGGTGGCTACCGCGGTAGCCTGATTTAAACAGTTTGAGCTGACTCAGCAGGTACCAGTCATTCTGTCCAGCCAGGGCTGGAGCAGCCAGTAGCTCATTGCCCATGGCATCGGCACCATGGCAGGCTACACATTGCTGGTATAACTCGGCCCCTTTGCTGACGTCGCCAGTAATCGTGTCCGGTGCGGGCTCTGCATCCCAGGCCTCGAGCATGACCATCAGCTGATTGATATCAGTTTCGGTGAGTGCAGATGCGGTTTCACGCATCTCATAAGCAGGCAGGTAATCTTTTTCCATGCCGCGCCAGCCATTGCGGAAGGATTCGAGCTGGTTTTTCAGATACCAGGCCTGCATACCTGCCAGTCGCGGGCCTCCAACCACAGGATTGCCCTGACCATAGGCGCCGTGGCAGGTCATACAAATACTGGTCAACACGGGTTCCTGTCCGGGAATGGGCATACCTGACTGTTGGGCAAAAGCTACAGGGGTGAAAAGGGTAAAAGCAGAACCGGTAAGCAGGCAGGCAAGCAGAAAATTCTTCATGGTTTTATGCCTATACCAGCGGTGCTGGATTGATTCCGGCGCTGTTGCCGATAGCACGATTATGCAGATCATTGACAGACCACAGGGCCGAGACAATGGCGCTTTCCTGCCAGCCGGCATGCAGCGTTACCTGGTCACCAATAAAGTAGTGACGATTTGCCGCCGGGCTGCGCAGGGTGTGCATTAATTTTTCTTCATCGGACGTCATCACAGCGCCGCGTTGCCAGCGTGCTGCACAACCGAGCATATGATTCATACGATTCCAGGCAATGGTGATGCCTTTTTCAACATATTTACGGTAATCAGCATGAACCTTTTCACCCTGGCTGATGGCTGCTTCAATTCTTTCTTCCTGGCTGAGACGGGTAAAGTGCATGCCGCCACCAAAATCATAGGAGGACAGAATCACGCCTTTTTCCTTGAACATGCCATGGGGTGGGTACCAGATCTGTCGTATCGGCTGGTTAACCCAGGAAATGCCGCCGTAGATATCTTCTTTTTCCCAGAACCGTTCTTTGGCCTGGAAGGCTGACTTGTAGGCCTCGCCACGTCTGACATAAAGCATGGCGTCGGTGTAGTCGCGCGGGAAATTATGAGTAATGCCAGACATCAGGTGGGTGGGAATACAGTTCAGGCAATAGTCTGCCTTGATGGAGTTCTCCATGCCCTTGTAACGATAGGCGATATTTACCGAGTCATCGCCAAGTTCAACAGCCGTAACAATGGCATTGTAATAAACCCTTTCCGGCATGGTTTTGACAAAGCCGGTAATTATCTTGTCCATGCCGCCCACCGGTTGAAACAGGATAGGACCGGTCTCGCCTTCGTTGGCATTTAGCAGTCGATTTACATAGGAAGACTTGAGCAATTCACGGAAAGACACCATTTCTTTCTGGATACCGTGAGCCAGATAGCCGCCATCAATATCGGCATAACCTGCGCGGGAACTGCCACGGAATTCATTGGCAGAGTTCAGGTCGCCAAAGGATCGCACCATGCCCAGAATGCGTTCTGCTTCCCACTCAGTGAAGGGTTGATCCAGTTCCTGACGAGTAAAGTTCTTGGCCAGCACTTCTGCCATAAAGCCACGCGCATTGGTGGTAAACATGGCGTTCTTGATGGGCTTGCCACCAAACATGTTGTCGTCCTGGACATAGGCTTCCTTGCTTTCATTAATGAACACTTCCAGTTCAACACCCAGCTCCTTGCAGTAGTGCAGGATATTACGATGGGTGCTTGGCAGGCGCGCCGGACCGGCGTTGAAATACATATGTGGCTCATCATCAAACTCGCACACCTGGCGATTACCCACTTCGTCAATGATATCACCGGAACGTACTGTCATATTGCGCCCGCCGGGGCGGTGGGAGGCTTCCAGCACAATGCAGTCATAACCGGCTTTGCTCAGCTCATAGGCTGCGGTCAGGCCGGAAATTCCGGCGCCCAGAATGGCAACGGATTTTCGGTTGGCGGGATCCAGCGGTTTGAGCTGGGGAATGCTTGCTGCGGCGCTATTGGGCATTAAACCCAGAGCGGCGCTGGCTCCCAGGACTGCAGCACTGCCACCGGCAGCACCAATCAGGTTGAGTATTTCACGGCGGGTTACTTTTTCTGTCATGACGCTCTGCCTGCCTTAATGTCATCTGGATTAGTCATCCAGAAAACAATGCATCCATCATGCCACTATATATAAAGACTTAAAAAACAAGGGGATAGAGTGTTTTTCGGCTTTAAACCGAGGGCAGGTCAGTAAAAAAAAGGTGCACAATCGCGAACAACTGCCCTAATTGGTGCAAGACAGTAGAACCGCACCCGGGCAGGCTATTCGATGGCTTCAGGGACCAGTTTGGGCTGTCCTTCTCTGGTGGGATCCAGAGTGCCTTCCTCTGAATTCAGAAAATACCATTCATCACCGAGTTTGATATGGCGATTATTTTCGGCGCACACATATTCAATCCACAGCACCTCATCAGAAGGTGGGGTATGACTGTATTGCCTTTTCACGGTCCAGGGGCCGGTTAGTGCATCATCGATAGTGGTAATGGTGTTTTCCAGGGTATTCTCATCAAGTCGGCGGAACTCCTCAAATACCACGGTTTCATTATTGTCGTGCAGAACCACGGCGCTGGAGTCAAAAGAACGTGGGCCTTTGATACTGCGGGTTTCAACGGACAGCATGTCATAGATGCCGTCACCATTTTCATCATGCCACTGGCCAATGGAATAACCATTAAACTCTGCCAGCATATAGTCTGGCCAGCCCCGTCCATCGGTATAAATCCGTCTTACTGCGCTGTCCCAGTCGGCAAGAATGTAGGAGGTAGCCGGGGTAATGATCATTTCAAAGGGAAATGACATAGTCATCAGGCGCGGCATGCCCGGAGGCAGGCAGGTAGCAGGCGGGTCGCCCACCAGAACGCCCTGATCCCGCAGGCGCTGAAATTCTTCCCGCCTGGCCTGATACTCCGGTGTTAGCGGCGGTGGACCAGCCACGGCATAGCCTTCCGGCTCCCAATTCAGGCTGCCAATACGAGACCACTGACCGCTCCAGTCCGGGTAGGGATTGATGGTTTCAGATGGAATGTTGTTGCCGGTTTGTGCACAGCCCATAAGACTGGGCAAGACAAAAAGCGATAGCGATAAAAGAGCTGCTCTGGCAGAAATAATCATATACCTGGATTACCTGTTCCTATCTTTTGGCTCTGGGGTCGAAGGGAGTGCCATCAGCATTTCGTACATCGCTATAGTTACCTCCCGGTGCACCGCTGTGCAAGGGCCGCACGATAACGATGAGTTCATCCCCTGGCTGCAGTGTTTCTGGGGTCCAGCCGCGACGAAACACAAGTGACGTATTACCACCTTCCAGGCTCCAGATTACCTCTTCACCGTTGTCATCTTCCACGGCAAGAATAATAAAGGTATGGGGATTGGTAAACTGCCATTCCACCACACGGCCCCGCAGTTCAATGGGATTGTCGGAATCATAGATGGCAGTGGAATGATGGGCGCTGGCCTGGCTTGAAATAATGGCCAGCACGGTAATCACAGTTGTGTAGATAAAGCGATGTAATTTCATGGTGCATCCCCTGCAAACAAAGCGAGAAAAGAAATGTAGCATGGATTTCAGACAAGTAAAGTGTCATTGCATTGCAAATCAACCCATTGCCTGAATAAATCCGTAAACCGTCGGGTGAATATATTTATACTTGATGAAAATATTGAACAGTGCGCCCGCTATCACTGTGATCAGCATGGGGGAAAAATGGTGCTGGAGAGTACCCAGATACTGTGCACGGCCTTGAACAAGATAGGCTTTGAAACGCCTTATCGCTCCACCCATGTGAAGCATCCCAGCGTGCTGTGGGTTGAGCAGCCCCACGATAACTTTCTCTGGCTGGTGGAATCAACCAGTGCCCTGAACCGCGAATTTTGCTGGCGCCATGAGCGCGATAAAGATCATGCCTCGATAAAAGTATTGCGTGAAATTGAGGGTATTAAATTTGACAGTGCAGGTTTGACCCCGTTTCCCCAGGCCATGCCGGATATTTACAAGGTCGAGGATGATGCCGTCAGTGCCTATCGCGCCTTTTATATTGGCGATAAGTCACGCTTTGCCAGCTGGAAGAAAAGAGAAACTCCGCAGTGGTTTTTACAGGGCTTGAAAGAGCTGTCTAAAAGCGCCCTTGCCGCTGCCTACTGAGTTGTTTGCTTGCCCTTTACCTGGGGGACATTTGTACGATGAATTTAGTGGCCAGTTCGCAACCCTTCATTTCGATTTCCAGATCGTTATTAAAATAGGATCCGGCCATAGTGTAGTTGTCTTCAAGCCACTGGTTGTATACCCCCAGCATTTCTTTTACTGCATCTATGGCCAGTACGGATAAGGTTTCGATGTCCGGCTCAATACCGGTGAGCATTTTCTCCGTATTCATGGCGATCATGATGCCATTTTGTACCAGTTGCAGCGCCTGGCTTTCATAACCTGCCGAGAGGTCGGGAGAGTCCTGTGCTGTTAGGGCGGACAAAGTCATGTTCAGGGCGGTGCAACGGTTCATGACTTCAGTCATCTGGCGCGCGTCTGCATTTCCCATGCTGCCAAGCAGGAGTTCGGCAACCGGTATCCAGTTTGGTTTCTGGGCATAGGCAGGGACCGACAAGACGGCAGCCAGCAGGCAAAGAATAAAAAAGGAAGAGAATTTTTGCAGTTTTGATTTCAAGATAGCATGCCTTTCAGCGAGTTCGATGACTATTTAGAGCACGGAATCAGTAATCAAGTCAAAAATTTCTGATCTTTTAGCAACGGAACCCGCCGCGCTTTTTTACTATCTCCAGAGCGAAACAAGGCAAAGCCGAAAATAATTATTTTAGCTGTTCGCGAAAGAGAAAGCCGATACCTGGCGGCTTACCCCGCAGCAGGAAATACAAGAAAGGCCATGCGCCAGGTTTTCAGATTTTTCTTTTCCCTTTAGTGGCTTCAAGGCATTCAGCATACAGATCAAGCAGGTCTTTTCGGTAATCCTCGGAGCGATCCTGAAGAACCAGGGTGGCGCTTATATCCTGACATAACTGTAATGCGACTGTTTCAGAACTATTTTCAATGATTTCACTCATGTTTTTTCCTTTTGTTAGTCATCGGTGAAATTTCAGGTCATATCATAATGGGTTTTTTTCAGGTTTTTATTAATCTCGATCAATTCTCATTTGATTGTAATTCACTGTACTATGTTCGCAGATGAGAGTTCATAAAAAGCTTTCTCACCCCCTTGATACTGCTTTGGAGTCCCTATGGATATCACCCCTTTTCTCAAGTTGATGGCAGAAAAAGAGGCTTCCGATCTTTTTTTCAGCGTCAGCGCGCCGCCCAACATTAAAATAAAAGGCGCTACCCTGCCGCTGGGTGAGAAGGTCCTGCAGTCCGGCGAAGTAAAAAAGCTCGCCTATACGATTATCAGTGATACCCAGCAGGCAGAATTTGAAGGGACAATGGAGTTGAATTTTGCCATCAACCTTGAAGGCGTTGGTCGTTACCGGGTAAATCTGTACCGTCAGCGTGGCGAAGTGTCCATGGTGATTCGTTACATCAAGTCAAAGATTCCTAAGCTGGAAGAACTGAACCTGCCTCCGGTGCTAAAGAAACTGGTGATGGCACCGCGGGGACTGATCCTGGTTGTGGGGGCTACCGGTTCCGGAAAATCCACTACACTTGCCTCCATGATTGATTATCGAAATGAACAAAAAGCCGGTCATATACTGACCATTGAGGATCCGGTGGAGTTCGTCTATGAACATAAAAAAGCCGTAGTGGATCAGCGCGAAGTCGGACTGGATACACTGAGCTATACCAATGCACTGAAGAATGCAATGCGTGAGGCGCCGGATGTAATTCTTATCGGCGAAATACGTGACAAGGAAACCATGCAGCATGCCATCGCCTATGCCGAAACCGGCCACCTGTGCCTTTCCACCCTGCATGCCAATAATGCCAACCAGGCTATTGACCGCATCATTAACTTTTTTCCGGATTCAGCACAGCACCAATTACTGATAGATCTGTCATTGAATCTCAAGGCAGTAATCTCCCAGCGTTTGTTGCCAACCACCGATAATAAACTGGTGCCAGCGATAGAAATTCTTATTCAGTCAGCCTATATCTCAAGCCTGATTGAGAAAAGAGAAATCGAGGAAATCAAGGAGGCTATAGAAAAAAGTCGTGAAGAAGGCATGCAGACGTTTGACCAGTCTCTCTATGACCTTTATAAACAGGGAAAAATTACCAGGGAGCTTGCTCTGCAGCACGCTGATTCCTCGAATAATCTGTCAATCAAGATTAACCTTGAAGAGGGCACAGGAAAAACGGCTGAGGGCGACGCCCTTAATCTGCAAAGCATGGATAGAGAGGAGGAATGGCGCAAGCTGTAATGCCATACGCTCCGCCTTTACTAATGAGCCATTTGATTATTCGCTAGCTAACCGGCTTGTGAATCTGATCAGGTATGATCGAGTTGGAGCGTTTTATTATCGATCAGATGCAATAAGGTCTTGGCAACCTCAGGGTCATAGTGGATGCCGGCGCCCCTTTGTATTTCCTCATAGGCTACTTGAATACCAAGTCCGGGTCGGTAGGGGCGGTTATTGGACATGGCTTCCACCACATCGGCTACCGCAAGAATTTTCGATTCCAGCAGTATTTCATCGCTCTTGAGCCCATCGGGATAACCACTGCCATCCAGGCGCTCATGATGTTGCCTGACGATATCGGCAATAGGCCATTCAAACTCTATATCCCTGAGCAGGTCTGCGCCTACAGCCGAATGCGTCTTGATAATCTCATATTCAATGTTTGATAGCTTTCCGGGTTTGCTGAGAATTTCTGCCGGGATCTTGATTTTGCCAACATCATGTACCATGGCTGCCAGTTCCAGTCCGGTTATACGGTCAGGGTCCAGCTCCATTTCTTCAGCGATCAGCTTGGCAATTTCGCTCACTTTTTCCTCATGGCCGGCAGTATAGGGGTCGCGGGCTTCCAGCGCGGCGGACAGAACATAGATGGTTTTGCGCATTGCTTTTGAAACTGATTCCTGCGCAAGCTTGGATGCAGTTATGTCCAGCAATATTGTGGTCCAGGTGGTTGCACCATCGGCGCGTCTTGTGGGTGTGGCTTTGCCGCTAAGCCATTTGGTCGCCCCGGATTTCGTCTGGATGCGATATTCAAAAGTCCATGTTGTCAGCTTCTGTGCAGAAAAAAACACTGATTTTTGCATGGCAGGGAGGTCATCAGGATGGGTTAATTCCCAGATTATTTTGGGGTCATGTTCAATTTCCTGACGTGATAATTCCCAAATTTCCTCACAGCCTGGATTCATAAAATCTATGGAGTCGGATCCATCGGCATTCAAAGTGTACTCAAAAAGACCGCCGGGAAGATCATTTGAAATATGTGATAAGCGGTGATTTGCGGACCGCAATTCTGAAATATCCATACCAAAAACATCAATATACTCAAAGTTATTTTCAGGTCTTATTTGGAAAAGATAGGAGGTCTCACCAAGCTGAATTTCTTTTGAAGTGTTGATTGCCGTAGTTGAGGCCAGATGAAGCACTTGTCTCCAGGTAGAAGCTGTCTGACCGCCTTGCTCGGAAATCTGATTAAGAATATCCTGACCAGCCTGATTAGCCATTTGCACATCTGCATCCCGGGTAATTCTAATAATTGGATTGGGATTTGCCATCAGGAAATTGGAAAGCTGTTCAATTTTTTCTATGTGCCGGCTTTCTTCCGTAATATCCAATACTATGCCCTGGGCGTACTCCGGATTGTTGTCAGTGTCATATTTGACAAAAGTCCAATCCCTGACCCAGCGGGTTAAGCCCTGTTTATCAAAAATCCGGTATTGCTGGGTATAATTATGGAGTTTGCTTGCAAGGTTTTTACTGATCTCATTTTGAACTCTGGTGACGTCATCATGGTGAATGATACTTTCGAATTTAAGCCCACCCGCCAGGAAGTCTTCTGTAGTGTATCCAAGCTGGTTAATATTTTTTGACACATAAACCACCGGCCAGCCTTCTGTGAGTTTCCAGATAATGGCAATAGCCGGGCTATTGTCGACAATGTCTTGCAATAATTCTGTACTGGGACTACTGGCTGACAACTCGTTCATGGGATTTATCAGTTGAGAGTGGTGAGGGTTATTCTAGCATTTAAAAATCTTGAGAAGCTGTTTTATAGCTATCTAAAAATACTTGTAAAGCCAATTTAAGTTAAAGCTCAATCAGATCAAGACCGATTAGTAGCTGCTCACGTTCTGACAAGTCGCCAATAATTCGCCGGATTGGTTGCGGTAATAACTTGATCAGTGTTGGTGTGGCAATTATTTTTTCATCTTCTGCCAACTGAGGATGCTTTCTGATATCAATCACTTCGATGGAATAGTTCTTGTCCTTGATGTTTTCATCGCAAACCCTGCGCAGGTTATCCAGAGCGGTAATCGCTGTTTTTGTCATACCGGCAACATAAGTTTTAAGACGACTTTTTTCATGTGTATTCTCTTTACGGATTCGTCATTGAGCTTATTATTTCTTCAAACGTCTTTAATAGTCAGGCCATCTTTTAAAAGTATTATCTCGCGAATTGAATTGGTACTTAAGATGCCGCGTGCTTTATGAATCTTGATCAGGCGTCGTATTGAACTGTCGGTTTCTTCCAGCATCAGTCTTATACAGTTGTCGGCGATGGAACTGATATTTAAAGTT
>JAUHWU010000107.1 GCA_030427065.1 Gammaproteobacteria bacterium | reverse complement strand
TGACGTTGGCGGCGCTGGGTGGGCGAACCGACACCAGGTGAGAGGCGCCCACTACCACCACATCATCGACCACCAGCGGCGGAAAGCTCAGGCCTATATCAAGGTCTGGCCGCCCGGGGCCAAGACGCAGACCCTGCTGCAGATCCACCCAGCCGCCAGCACCGAACTCTTCCACCGGCAAACCGGTACGGGCATTTAATGCCACCAGATAATAGCCAGGTGTCACAGTAAAGATGACTTCACGGAGTCCATCGCTCCAGTAAGACAGACTTTTACCCGAGCCCTTGCGCGGCGCCAGGGTAAAACGTTCCCCTTCCTGCGGTCTCCAGATCCACAGTAACTGACCCGTGGCAGCATCCATGGCGACAACATTTCGCGTCACCCCGGCGGTGGCATAGAGGATGCCGTTGACCATCAGCGGAGAGGTGACACTGCTGCCTTCCGGAACAGGACCGATATTCGCCGTATCCCAGCGCCAGGCAATTTCCAGCTCAGAAAAATTATCGGCATTGATCTGATCCAGCGGGGAGTAACGATTGGAGCCCAGGTCGCCATTAAAATCGGCCCAGGCCACTTCCGGTGTCTGTGCCGAATCTGTCTGGGAAGGATTGATCAGCAGGGAAGAAAAACTTTCCAGCGCAAGACTTGCACGAGTTTCCATGCCACCGATGGTGAGTAAAAAAGCAGTCACATCGAGATATTGTTGCCGGGTAAGCGTTCCCGCGCCTTCTGCGGGCATGGTGGTACTGATACGTTCCAGCAATTCACTGGCCGGGTGGCCCAGCCAGTCATTATTGAGCCGTATCTGAATTTCCAGCGGAATATGGCAGCGGGTACAAAATTCCCCAAACACTACCTGCCCCCGTTGCGGATCAGCAGTTTGCGCCAGCACGCACTGACTCAAGAAAATCAAACAAAAGAGTTTTATTATTTTCATTATGAACTACTCTTTATGAATAAAGAGTAGATAAGATAAAGGATAAAAGATTGGGGATAAAGCAGAAAAGAAAAAGGAAAAAAGGGTCCAAAGCCGGATTCAGATCTCCCGCGCAGATTGTCACCTTTATCCTTTATCCTTTATCCTTCATCCTTTTTCCGCTTTTCTATTTTACCGTCACGGGCTGGGCATCATGAATTTTCTTGAACCACTCAGCCGGGCCGGTCTGGTGAACTGAAGTGCCATTCACATCCACGGCTACGGTGACCGGCATATCCTCGACCACGAATTCATGGATGGCTTCCATACCCAGGTCTTCAAACGCCACAATGCGGGATTTGCGAATCGCCTTGGAGACAAGATAGGCCGCGCCACCCACTGCCATCAGATAAACCGCTTTGTGTTTCTTGATGGAATCAATGGCTACCTGCCCCCTTTCGGCCTTGCCAATCATGCCCATCAGTCCGGTCTGCTCCAGCAGGGAGTCAGTAAACTTATCCATGCGTGTTGCTGTAGTCGGGCCGGCCGGTCCAACCACCTCATCACGAACCGGATCAACCGGACCGACGTAGTAAATGAATTTATCCTTGAGATCGACACCTTCAGGCAGCGATTCACCATTAGCCAGAATCTGCAGAAGTCGTTTATGGGCCGCATCGCGTCCGGTCAGCATGGTCCCTGATAATAGTAATGTCTCACCAGGCTGCCACTGGGCAATGTCTTCTCTGCTTATACTATCCAGATTAACCCGGCGCGCAGTGGGACCGGCATCCCAGGTTATCTGTGGCCAGTCACTGAGTTTTGGCGGGGTAAATTCTGCCGGCCCGCTGCCATCCAGTTCAAAATGGACATGACGGGTGGCGGCGCAATTGGGAATAATGGCTACTGGCAGGGACGCGGCGTGAGTGGGATAGTCTTTGATCTTCACATCCAGCACGGTGGTCAGCCCGCCAAGACCCTGGGCACCAATACCAAGGTCGTTTACCTTCTCCATCAGTTCCAGGCGTAACTCTTCTACCCGATTTTTTGGCCCACGCAGGCGTAACTCATCAATATCAACGGGATCCATCAGTGCTTCCTTGGCCAGTAATGCAGCTTTTTCAGCCGTTCCGCCAATACCGATTCCCAGCATGCCGGGAGGGCACCAGCCTGCACCCATGGTTGGCACAATTTTCAAAACCCACTCTACAATATCATCACTGGGGTTGAGCATGGCCAGCTTGGCCTTGTTTTCCGAGCCACCGCCCTTGGCCGCCACCTGAATATCCAGAGTCTCACCGGGCACTATGGAGGTATGGATTACTGCTGGGGTATTGTCGCCGGTATTTTTTCTGGCACCAGCAGGATCACTGAGAATTGATGCACGCAGAACATTGTTCGGGTGCGTATAGGCACGCCTTACGCCTTCATTAATCATGTCGTCCAGGCTCATTTCACCCTGCCACTGAATGTTCATGCCGACTTTGACAAAAACCGTGACGATACCGGTATCCTGACAAATAGGCCGCTTACCCTCGGCGCACATTCGCGAATTAATGAGGATCTGGGCCATGGCATCTTTTGCCGCCTGTGACTCCTCCCTTTCATAGGCGCGATGTACAGCCTGAATAAAATCCAGAGGATGGTAATAGGATATAAACTGCAGCGCATCGGCCACACTCTGAATTACATCTTCCTGGCGAATGATCGACATATAACACTCTCTCCTGAACTTGCTACTTGATCTGTTTATTGAAACTTTCTGTATAACGACATTTTTACGCAGCCTTATCATTGGTAGGCCTGCAAGAAATAAGCCTGGCTTATGGTCTTCCTATTACTGTTTATGCGGTGACCTCTGTTTTGCGCTAGAATAAGGGGGAAAAATTTTAACACGCTTTAGCGGAATCTTGCTGATTCCTGCCAACTGATAATAACTGACAACATTCTGTTAACAATGATGAACAAGATCCTATTCCAGCAATTTATAATTGCCATTTGCCTGTCCGGGTTTACTCTGGTGATAAGTTTTACCAGCCATGAAGTGCTGGCCCAGGACGCGATGGCAGAGGATCCCTTTACCATCCTGTTTCTGGGTGACTCTCTCACTGAAGGCTATGGCCTGGAAGAAGACGAATCCTTTCCCGGCCTGATACAGGATAAATTAAAGGCAGATAACCTTTACCACCATGTCAGCATTATTAATGCCGGCATCAGTGGCTCCACTTCTGCCAGCGGTGCGGGGCGCCTGCAATGGTATATTCGATCCCAACCTGACCTGATGGTTCTATCTCTTGGCGCCAATGATGGGCTGCGCGGTTTAAGTGTCGAGGAAATGAAATCCAACCTGTCCAAAACTATTGAATTTGCCATCGCCAATGATGTTCAGGTAATCCTGACCGGCATGCAGATACCTCCCAATTATGGACCTGAATACACCGAAGCCTTTGCCAGTGTTTTTCCTGAGCTGGCCAAACAATATGACATACCACTGCTCCCTTTTCTGCTGCAGGATGTCGCCGCCATCCCCGAACTCAATCAGGCAGATGGTATCCATCCAAATGTGGAAGGAACAAAAATTGTCGCAGACACGGTTTATCAATTTCTGCTCCCATATTTACCCTGAGCTCTCCCTTCACCCCTCCCCTGATCTGCTCCATTGATGGTCACGTATCTATCTTTAGCACTGACAGGAAAAACCTCGCTGCGATTCATCCATACCATCCCAACTTGCTATCGAGTGGCACCCGGCTTCATTGCTATCACCGGATGACTGCTTTATTCTCACAGACTTTTCGACGAACTATCGAGCGACTTGTAAATACTTATGATTCTTGAAATT
Source organism: Gammaproteobacteria bacterium (assembly GCA_030427065.1). Lineage (GTDB taxonomy): Bacteria > Pseudomonadota > Gammaproteobacteria > Pseudomonadales > Pseudohongiellaceae > Eutrophocola. Next base: position 5,919 of record JAUHWU010000107.1, on the reverse strand, counting down.
AAAGATCTCAACAAATCATTCCAAACGGCAGCAAATCTGGCGCCGATTGACGTGTTGAAAAACCTCAACCTGGAAATGGAAGCTGGCGAAACGCTGGCTATTCTGGGGCAGTCCGGCAGTGGCAAGTCCACCTTGCTGACCTTGCTGGCAGGCCTGGACAGTCCCAGTTCCGGATCCATCGTACTCAACGATCAAAATATGGATGAGCTTGACGAAGAAGCCCTGTCAAAGTTTCGCGCCAAAAATATCGGCATAATCTTTCAGCAATTCCACCTGATGTCACATCTCACTGCACTGGAAAATGTCAGCCTGCCGCTGGATTTATTCAAGGATCGGGAAGCCGGCGAAAAAGCCCGTGAGGCGCTTGAGCATGTGGGTCTTGGCAAACGTCTTGAGCATTTTCCGCACCAGCTTTCCGGCGGCGAATGTCAGCGTGTAGCAATTGCCCGTGCCATGGTAGTCAGACCCAGTATTTTACTGGCCGATGAGCCGACCGGTAATCTCGACAGCACCACTGGCGAACATGTCAGCAACATGATTTTTGACCTGGTCGATAAACACAATATGACCTTGCTCTTCGTCACCCATAATGAAGAACTGGCAATGCGTTGCGCCAGACAACAGCGCCTTCAGGATGGCAGGTTTATTTAACCCCCGCGATACAAGTATAAACAAGCCCTAAAAAAACACGGCTTTAAAAAAACGAGAACGACACAATGCTCTGGCTACAGCTGGCAATCAAGGAAATCACCAATAACTTCAAGTTCAGCCTGTTCTTTATTCTGAACCTGGGTATTGGACTGATTGGTTTTATTGCACTTGATTCTTTCAAAAGCTCTATCGATCAGCATCTGGAAAACAATTCCAAATCAATCCTTACCGCAGACATACAAATCTCGTCACGCTTTCCTCTGACCACACAGGAATATGAGCTATCAGAAAACCTGCTGGATACCCGTATTGAATCCACTTCGGACCAGATTTCCTTTCTGTCCATGATCGCAGGTCCCGAAAACTCCCGCATGAGTACACTTATCGGTATCGATGATAATTACCCACAGTATGGTGACATTATCCTGCAGGAATCCGGCTCGGTTGCCGGCAGTGATGCCAGGGCTGAGCTGATTGGCAGCGACTCTGTCTGGGTTGCCCGCGATCTGATGGTTATTCTCGATCTGGAGATCGGCGATCGTCTGAAAATAGGTGACCGTGAGTACACCATTGCTGATGTGATTATGGAGGATCCCAGCAGCACCATTTCTGTCATGTCGAATTTTCCAGCCATCTATATGGGCCTGGAGCAGATTGAAAATACCGGGCTGATTCAGCTTGGTAGCCGAATTACCTATTCACGCTTTTATAAATTACCCACCAGCTATGAATACGATTACCGCGAACTGGAAGACCGGTTTCGGGATATGGAGCAGGAGGTTTATCGTGATACCCGGCGCCTGAGCATGACTACGCACCAGGAAGAAAGCGAAGACCTGGGCGAAGTATTGGGCTATATGAATGATTACCTCGGGCTGATCGCCCTGATCGCGCTGTTTCTTGCCGGCGTCGGGGCAGCGTATTTATTTCGCGCCTTTTTTACCTCGCGCTTCAAGGACATGGCGATCCTGATGTGCCTTGGCGGCACGCCCAGGGAAGCCTATAAAATGACCCTGGTGCAAATAGTTATTCTCGGCTCTGTCAGTGCGCTGATTGCCAGCGTGATCGCCTTCCTTGCCCTGCCTCTGCTGCCCTTGTTGTTTGACGGTTTTTTGCCCCGTGGCTTCAATAACTCCATGGAACTGAACTCCCTGGTCCTGGCCCTGTTTATGGGCACAGCGGGTAGCATAATCTGCTGCCTGCCGATCCTTTCAAAAATTTATGACCTGAACCCGATAGGGCTGTTTCACGAAAATGTTCAGCCCTCCTCCTCTGCAACACACTGGAAAAGACATGTGGCCAGTTATGCCCCGATTCTTCTGACATTCTGGTTTCTCGCCATGTGGCAAGCCAGTGATGTGTTTGTAGGAAGTGTATTTGTCGGCGGATTTCTTGCCGCCATATTTTTGCTCGGCGCAGTAGCCTGGGCAATCCTTTATGGCTGCACCCGATTTACTGCGGGTAACAGTATTACCCGCAAAATTGCCTTGCGGAACCTGAGCCGAAATCGTCTTGGCGCAATATCCTGTTTTCTGGCAATCGGCCTGGGCTCACTCCTGATTAACCTTATCCCGCAAATCCAGAAAGGCCTGCAGGGTTATATTTCCCAGCCCTCTGATTATTCTGTCCCTGATTTCTTTATGTTTGATATCCAGCCGGATCAACTGGATCTGTTGCAGGACACAATTGGTGAGCGTGGTTACACCCTGTCTTTCCTGTCCCCGATGATTCGTGCCCGACTTGAATCTGTAAATGGCCAGGTTATCGACGATCCTGAAGAAACCCCTGACGAACAGCTGATGCGCCGACGCATGATGAACCTGACCTATCAGGATGTGCTGAAGGAATCGGAAAATATCGTCGAAGGAGAAGCCTGGGAAGGAACATGGGACTTTAATTCTGACGAATTACCCGGCATCTCGCTGGAAGAAAACTTCGCTGAACGCATGGGACTTGCTGTTGGCGATACCATGAGTTTCGATGTGCAGAGTGTTCCTGTTGAAGGCCGCATCATCAACACGCGTTCGGTAATCTGGAACTCCTTCCAACCCAACTTTTTTGTCTCATTCCAGCCTGGCGTACTGGACCCGGCACCAAAAACCTTTGTAGCCGCTATTTCAGGGGTACAGGAAACAGACCGCATTCCCTTGCAAAACAGCATCGTCAATACCCTGCCAAATATCAGCGTGATTAATGTTCAGCAAATCGTTGCGCGCATTCTCGATATTACCGACCAGATCAGCTGGGCAATCCGGGTGATGGCCTATTTGTCGATTTTTGCCGGTCTGGTAGTACTGTTTTCCATTGCCCGCTATGAGGTCAAGTCGCGTTTCTGGGAAATCAATCTATTGAAAATCCTCGGCGCCAACTTTTCAGATGTGAAACGAATTGTGGAAATCGAGTTTGGTATCCTGGGTTTTTTTGCGGCCCTGGCCGGCGTCTCCCTGAGTCTGGCCATGTCCTATGGCATAGCCTGGTTTATTTTTGACGGCTTATGGAGCTTTTCACCAGGCATCACCGGGCTGACAATTATTTCCATCAGCGCGCTAAGCGTGCTGACAGCGCTGGTGGCAACACGTTCCGTGTTGAAACAGAAACCCCTGGAGCTGCTGCGGGCAACCTGATCCCGGCAGCGGGAAATGAATCTGCCGGAATTTTCCAGTCCTTCGAACCCCTGATGCTACTGGGGCGCCGTTAACACTTCTCTGATATAGGCCCCCAGATCGCGCAACTGCTCGGGAGTAAATATGTTTTCAAAGGCCGGCATATTATTACTGCCATAGGTGACCGCCGTGAGGATGGCGCCCAGTCCAATCCCGCCGGTAAGGGAAGCACCGCCCCCTTCACCGCCTTCCCCGGACTCCCCATGGCAAGCCATGCAGATTTGCGTGTAAAGGGTTGCACCGGCATCCAGATCGGCAGGTCCATCTGCTACAGTAGCTGCCAGCGCCTGCGGGGATAACTGCCCGGATGTATCCTGCTCTTCAAGGTTATATTCAGCCATGGTGCCATTCAGAGAGAACACCCAGATACTGTCCCCGGGGCTATTGGGTGCATAAATGGTACCGCCAGCATAGGCTGCCACATATTGCGTGCCCTTGTGTTCAAATACCGTGACCGATTGATGGATTCCGGTATCGGTCTGGAATTCCCAGAGCAGATCGCCATTGGCGCTGTTCAGGGCTGTCAGTCGGCCATCATTGCGACCAATGAAAACCAGGCCGCCACCGGTCACCGTGGAGCCACTGAAACAACGGTCATCCCATTGCTGCTGCCAGGCCACTTTGCGCGTACTCAGATCCACGGCCGTATAAATGCCACGCCGGGTAATGCCGGTACTGCCAAAGCTGTCAGTGTGCTCATAAGGCACATATTCCGGCGCACCATCGCGACTGTTAGCGACAAGGGCACCGATCTGGTCAGTCGCACAGATATACATCAGGTGTGACTCGGGGTCATAGGCACTGGGATTCCAGTTCACATGGGACAGTGGTCGGTAGATGACCCGGCCTTCCATGGGCAAGGGGGTAAAGGTGCGGCCTTCGTTGACCAATGGCCAACCTTCCGGAGCGATGTCTATGGTATGCGGTAAAATGGGATCACCGGCGGGAATGGGTTGTGTGGGAGACGTGGCCCGTCCCGGGACCTGGGGAACAGGAACTTCGTTGACTTCGAAAATCGGTTCACCGGTCGCCCGGTCCAGCACATACAGATAACCGGTTTTTGGTACCTGGGCAATGCCCTTTCTCACGACGCCGTCAATTTCCGCATCAAACAGAATGACCGGATTGGGCGAATCGTAATCCCAGATATCATGATGGATTTCCTGGAAATGCCAGCGATACTCACCAGTATGGGCGTCCAGCGCCACGATCGAGGCGGTAAACAGATTGTCGCCGGGGCGCACGCCACCATTAAAGGTGGGATAGGCATTACCGGTGGTGAAATAAATCATGTCCAGTTCAGGATCCACCGCCGGGTTATTCCAGATCGGCGCACCGCCGTACTGCCAGACATCACTGTCCTGGGGCCAGGTATCGTGACCAAACTCACCGGGACCTGGCACGGTATAAAAACGCCAGAGTTCTTCACCGCTATCGGCATCGTAGGCATTCATGCGCCCACGGATTCCCAGGTCGCCACCCACATAACCAATAATCACCATGCCATCGTAATACAGGGGCGCTGCGGTCAGGCTATAGCCCACTTCAGGGTCAGCATCCTGGATTGACCACAGCACTTCGCCGGTCTGCTGATCCAGCGCCACCAGCATGGCGTCCAGTCGGCCGAAAAAAACCTTGCCATCGCCGATGGCCACCCCCCTGTTGGTCCAGCCGCAACAGACATTGACCCGATCCGGATCCAGATTCGCGGTGTACTCCCACAGGATAGCGCCGCTTTCCACATCGAGGGCGAAAACGTCGTTGTCACCGGTGACGATATATAACACGCCTTCGTAGACCAGCGATTGCCCCTGCGCGGAATTGCGCGGCCCGGTGCCTGAGCCCCTTAGTTGCGTTCGCCATGCCGCCTGCATGCCGGAGACGTTGTCACGATTGATCTGATCCAGCGGCGAATAGCGCTGGTTATAGGCGTTACCGCCATTGGTTATCCAGTTCTTTGCCGGCATCGCGACCAGCTCATCAGCACTGAAAGCCGGCGCGACAGGAATTGCCTCAGCTGCCCTGACCAGGTTTGACATGCATAGCGCTATTAGCAGGACTGGAAACACACGGTTGAAAAAGTTAAGGCGCTTAGGATGACACGCAGACATATGGGCTTACCTATTTTTCTTGTTGTTATCAGGGTGAGAAATTATGCCTTTTAAAAGGCTGACCAATAAGGTCAGGCAACCAAACAAGCTGCCACTATTATCGGTGGATTTATCAAATCATTAAAGCCATTTCAGGCAAACAGCTTTCGCGGCATAATCGGAAATATGAAAACACTTTGCACGGATTCTTTCACATTCTCGACTTGTTATTTGTGGGATAATAAACTGTCAAATTACTATTTATAACGATTCAATCAAGCTTACTATGAAATCATTCGTCAAACTGACCAGTCTGTTAGCAACATGTTTCAGCCTTTGTGCATTTGCACAGGGGAATGCCGGGGCAGAAAATCATCCACAATGGGGGATGCTGGAACAGTACTGTTTTGAATGTCATAACTTCGAGGACTGGGCGGGTGAAGTCGCTTTTGACCTGATGACACCGGCCAGTCTTGGCGAGGAACCTGCTGTCTGGGAACGTGCCGTACGCAAGT
>JAUHWU010000106.1 GCA_030427065.1 Gammaproteobacteria bacterium | reverse complement strand
CTTTCTTTTTGACGGCCTTTTTCGCTACTTTCTTCTTAACGGCTTTCTTGGCCACTTTCTTCTTCGCGGCCTTTTGCGCTACTTTCTTCTTAACGGCTTTCTTGGCCACTTTCTTCTTGGCAGCCTTTTTCGCTACTTTCTTATTAACGGCTTTCTTGGCCACTTTCTTCTTCGTGGCCTTTTGCACTACTTTCTTTTTAACGGCTTTCTTGGCCACTTTCTTCTTGGCAGCCTTTTGCGCTACTTTTTTCTTGGCAACCTTTTTGGCAACCGTTTTGCGCTTGGCCGCTGCCTTTTTCGCTACCTTCTTCTTTGCGGCTTTTTTGGCTACGGTCTTCCTGGCAACCTTCTTCGCTACTTTCTTCTTGGCGGCTTTGCTGGCGACCTTCTTCTTAACCGCTTTCTTCACTACTTTTTTCCTGGCAACTTTCTTTTTAGCTTTCCTGGCAGCCGCTTTGGCTTTGGCAGCCGCTTTTCTTGCTTTAACCTTTGCCTTGGCGGCAGCCTTTCTTTCGGCAACTTTAGCTTTAGCTGCAAGCTTTTTGGCAGTTGCCTTGGCTTTAGCTTCCGCTTTTTTCTTCGCTGCCGCAGCTTTGGCTGCTTCCTTCTTTAATTTAGCCGCAAGTTTTTTAGCATCTGCTTTGGCACGCTTCTTGGCCCAGGAGGCTTCAAACTTCTTAAGGGCTTTTTTCAGATCCTGTTCCGATTTTTTCATAAGAGAATTCTTGTAGGAGGCTACAGCTTTTGCCTGTTCCGCTACTTTTGCTTTTGCTGAATCGGCGGCTTCTGCTTTAGCCATGGCCTGCTTGGCTTTAAGAACTTTAGTTTTTGCCGAATTTAACGCGGTACTTGTTTTTCTAACTACTGCATTTGCATTGCTAGCTGCCTTTTTAGATTTTGCTGCACTCACTTTCTTTCTGGCAGCGCTAAGAGCTTTTGCCTGTTTAGCCATTTCTCGTTGCGCTTTGTTCAATGTAGTTTTAGCTTTGCTTGAAGCCGAAACTGCACGACGTTTTGCCGGTTTATTTACAGCTTCTTTTGTAGCTGCACCAACTGCATTTTTCTTCGCTTTGGCAGTAGCCATAGATTTATTCTCCTAAAAACGAAAAGTTAACGACTTGTTATTTTATTTATTGCAAGTTGTTTCAACGTTCGAGTGGCAACATATCATAAAAATTTTAATTTTTACAACTAAGATTGTTGATTTTACTAAATAAATCTTATAGTTATTTCTGAAAAAAACAGTTCAATATTTTATTTTGCAACCAGCTCTTAAAATCTTTTCCATTGCTAGTGGGGTAAAAAAATTTTACACCAATAATATTGTGCCGATCATAATTCCAGCGATTGCTTGATATCTGCAACTATTTCGTTAATTGATCTCGTACCATCAATTTTTATAAAGCGAACTTTCCCAGTTTTCTTTTCCATTTCCTGGTAAAAATTAACCAAAGGTTTAGTTTGCTCGTGATAGAGCTCAAGCCTTTTTCTTACTGTATCCTCTTCATCATCTTTTCTCTGAACCAGAGGTTCTCCGGTTTCATTATCGAGCCCTTCCCTGACTGGCGGATTAAAATCCAGATGATAAACCCTGCCTGAATCCAGATGGACTCTACGACCACTTAAGCGCCTGACTATTTCATCATCTGGCACATCAATTTCCAGAACTATATCAATTTCAACACCGGCATCTTCCATAGCCTCAGCCTGTGGGATGGTTCGAGGAAAGCCATCAAACAAAAAGCCTCCTTCACAGTCTTTTTCAGTAATACGCTCCTTTACCAGCCCAATAATAATGTCATCCGTTACCAACCCGCCACTTTCCATTACAGACTTTACTTTCAAGCCCATGTCAGATTCTGCCTTTACCGCCGCACGTAACATGTCGCCGGTTGATATTTGCGGGATACCATAAGTTTCAGTAAGGAATTTGGCTTGAGTACCTTTACCGGCACCTGGAGCGCCCAATAAAATCATTTTCATTATTTTTATACTCCTGTTTAAACGTTGAACCATACACGGTTGGTGGCGGCAATTAAATACATTAAGATAAGAGCCCTTCTGTCACAACACAACGCCCATCTTGAGTCTCAGGGGCTGTCGTTGCTTTTTTTAATTTTCTGCCAGTACTCTTCCATTATCTCAATAGACAGGGAATGTAAGTCGAGACCGTCAGCAGCCACCTCGCTTTCCAGTGCACGGAAGCGATGTTCAAATTTATTTGTCGCTTTTCTGAGGCAGGTTTCAGCATCAATTTTGATGTGTCTGGACAGGTTGACCAGACTAAAAAACAAATCTCCCAGCTCATCTTCGATTTTACTATGTGATTTTTGGGCCAGCGCTTCTTCAAGCTCCAGAGTTTCCTCACGAATTTTTTCAAGAGCTCCTTTATATTCCGGCCAGTCAAAACCCGCCTGGGATGCTCTTTTCTGGACTTTAGCGGCTCTTGTCAAAGCGGGGAAGCCAAGCGGTATATCAGCCAGTATACTGGCATCCTGCGACCCTTTTTGCTCACGCTCACCCTGTTTTATTTTTTCCCAGTTGGTTTCTACCTGATCAGAAGTAATACTTTCTTTATCACCAAAACTTTCCATGGTTGCTGCTGGAAAAACATGGGGATGGCGCTGCAATAATTTGTTACCTATCTCCGAGACGACATCCTCAAAATCAAAGAGTCCCTGTTCATTACCAAGCTGGGCATAAAACACAACCTGGAAAAGCATATCGCCAAGTTCATTGGGTAATTGTGTATAGTCTTCGCGCTCAATGGCATCGACCACTTCATAGACTTCTTCCAGCGTATGCGGGGCAATTGTCTGAAAGCTCTGTTTCCTGTCCCACGGACAGCCGTTTTCCGGATCCCTGAGCATGGACATGATCTTCAAGAGTTCCTTAATGTCGATGATTTTCTCCTTAATCTATGCCACTCAACATGGCTGTACCGCGAATACGCTATTTTTTCCCATCGACAAAAAGCGCCATTGCTTCAACGTGTGCGGTTTGAGGGAACATGTCCATCACGCCGGCACTGGCCAACACATACCCCTTCTCGACAAGGTATTCAGCATCACGGGCCAGCGTAGCGGGATTGCATGAAACATAGACAATGCGTTCAGGTCGAATGTTGATAATTTCCGGTAATACTTCCAGGGCTCCGGATCTGGGGGGATCCAGCAGAACCTTGTTTATTCCACGTTTAAACCAGGCCTGCCCTGCCATGGGCTGGGTTAAATCTGCACTGAAGAAATCAGCTGTCTTGATATTATTGGCGATGGCATTCTCCTGCGCTCTTTCCACCATTTCGCGGGAACCTTCAACACCAGTCACCTGGCTGCAAAACCCGGCAAGGGGCAAGGTGAAGTTGCCCAATCCGCAAAACAGGTCAAGTACGACGTCACTGTCGGCCAAATCAAGCAAGCTAATTGCCTGGGCAATCATGGCCTTGTTAATTTCGGCATTCACCTGGGTGAAGTCAGTGGGGTGAAAAGCCAGATTCAGGCCAAACTCCGGCAAGCTGTAATACAGCCTGTCTTTACCATCAGCGGGATAGATTTTGTGAACTGTTTCCATGCCCCCTGGCTGAAGATAAAGGGCGATTGATTTTTCTTTGGCGAAAGAAAGTAGTTGAGTCTGATCATTCGCAGGCAGGGGCTTTAAATGACGAAAAATAAATGCCGCAGAACAGCCCTCGCTATCCGGATCACCGGCAGCGACTTCTATTTGCGGGATGTCACGAAAACTTTCCAGCCCTCCGATTAAAGTCGATAACGCGGGTAACAAATCCGCGATACGTGGATCAAGTACCTGGCAACTAGTCATTTTGGTAATAAAGGAGGAATTTTTTTCTCTAAATCCAACCAGCACCTGCTCTTTTTTGTGCACATAGCGTACTGCCAGTCTTGCCTTGCGCCGATAGCCCAGCACCGGACCGGTTAATGGCGGTAATTTCTCAAAACCTGCCTCAGGCACGGCATGGGAAAGCCGTTCAAATAGCGTGGCTTCTTTAAAGGCAAGTTGGGCAACGGGATCAAAGTGCTGCAGACTACACCCACCACAAATTGATGCATATTCACAGGCAGGATCTATTCGATCCGCAGACGCTTTCAGAATCGAATCCAGCGCTGCTTCATCAAAGTTTTCCCGACGTGACGTTAATAGCGCCTCAACGGTTTCACCCGGCAGCGCTTCGGTAACGAAAACCACTTTACCTTCATGGTGAGCGATACCACGTCCTTCATGACTGAGTTTTTCAATCTCGAGAACTATCGGTGTGGTCGGCAGTTTTTGTCGACGTCTTCTTCTCATAGTAATGGCTTCAATAATGGAAAGGTCAGAGATTTACTCACTAAAAAGACCTGAAGAAAGATAACGATCGCCCCTGTCACAGACAATGGCTACGATCACTGCGTTTTCCAGTTGCCTGGATAATTCCAGTGCGGCAAACACGGCACCTCCAGAAGAAACCCCACAGCAAATACCTTCTCGCCTTGCCATGGCAAGCATGGTTTTTTCAGCATCTTCCTGACTGATGTCGATAATTTGATCAACGCGTTCTTTTTCAAATATTTCAGGTAAATATTGCTCAGGCCAACGACGAATGCCCGGTATTTTTGCCCCTTCTTTGGGCTGCAGACCGATAATCTCTATGGCAGGATTTTTTTTCTTTAAAAACCGGGACACACCCATGATTGTGCCGGTAGTCCCCATGGAGCTGACAAAATGCGTAATCAAACCATTAGTATCACGCCATATTTCAGGGCCGGTATTTTCAACATGGGCAGCAAAATTATCAGGGTTGGCAAATTGATCCAGCACTTTGCCCTTTCCTTCAGCCTGCATTCTGTCAGCCAGGTCTCTTGCCCCTTCCATACCTTCCTCGGCAGAGACTTCAATCAGCCTGGCACCATAGGCTGTCATGGAGTCTTTACGCTCCTGTGTGGCATTTTCAGGCATTATCAGCACCATTTTATAGCCCTTGATAGCTGAAACCATGGCAAGCGCAATGCCGGTGTTGCCACTGGTGGCCTCTATTAAGGTATCACCTGGTTTTATATCACCACGTGCCTCTGCCTTGCTGATCATGCTCAGTACCGGACGGTCCTTTACTGAACCGGCCGGGTTATTACCTTCAAGTTTCACCAGAACGGTATTGCTGGTTACGCCAGGTAAGCGTTGCAACCTTACAAGGGGAGTATTACCGACGGTATCTTCAATTGTTGGAAAATGCATAAAACAAGATCCTGTTTGATTTAGGGAACCTCTGATTAAGTCTAGTGTGTCTCTGGCCTTCAGACAGTGCGCGAGACAAGGCGAACTTTCGCAGGCATGTCGACCACCTGTCAAGAAAGGTCAACGCAGTAGCGCGTGCTGTCTGAAGGCCCCGCAGGGCGGGCCTGAACCGCCACCCTGCGTTGTTGTAGCCCTTGCTAATAGTGATGCTATGAGAGGCGGACTGCGCCTGGGATCGTAGCGGTTCAGATTCTCGCAGAGACATACTAGACTTAATCAGAGGTTCCTTAGTTTGCCTGAACATTGCTTGCTGCTATTAGAAAACGGCGCTAATTCTATCTCGTGAAGCAGATAAAGCCCACAGGCGCGGTTAACGCCGTTTGAACAGGCTTCTGCTGCGCAAAGGCACTGATCCGAGATGGCTATTCAGGATGCCGCGCAGGATCGCTTTCGCGGCTTTTCGGGTTTCAGGGGCGGAGAAATCCCTGTGATGAATTTTAATCAGATCAATGCCCCGAAAGATGCCTTCTCCCCCCCCGCTATCACCAGACACGACACTGGTATCCTGCACCTCAATAAAGCCGCTCTCATCCTGAAAATAGTACCAGTGCTCAGCAACAACTGGCTTAAATGAATGCGCCTCGGAGGTAAAATCCACGCCATAACCCAGAGTATCCAACAGCGAAAGCTCAAATTCTCGAAGCACCGGCTCAGCTGATTCATTGCCGGCCAGGTTGATCAGTGCCTCTTCATAGTTTACGAAGAAACCCGGATCCGCTTCATGAGACTGGAATAACCTGACAATAATCTCGTTTATATAAAGTGCGCTGAAAAGTTTTTCGCCTTTTAATGACACCGGACCCTGTCTTAATTCCACGGATCTCAGCGTTTTCAATTCGCCTTTCCCTGAAAGTGAAATATGCACAGGGGTGAAAAGCTGCAGCAAGCTTTTACTTTTTGAGCCTGCGCCACGCCCACCTCTGGAAATGGCACTGATGCGGCCATAATCCGGTGTTAAAAAATCCAGTATCAGGCTTGAATCCCGAAACGGTCTGCTATGGAGCAGGAAGGCAGGCTGCATTTCAATTATTCTGGACATGCATTCACTATCACCCGGTTGCCTGAATAATAACTGGCGTTACACAAACCTTAAAATATTGAAATTGAGAATGAAATTTTATGATGAGTCGTGAACTCAGGGAAGGTCATCGTAACCAAGACTTTTTAATGCCCGTTCGTCATCCGACCAGCCACTCTTGACCTTCACCCACAGGTTCAACATTACTTTGCTGTCGAGCAGGCTTTCGATATCTTTTCTGGCCTCGGAGCCAATCAGTTTCAGGCGGCTGCCACGATCCCCTATGATGATCTTTTTTTGCCCGTCTTTTTCCACCAGAATCAATGCACTGATATGAACCAGGTGACGCTTATCCCGGGTATCCACCTTGTCATCGTAACGAAACTCCTCGATCTCCACAGTGACTTCATAGGGCAACTCATCACCTATCTGACGGGTAATCTTTTCCCGAATAAATTCAGCGGCAAGAAAGCGGGCATTGCGATCAGTCAGTTGCTCTTCAGGGTAATAGAAATCACCCTCGGGAAGATATTTCTCAAGACTGGCCTCAAGGGCATCCAGGTTATGGTCTTTCAATGCGGACAAGGGAAATATTTCATTGAATGGATAAAGTTCAGACAATTCCTTCATGTAGGGCAGTAGAATAGTCTTGTCCTGTAACTGGTCTATTTTATTTAGCAGCAGTAGTACAGGCGTTTTGCTTTGCTCGATTTGCTGCAGAACCAGGTCATCTTCCCCGGTCCATTTCATTCGATCTACCATGAAAAGGATCAGATCTACATCCCGCACGACACTGTGAACAGTCTTGTTCATATAGCGATTAATGGCTTTATTCTGCCCACTGTGCAGACCTGGCGTGTCAACAAAAATCATCTGGGTAGTAGGCGTTGATTTAATACCTAACAATCTATGCCGTGTAGTCTGCGGTTTACGCGAGGTGATACTGAGCTTCTGACCGATCAGGTGGTTCAGTAGTGTGGATTTACCAACGTTGGGCTTGCCTACAATGGCAATCAAACCGCAACGTGTTTTTTTCTTCGCTTCATCAGGAGGAACGCTTGTCATAGAAAGACGCCGGGGCTGCTCACAGACTCAGAGCATTTAAAGCGGCGTCAGCGGCTTCCTGCTCAGCCTCACGACGCGTTGATCCATATCCTGTAACCGGCTCAGGCAGGAGATCTATCCGGCACAATACAGCAAACGTTTGCTGATGATCCTTACCCGCCACATCAAGCACTTCATATTCGGGGAGCGCAGCTTTGATTCCCTGCAGATATTCCTGTAAACGGGTTTTTGCATCTTTGGTCTGGGATTCAAGATCCAGGTTATCCAGCCTGCCAGCAAACCACGACAATACCGTTTTACGGCAAGCATCGAGATCAGGTCCGGCATCAAGGTAGATAGCAGATATCAGGGCCTCCAGGGCATCCGCCAGGATTGAATCGCGCTGCGCACCGCCACTTTTAAGTTCACCAGAGCCCAGATTCAGGGAAGCGCCCAGATCAAGCTCTCTGGCTATCTCTGCCAGCGTGGAGCGTTGCACAAGGTCTGCACGAAGACGGCTAAGCTGTCCTTCCTTGCCCTTGGGAAAGCGCTGATACAATTCTTCCGCGATGATAAAGCCAAGGATCGAGTCACCAAGGAATTCAAGTCGTTCATTATTATCCTGACCACTACTGCAATGGCTGAGTGCCAGCTTGAAAAGGGCCTCATTTCTGAAGCTGTAGTGGATTTTGGAGATGGCTGAAGACACTATTTTTCGATGCGATAATTGAATTTTACGACCGCGTCTATGTTAAGAAACATGGGGACTCTTGATTCATACTCTACGGCAATATAATCGACCCCATCTATTTCTACCTGATCAAGGCCATCACTTTGGAAACTGCCACCATTGGTTTGTGCGGTGCGAGTGACATATCGTCGAATATCCCGTAACGGCATGTCTTCCAGTTCGCCACTTTCCTTGAGATTTTCAATGGCATTTTTTATCACCATATTATCCATATAGGCTGGAGAAAGTTTTAAACCGGCCATGATCAAAACGCCCAGCAGCGTCATCACAACGATCAAGGCGTAAAGTGATGCGCCTTTTTGGTGGGCCAAATGAATCAATGGCTGCCCATTACCTGATGTCAGTTTGCTTGATGTCATTATCCAATACTCCAGATTCGAAGATGATCAGGGATTATCTATGAAGCGGTTCTGGCTGAAACTGGGCAATGTAAAACCCGGCTCCTTGTGCATCCATACTGCGACTGCCTTTCCGACGATATTATCTTCCGTCACCGGGCCCCAGACCCTGCTATCACTGCTGTTGTCCCGGTTGTCTCCCATCATGAAGTAATGCCCTTCAGGGATAACCCTGCCTTCTGGCCACAACCAGGAACCTGGCCTGATATAGGACGGTGAAGGCGAGGTATAAATATCATGGGAGATACCGCCAACTTCTTCAAGAGAATAAATTACTGGTGGTCGCCTGTCGTTGATGAAGTCCACATATTCCTGCTCCAGAGGCTCATCATTGACATAAACAACCTTGCCATCATAACGAATATGGTCACCAGGCATGCCAATGACCCTTTTGATGTAGTAATTGGGGTCATGGGGGGGAATAAAGACCATGACATCACCGCGTTTCGGGTCATCCACATCGATAATTTTGGTGCCTATCGCCGGCAATCGAATACCATAAGCGAATTTGTTTACTACGATGAAATCGCCCACATTGAGGGTTGGTATCATTGATCCGGTAGGTATCTGGAAAGGTTCAAACAGAAAAGACCGTAACACCAGGACTGCAAAAATTATCGGAAAAAAGGATTTCGCATAATCCACCACTACTGGCTCACGATAAAGGACGTAAGCTTCTTCCAGGCCTTTTCTGTTAGGAAACTGGGTAGCATCGTCCCTGCCCTTTTCCTCGGTGCCTGATTCTCCCGTATGAATGTAATCCAGGAAAACCGTGAAATCTTCTTCACTGATATTTTTTTCGGAAAGCTTCTGTCTTACTTTCTCATCCCTGGGTTTTTTCAAAAAGAAAATATCAAGCAACCAGATCAGACCGGCGACCAGTGAAAAAAGCAGTAATACTAGGGAAAAATCAAAACTCATATGGTTATTACGGCCAGTCCAGCCGCTTACTCCTGTATTGAATTCCTGAATGGCGATCTATAACTTGCTCCAGGGGCCCGGATTCTTAAGTCTGGTACTTTATTGAATTTATTTATCAACTTTAAGTATCGCTAAAAAGGCTTCCTGTGGCACTTCAACATTGCCCACCTGTTTCATTCTCTTCTTACCGGCTTTTTGTTTTTCCAGCAGCTTCTTTTTACGGGTTATATCGCCACCATAACACTTTGCCGTTACATTTTTTCGCAAGGCTTTCACCGTTG
>JAUHWU010000105.1 GCA_030427065.1 Gammaproteobacteria bacterium | reverse complement strand
CCTCACCTTCGGAAAACTTTTCCTTCATGTGCGCTAGCTGTGTCATCAGGAAATCCCGTGAAGAAATTTTCCGACTCTGGTCAGATGCCCAGGCTGCCAGCTGGCTGTCACGGGGTCGGGAAAGAAAGTATTTAAGTGATTCAGCAGCAGAAATCTTTTCCGCCCGACCACAGATTTTTACCTGGCGCTCAAGAGCATTCCAGGGAAACAACAGACTGACCCGGTTATTTTCCGCGATCTCTTCGGCCTTGCGGCTACCGTAGTTGGTATAAAAAACAAGGCCGTCATCATCCAGGTGTTTCAACAGAACAATACGTTGGGATGGCTGTCCTTCAGAGGAAGCCGTGCTGACTACCATCGCGGTAGGATCAATCAAATCAGATTCGACCACCTGATTCAGCCAGGTCTCGAATTGAGTCAGTGGATTGGCATGCAAATCTTCGCGGCGTAAACCGCCCTGCACATACTCGCGCCTGAAATTTTCTATATCCATTATTGCTTTAATCCATACTAGAACTGGAAGCGTTCATCATAGATGCGCTTGTCGAATTCAAAGGTACGCCAGGCCTTGTGGCCGGTACCATAATCGAAATAACCACGTCCGTGTTTCTTGTTGGCAGCCCACTTCCCTACATACAAAGTGCCATCTTCCCAGCGATAAGTGCCATCACCATAAAATACATCATTTTTGAATTCGCCGAAATAGTTTTCGGTTGTGTTCTTCAGGGTATCTTCTGTGAAGCGTCCCTCGCGATAATTCTCCACATTAAAGGCCTGCATACCCATGCCATTGCGTCGATCATTACGCCAGTTTCCGATATAGACATCGCCTTTTTCATTCCATAGAGTACCGCGACCATGCTTTTTACCATTCATGAAGCGACCCTCGTAAATTTCACCTTCATCATTGAAGGTCAGTCGTCCAAAGCCGTGAAACTTGCCATTCACAAAATCACCGCGATAGGTGCGCAACCCTCTTTGCATTTCTTCCACAAGGGTACCATTACCATTAACACAGTCGCCGCTGATACAGCCCAACTCATCCTTTTTTGCCGCCTCGGCACTAACGGCAAAAAACAATGTAAACAGCAACACAGTCCAGTAATTTATATGGCGCATGCCTGCTCCTTTTCCTCTGATTGCTCTATTTTTAACATTATTGAATGGTGATTGTAGCGAATATTTCAAGGCAGGCCTAACCAGACCCGGTGATAGTAACTATTGTATATACTTTAAACTCTTGCAGAATACGCCGACACAAGTACGCAGGGACAGCACGCCAAGATGGATCCTTACCGATGAACTACATTGCGACAATTAATATTAAGCGTTTTTACCAGTAATTCTCTGCAGTAATCTGACCAGGCTTGCGTCTGAGGTTTTTGCTGAAACCACGGGCTTTCAATAATTCTGCAGAATCTTTCACCATGTCAGGGTTGCCACATAACATGACCTGGGAGTGTGCCGCATCGAGTTTAAGGTTAACTGCTTCCTCGAGACTACCGTCTTCAATAGCTGCAGGAATACGTCCGTGAATGGTGCCTTCAATCTGCTCACGACTGATGAAGCCCTGAAACCCAAAGCGCTCACCATATTTATCTCGTAGATCCGTAATCAGATCAAGATACTGCATATCACTCTGGGTCCTGACGCCCTGAACCAGAATTACTGTCTCATAGGTATTCCAGGGCTGATCCGTCTTCAGAATCGACAAAAATGGCGCAATCCCTGTTCCAGTACCAATCATCCACAGATCACGGGAAGCCGGTACCTCATCAAGAGTAAAAAAACCATTGGCCGGATTTTTCACCAGGATGGTATCGCCCGGTTCAAGAGAATACATGGCATTGGAAAGCACACCGCCGTTTGCCGTGTAAAAGAAAAATTCCAGTGGTTTTTCGTGAGGGGCACTAAGACAGGAATAAGGCCGGGCAACCCGTTCTCCCTCAATATCCAGGGCCAGACTAAAAAATTGCCCGGCACTAAATGTGGAGACATCCGCCTCAATCTTTAGAGAGAACAGGCTTTCCGTCCAGTGAATATTCTCAACAACCTTGCCTTCGAGCCAGTCTGACATAAAACTTCCTTCAAATTTTTTCCTGGCGCAAGCTTACCATCTCATTCACCGGTGATGAAGATAAAACAGGAGACAGGTGCTATATGTAGGTCGGAAATGCGCAGCGTCTTCCAACACGACACGCACAAAATCCCATGCAGGCTAAGCACCCGCGTCGGAGGCGGCTTGCAGCCTTGTCCGACCTGCAACTACTGCCGAATAAAGGTAAATGCAGAATGCCTTGCTGTACTTTATGTAGGTCGGAAAAGCGCAGCGTCTTCCGACACGACACGCACAAAAATTCCATGCAGGCTAAGCACCCGCGTCGGAGGCGGCTTGCAGCCTTGTCCGACCTACGCCTGTTTCAGGAAACCCCAATCCCTAAGTTGTTCCTCCAGCCATCCTCCTGCATCCTGCATCCTGTCTCCTGCATCCTTCCCACTGTCTACGGCATCCTTCCCACTGTCTACGGCATCCGCCATCTGGTCACTTTTTTCCTATATCCTTTTTTCTTTATCATTGTTCATGCCTCTGCTTTCCCCCTTGTATCTTGTCTTCGTTTTAGTATTCTTGCCACCTGAATTAACCAAAGCAGGAATTTCTTATGAGTTGTAAAGTCGCTTTCATTGGTTTAGGGGTAATGGGCTTTCCCATGGCTGGCCATCTTGCCAACGCCGGGCATTCTGTCACTGTTTATAATCGCACCGCTGAAAAAGCACAAAAATGGAAGGACTCTTACCAAGGGGAAACTGCAGCAACCCCTGCCGAGGCAGCCGCTGATGCGGACTTTATTTTCACCTGCGTGGGCAATGATGATGATCTCAGAGCCGTCACCATTGGCGACAAGGGTGCTTTTGAGACTGTTAAAGCCGGCGCCGTGTTTATCGATAACACCACCACATCGGCTATTGTTGCCCGCGAACTGGAAGAGATGGCCCGCAGCAAGGGCTTTGCCTTCCTTGATGCGCCGGTGTCCGGAGGCCAGGCAGGTGCGGAAAATGGCAAGCTTACAGTCATGATGGGAGGCGACGAAAGCGCTTTTGAGAAAGCACTCCCGGTAATCGAAAGCTTTGCGGCCAGTGTCAAATTATTGGGGCCTTCCGGTTATGGCCAGCTCACCAAGATGGTCAATCAGATTTGTATTGCCGGTCTGGTGCAGGCCCTTTCCGAAGGTATTCATTTCGCCCAACATGCCGGACTTGATGTGGAAAAAGTCATTGGCGTCATCAGCAAGGGCGCAGCGCAGTCCTGGCAAATGGAAAACCGCTATAAGACCATGATGAATAATAAATTTGATTTTGGTTTTGCGGTGGACTGGATGCGCAAGGATCTGGGTATCGCCATGGAGGAAGCTGGAAAAAATGGTGCCTCCCTGCCAATCACTAAAATAGTGGACGGTTTTTATGAAGAGGTTCAGCAAATGGGTGGCAAGCGCTGGGACACTTCATCACTTATTGCACGCCTGGAAAAATGACAATATTAAAACTATATAAACATAAATGGTTCTTTTGATTACCTCGTATACATAATATTGACGCCTATTTATTTTATAGTTAAAGTCATAACAGTCTGGTTTTCGCGTGAAGTGAGTTAATGGTTTCGGACGACAGTCACACCCATATACTAAGACTCAATATTGCTGGTCATCCTGTGGAATGGTTGACCTGGCAGGAAGCCACTACCCTCTACGCCAGAGACCTTGTTACCTGGACCCTTGGCGACACTGTTCGCACAGTCGTGGGCGGTATCTCAAGACTTTCCGGTGAACGCTCCAAGATTGAACTGCACAGCATCGTGGCTTGTAACGGTGAACTTCACCACGGTCAATCGAAAAAACCTACCCTGAACAACCGCATCCTGTTTCGCCGTGACCAGAATCTGTGCATGTATTGCGGCAAGGAATTCAGTGATAAGGAACTTAGCTGTGATCATATCCTGCCCACCTCCCGGGGTGGCACCAACACCTGGGTTAATGTCGTTGCGGCCTGTAAACGCTGCAATCACTACAAACAAAACAGAACACCGGAAGAAGCCCATATGGAGCTGCTCGCCCTTCCCTTCGAACCCAACTCCGCCGAATACCTTGCGCTGGTCAACAGCAAACGTATCCGCTCAGATCAGATGGAATTTCTGAAATCACAGTTCTCCAAAAACTGCAGACTGCAATAAAAGCCTCCCCAGCCTCTTCACACGAATTTCCACACTGAAAAATATTTTTATTTTTAATTGTGGCTTTGGTTTTAGTTTTTTTGCAAAGCCCAAAATTTTGGTAGCGTTACGAGCGATGCAATATTGAGGCGCTTTTGCGCGCAGGGAAGGAGCCTATTGTAATACGTGACTTACTGAGCACAGAAGCAACGATAAGATTGTGAGCGCAGTAGCTACTGCAAACCCAATAAATAAATTTCTTACTTAAGAAATTTATGCACAATTGCTTGAAACAGCTCAGGTTGTTCGGCGTGCACCCAATGCCCGGCACCCTCAATCGTCTGAAATTCAGCTTTGGGAAACAGGCTCAGGATCTCTTTTTCATATTCCGGCAACACATAGTCGGAATTACCCCCCCTCAAAAACAACACGTCTTTTGTGAAAGGCTTCTCAGCAACCAGTCCTTCAATCAGTTTGGGGTAGTCTTTCTGTATGACGTCCAGATTCATTCGCCAGCTGTAGTTTCCTTCTTCATCCTTGAGCATGTTTGCCAACAGAAAATCACGTACACTTTTTTCAGCCAGATGTTCAGCCAAAATTTCATCGGCATCACTTCTACTATCAACCATATCCAGGTTTAATTCATTCAGCCCGGCAAAAATTTCATTATGATGGGGTTTATAGGTCACCGGTGCAATGTCAACGATAACCAGCTTGTTCACCAGATGCGGCCAGGTCAGGGCAAGCTGTATAGCGGTTTTCCCACCCATGGAATGGCCTATGAAATGGGCATTGGCGATCTCATGGATTTTCATGGTTTCCCGCACATCATTGGCCATCTCTGCATAGGACATGGAGTTTTGCCAATCGGAACGACCATGATTACGCTGATCCAGACCATAAACACTGAAAGTATTTGCGAATATTTTGGCATGTTGACTCCAGTTACCCTGGTTACCAAACAAGCCATGAAGAATGATGACAGGATCACCAGCATCTGAATAACGTTTACAAAAAAGATCCATACTCGGTTTTAATTCTACTCAACAAAAAAATGGTTAAACGGGCCCTTTGTAAAAACCAGGATGACGGGAATTAATTCGATTGACTGGCATTTACAGCCTGTCTTTGAGGTGTTCCCGGAATTATATCGCCATCAAAAGTACTCATCAGATTTAGGACATCACCCTCAAGTGTACCCTTATAAACGGCAATGATGGCGCCCTCCTGACTCTCCATGGTGACTTTAAAAGAAACATCCTTGCCAACCAGAGAGCCATCGGAAATAGGCGCTATACCTACAAAAATATTCGACATGGTGCCGGTGATTCTATTTCCTTCAGAGGTCAAATTAAACACCATGGACAACGGGCCATCCGGAGTATCCATGGTGGCATTCCAGCTACCATCAATATCCTGAGCCAGAATTGACGGAGATATCATCAATACAAAAATGGATAACAGTATTGCTTTCATGTTGCCCTGAGTTTCCTCTTATTGATGATCTTGTTAATGGCTGAATACTGATTAATCAATGCTGCAAGAAACATAATGGCTAAAGCAGATTTTCGCTAATCCATGCCAGTACATCATCATGGTGAGTCTTGGTGTTCACTTTTTCCATGATATGTTGCATGCGACCATCCTTGTCGATAATAAAGGTGGTTCGTTTAAGGCCCATGAATTCGCGGCCCATAAATTTCTTCAAACCCCACACTCCGTATTTATCAGCTACGGCATGATCCTCGTCGGACAATAAAGTGAAATTGAGCTTGTCGCGTTCGGCAAATTTCATCAGTCGTGGATAGGCATCAATGCTGACACCCAACACCTTAATACCGAGCTTTTTCAGGGTTTTTTCACTATCTCTGAGCCCACAGGCTTGAACTGTACAACCAGGGGTCATTGCTTTTGGATAAAAATACAGGACAACGATGCTGCCCAGGTAATCCTTCAGACTGCACTTGTTACCGTGCTGGTCAAGAAGGCTAAATGCGGGGGCTTTATTGCCGATTTTCGGTAATGCCATGAAGAACTCCGTTGGTATTGGCGAGAAGGATACTGCCACTTAATCTCGACTGTCAAAAAGGTTTTTGTACGAATAACTACGTTCTTTAGACTGCCGGCAATGCTTGTGAGGATAAATATTTTGAGGAATATAGCAAGCAACAACATGCCAGTTTCAGACAAATTTCTCCACCAGTTTTTCAGGATAAAAAGGTCGGCCACGTTCATTAAGTGCGGTGGTGGTAATCCTGGCCTTAAGTACAGGCACCTTATCCAGCTGTCTGACTATTTCCTGCAAAAATATAAACTTCAAACGGCCTTCCTGTTCTACCTGGGTAAGAACGGTAAAACTGTCACCACTGGTCAGTGATACCTTGTACTCGAGTTCGGCTTTCACCACCACCAAATGAATACCACTGGCCGTCACTTCGGCAAAATCCACCCCCCGGGATTTCAGGTATTCATGTCGAGCATGCTCGAGATAATTCATATACACGGAGTTATTGACCACACCCTGCAGATCACATTCATAGTCTCGTACTGCAAGAATTAACTCATGGTTCCCGGAGGTGCCCAGGTTATGATTGCTTGAGTTATTATTATTCATTCTCACAAACCTTTCTGCTGGGTGATTACATTTTGGTGGTTATGCTCAAGATCCCGGCGACAAGAAATAACACATTCTATTAGATGAGGCGCTTTTGCCCAAACCATACTGTTACAAATATGTAGAGGATTTTGCACAGGGAAACACCAGGCAAAACAAACCTTCGGGAAAGTTATCCACAAGTCGCTACCAACCTTCATTTCTGTGGATAATTCTGTGCAATATTTTTTGGGTAAATTAGGGCCCGTTACAGCCGAAATAATTTTTAACCAAGAGTTTTAAAAGAAAAAATAATATTTCCATTAATTATCAATAAGTTATAAAATTTAACCGGTTAATTAGAGAAGTTATCCATTCTTCTTAATCGGTAATATCACAATGATTCGCTATGTGCATAAAATTACTGGATTTATTCTAAATTAGCACAAAAAACGCATCATTTTAGGTCGCATCATAACCTCGTGCTGCGGCCTTTCCACGCATATTTAAGCCGCTCCTCAAGTTATTTCTGTTACAGTTGAAAGAAAATCAGGCCAGCTATGATCCGATGTAATTATAGCCACAATAATTCAAACAATAACAAAGAGATATTATGAAACAGGTTATGCAAACCCTCACCCGAATCCTGCCTGTAATCGTGCTTTTGTCCTTTTTCTCACCTCTTGGCATGGCCCAGGATTTCAACTGGGCACCGGACTACCCGGTTGGCTCCACTATCCCCCTGCTGGAGGCCCCGGATCAAAATGGCACTGTTCAGACTCTCAGCAGTCTGACTGGAGAAAAAGGTCTGGTGCTGGTATTTAATCGCTCTTTAGACTGGTGCCCTTACTGCAAGGCGCAATTGGTTGGCCTTCAGGAGGCCAGCACCAATCTTGAAGCTGCCGGTCTCAAAATCGTCACCATTACCTACGATGCGGTGGACACGCTGAAACAGGTAGAAGAGGATCTCGACATCAGCTTTGCCATGTTACATGACGAAGCCATCAAGCATGTGAATGCGTTTAATATTCTCAATACCAGTTATGAACCCGACAGCTTTGCCTACGGCGTACCACAGCCGGGCATCATGCTGGTTAGTCCCCAGGGGGTAATTCAGGCCAAGTTTGCCGAGGAAAATTTTCGGATCAGACCGGACTGGTCAGATGTGATTGAGGCTGCCGCCAGGCTTTAGTCAAGCGGCAGTTGTATAGCAGGGAGTGCTTACAGACCTACTGTGGCCAGCAGAGGATTATGATCCGACGCATCCGAGTGATGGGTGTAGGAGTCATGCACCGTCAGGCCACGGACAAACATATAATCCAGATGCCGTCCGAAGACTTGTGAGCGCTTGTCTTCTTCAAAGAGTACCTCGGTCAAGCCATGACGATTGGAAACCTCACTCACTAACCGGGTGCGTTGCTCACGCCAGGCATTGAAGTCTCCGGCAAAAATTACCGGCCCTTTGTGGGCATCGATATGCTTGAGCAAATCCTTCAACTGACGCGTGTAGGCATTCATACCCAGGCTGAAATTCACCGCATGCAGGTTGATAACCAGCAATGGGTCGGGGTGATCGGTGAGGCCATAGGTGGTGATATTGGCGGCCTTGGCGGTGCGAAAAACCGGTTCAGCATGCCTGAGCCCACTTTCAGAGCTATGGCCCACACTGGACACCGTCATAACGCCGGTGGTTCTGCCCGGCAAAGAGAAGCCGGGGGCAAAGCTTCGATGCCAGTTAGCGCTGAAATGATCCAGGCACATCCCTTCCTTATGCACTTCCTGCAACAGGGCAAGATCCACAGAACTGCTAAAACCTGCAAGATCAGGCCCCATCTGGGCACGTGACTGTTTCTTCACATTCCAGCTCAATACCCGGATGCTCTCGGGGTTAAGCCTTGATTCAGATGAAATATGCATAGTTATCAGTTAGTTGGCCTGCAACATTGAAAACGGTTTAATTGCTGACTGCAGCACTTAATATGGCCTCTGCAGGAAAAAAATCAAGCAGGTAATCTTTTTTACCTTTGCTAACATAGCAAGTATGACGATGCCTGATAAACAATCCGCATGTACCCGCATAAACCCGGATACATTTATTCTTAATTCATTTCATACTAGCAATTATACGTTGTGAACAACCTGACATTTATCAATCTTTCACTAAATACACTGTTTCCGGTGTTCCTGGCTGCAGGTCTGTTGAGCGCCTGCGCGACTCAGGAGCCCGCCAGAATTTCAGAGGAAGTCACCTATGAGGTGGTTGATATGTCTGGAAACTGGGAAAAGGACTACCAACTCAGCGATGATTTCGAAACCGAATTCAATCTGTATATGTTTGATATTCAACGACGGCTGAATCCACAGAGTGACAATATCAATCGCAGGAGCACTTTTGGCAGTGGTGCTGCCATGGGGAACCGTGAATCGGTAATCGGGCTGGCTCGTTTTACTGAAGAAATAACGCGCATGCCGCTTATCCAGATTGAACAGGATCGCGCACGCATGCGCATCAAACGCGAAGATGATTTTGCCCTGCTGTGCGAATTTTTCAACCGGCAAACCTCCGTCACACAAACGCCTTTTGGTATAGAAGAATGTGGCTGGAACGGAGAACAATTGTTATTCAAACTCACACTGACTGATGGGCTGAGTATTTTTTATCAGGTAACCCTTTCTCCCAATGGGCAACAGTTAAATATCACCACCACAGTAAGTTCAGCCACTGTGTCTACGCCACTGACAATCAGTAATTACTACCGGCGTTACGATGTTCCGGAAAGTGATATCGACTGTATTCTGACCCTGACCCGCAATAATGTTTGCCGACGGGTGGGCAATTGAATAACCCGGATAATAGAGCCAGTGTACTGCCCTATATTTGCGGACTGCTGTTCTACTGTCTAACTAACAGCATGGCGCAGGCGCAGCCGACAGATAATGAACGGCCACTGCTTGATGTGAGTATCGAAATCTTTGCCATGAATCTGCCGGAAGACGCCCTCACGCAACAGGCTGAGGGTGTCTATCCCGCAGTGCGCCAGGCCGAATCGCGTTACCTGCCTTCCTTCCTAAAACTGATCCTGCAGGAAAGTGGGTCATGGGGTGCGGTCAGATTACTGC
>JAUHWU010000258.1 GCA_030427065.1 Gammaproteobacteria bacterium | reverse complement strand
TCCGGTTCGCGGGTTGGATAATCACCACCTTCAACATTGCGATTATCAGTAGCCAGATACAAATTGGTCCAACCTCCCTTGTTGGCAATATTGACGTCAGCCCCATTCTCAATAAGAAGCCTGCCCATCTGGTAGTTTCTGTTCTGGGTGGCCGCCAGTAAGGGGCTCCAGCCATAGCGGGTAAGCTGGTTTACATCGGCACCGGCATCCAGAAGCACCTGAACCGCATCAATATCACCGGCGCGAGCGGCATATATCATGGCTGTTAGCTCACCACCATCCGGCTCTTTTTCTGCCTCACGATCCACGCCTGCGCGCCCATTCTGGCATATCCCGATAGAGTTTTGCTCACAACCGCATACATTGCGGGCAGAAAAAGCAGTTTGCTGTCCCGCTTCTGTCGAAGAATCACCGCCATCTCCACCCCGGCTCAACGCATTCAGGGTATCCAGATCAGGAGTCTCCTGTTCACAAAGGATGGCAAGGACCTGACGACGTACTGATTCTCGCGGGTCGCCGGCTTTACCCAATGCAGCAGTTCGACCCTCGCGCATGATCGGTGAAGAGGTCGCAGCGATATCGGCACCGGCCTCTATCAGCACAACCATGACGTCAGCATGTCCCTGGTCAGCTGCCTGCATCAAGGCAGTAGTACCACGTTCAGTTTCGCTGGCATTCGGGTTTGCCCCGGCTGCTATTAATAATTCAACAGCCTCGACAACACCGGAACGTGCTGCCAGCATGAGCGGTCTGCGTCCAAGCGGCAGTACTTCATTGGCATCCGCACCTGCTTCCAGTAAAGCCCTGATGGTTTCAGTATCGCCCTGGTTTGCCGCCAGCCACATAGGAGTTGAACCGTTACGGTTTGCTATGGATGGGTCAGCCCCGGCTTCAAGTAATAATCCAGCCAGATTTGCATCACGATGATAGGCTGCCCATTGGAGTGCTGTAGCACCATCAGCCTGACTGGCATTAACGTCAAAGCCAGCTTCAATATAACTCAGCAATGCCGTTGTATCCCGCTGCATTGCTGCATCTGCAATCTCGGACTGGGCAACTGCATGCGTAAAAAAACAAAACGATGTAAAAGTTGCCGCTATTAACCTGATAAAAATTTTTAGAAGACTGCCGTAACAAGCATTGTTCATTTCATTCACCCCCCTTCCATTCGATCCTTACCAACCTGATGACAGACAAAACGCTGGTATATGCTGATTTAATTCTCGATTATTTTTTATTTATATAATAAGTGGTATAAAAACCAAACTAAAAAAAGCCCGGATAAATCCAGGCTTTTTTTCGAGTGCTGTTTATTCAATCCTGGATTAATTGTATTCCAGTGGATTGTACTCAGGCGAGCACACTTCAACGATACAAATTGATTCCAGCGTCCTGCCTTCAGGGGGTGCGTCCAGTCCCTGTTCCTTCATCAACTTGCGTAGCAACGCCGCTGTTTCTGGATGGGGGATAGAAGACTGCACCCCTACACGAACCAGACCATCAGCATAATCGATTGGTAACCAGGTATGGGCAGCCAGCTCTGCACTGCCCCGGTTATCGGTATTACCAAAATCACGAATGTCCAGCCTGCCGCCAGCTGCAACGAGGATTTCAGCGACTTTCGTCGCACCTTTGTGCGCAGCCCCATGGAGCGAGGTGCGTCCAGTGTCAGCCTGAAAATTGGGATCAATGCCGAGACTCAGCAACAATCTGACTGCCTCTATGGTCTGTGCGGTGGACCACTCGTTGGTGACGCCCTCAACCCAACCTATGCCGGCGGCTACAGCAAGCGGGGTAACACCCAGCTCAGTATTTATATGGGGATCGGCCCCATACTCAAGCAACAAATTCATTAAGGGAACATCGCCTGACTGGGAAGCACGCAAAAAGGCAGTAGCCCCATTCTCGTCCAGCCATTGATTGGTAAATACAGTTCGGGTTTCAGTGCTCTCA
>JAUHWU010000004.1 GCA_030427065.1 Gammaproteobacteria bacterium | reverse complement strand
TGTTCAGGTAAGTATGCGAGATGAGACCCCTGTCGCCCTGGATATCTATCGCCCCACTGGCAACACCCGCTATTCCACCCTCTATGCTGCCGGTCCCTTTCCCCACAGCGTAGACATTCTTGCAGATACTGAAAACCAGGTAGGCCCCATAGCCTGGTATGTGAGCCAGGGTTATGCCGTTGTGGTAGCCAATGTCAGGGGAACAGGTGCCTCTGGTGGCGACTTTGGGTTTTTCTCCCGGGAAGAACAGCAGGATCATTATGAAATTATTGAGTGGATTGCCACCCAGCCATGGTCCGACGGGCAGATAGCCGGAACCGGTGCGGGATACTACGCCGCATCACAGTGGCAAATGGCCATTCAGAACCCTCCTCACCTGGAATGCATCGCCCCGATCAATGGCACCCTTGATCCCTTTCGTGAATGGATCAGCCCGGGAGGCCTGACTAATAATGAGTTTATTAATGACTGGTATGACCGCAAGGTAAGGTTGGCCAATGCTTATTCAACAGAGACTGCGCGGCTGGTGAATTACGACATGCGACTGGCCCAGCTGTTACATCAAGGTTTTGATGACTACTGGCGTATTCGAAGCAGCCAGGGAAATACCCGGCAGATCAATGTCCCGGTTTTTGTGATCAATGACTGGAGCATGGAGCGTACCCAGGCGGGTCTAAACAGTACCCTGCAGGCACTCAAGACACTCAATACGGTAAACAAGATTCTTATCACGAACCCGAGCGCAGACACTGCTCTTTATCAGGATACCGCGCTGCTGGCTCGGGAATTACTTCCCTATTATGAATGGTGTTTTAACGGACGCGCACCGGGTTCTTCCTATATAGAAGTACCGCGTGTTCGCTATCAGGCAACCAATCAGAGTACGCTTAAACGGGAAAGCAACTGGCCGCCCGGTAATGTCAAACACGAAGCCTGGTTTCTCAATAGCACACTGAATGAAAACAACAACAGTATTGCCACACTCAATAGTGAACATGTTGCTGGCAGTCTGGAAATCAGTACTTTCAGCACCGGTCAAAATGATGCAGGGCTTCGCTTTGTTTCAGCTGAGTTAAACCAGAACCTGGAAATTGCAGGGCCATTAATGCTGGAGCTTTATACTGCGAGTGCCTTCAATGATGCGGCCTTTGAAGTCATCCTGCATGAAGAGATTGTGCCTCAAGCCCCACTGACCACCGTGTCCAGGTTACCCAGTTTTGTAGCCGCGCCAACACCGATAATCGAGCCGGAACCCGTTCCCGACGTTCAGGACGTTCAGGACGTTATTGTCTCAACCGGCAGGCTAAAAGCATCCGCCAGGGCCCGGGATGAAGAACAAAGTACGGAATATTCGCCGGTCTATGCGCTCAATGGTAAACAGCTCTTGCAGCCAGGTCAGGTCACCCGTCTAGATATAGCCATGCGACAGACGTCCTATCGATTCAGTGCCGGTAACCGCCTGGTTCTGGAAATAGTTCCGGTAAATGATGGCTCGATTCCCGACACCAAGGCGACAGAACTGCTTTACCATAGCCTGCAGTATCCTGCGCGTTTGTGGCTGCCCGTTGCCCGGGTGCGCCAGCAAACCACACCATTACCTGCTACAACAGAACCAGCGCCTGTCAGTCAGGCTGACCTGCAAAGCGATGCGCAGGAAGAAACACAGGCTACTGAACCTGAGATCGAAGACGTTCGGCAATTTTTTGTACCACGATAGCCTGAATCAGCCAGTGGGCAGAAGCAGAGTACTGACCAGGCCTATCAGGCCACCAATAACGCCACCCCAGACTACCAGCCAGCCCAGGTGCTTCCTGATCATTTGCTGAATAATTTCTTTCACCAGCTGGGGCGTTAGTTCATCAAGACGTTGATCAACAATTTCCTCTACCTTATCAAGCAGATTGCGGGTGGAGTCTTGCCTGACCTGATCGAGAATTTCCCTGTCCTCACCAACCTGTAGCAGAAAGGTGCGCATTTTTTCTATAAAAGGTTCTTTCAGCGGCTTTAATGCATCCGCTCCTCCAAACATCGACAGCATGCTGGCAAACGAGGAATTCATGATGACATCAACCAGTGAATTAAACGCGGCGTCGAGATCCACTGAATCAATTATTTTCCCCAGCGCAGATTCTTCTTCGGCATCGGGACCTGAGCTGGAAATTTTACTGAAGAAGCTATCAAGATTAGCCCGAGTGAAAAACTGGTCCATAATTAAATCCTTGATACCGGATTTGAATTCTTCAAAGCGTGCGGGGATTACACCTGAGCCATAAAACCCCGGCACCTTTTCAAACAGCATATGAATAGCCAGCCAGTTTGTGATACCACCTGAAAGCGCAAACAAACCGGTATTGAGCACCAGGGCTTTTAACTGGGGATTGGACTCCTCATTCAGAAATACGCCAACAATGACGATCAGTAATGCAACAAGATTGGTCACCAGACTTTTATTCATTAATTCAGATTACCTGTGTAAAACTAATTATAAAGAGTGAAACAATACTTCTCAGGGAGCCGGGACAGTAGTCGGCTCTCCGGATGCGGGCAAGGCAGGTTGAACGTCGCCTTCCAGGGGCGCAGCATTAAGAATTTCTTCTGTCGGCTCAAACCCCGAAGTGGGATTTTCCCAGGGCCCTTCCAGACGGTAAAGTACAGTAGTGAAATCATCTACCTGGTCCTGGAATATCTTGCCGGCGATATAAGTACTTACCGCAATTGGCCATGCGCCAAGGATGCCAGCAAGCACCGAAAGGTTTTGCCCAAGGGGAACATTAACCAGCATGTCCGCATCAATAGTTTGATTGAGCAGGTTGATTTCACCATCAATGGTAATTCTGCTGGAGGGTCCTTCAATCCGGAACGCCCCTTGTGAAGTTACTATTCCGCGATCAAACTGCAGTCCACCCCTGATCACATCATAGGCCAAACCTCTTTCATAGAGATCGGAAAAATCCAGCTGTAAACGACGTACCAGAGAATCGAAACTGAAAGCGCCGAACAAGCGACTACCACCGGATTCCACATTGACAAAACGCCCGTCACGAATCTCGACCTGTACCGTACCTACCACTTTTTTCAGATCAAATGCCGCAGGTGATCCAGTCCATTGCAGGTTACTGATAAAGGCAGCATTTTCACTTTCGACGTTGGCATCATAGCCCCAGCCCGGTAATACCCGAGCCAGATCGCCGGCGCTGAACAGACCATTAAAACTGGTGGTATGCATACCATTGTCAACACGCCAGTCAAGATTGGCACCGTCCACTCCACCAAAATCGCGGATTCTCGCGTCCGCCGTGGTCATTTTCAGTTCGGAAATCGTTGCCGCTGCACCAGTGGTTCGCATCTCAAAGTCCCACGCACCCAACTGCTTCTCACCTACGGTAAATTCATCGGTATGAAAATCCATGTCAGGTAATGTGGCAGGATCAACATCTGCCAGAATATCAATATCTTCCTCCGGCTCAGACGATTCAGCATCGGGCTCATCTGCTTCAGGTAAACGCAGGTAACCCAGGTTTATGTTCCAGGGCAGCTGTGTATCATCCGGAAAAATGAAATCCCCGCTTAATAACTGATTTTCCAGCTGTACCAGCCAACTGTCCGCAGCATCAATAAAACCGCTTTCACTATCAGTACTGACGTTGCTGTTATTTGCGTGATTGATTCTGCTGACTCTGGTGCGCACATTTTCCAGAGTCTGGCCACTGACAATCAGTCTGCCCACCTGCACATCTGCCAGACTGATATATTTATCGAGTGAATTATGCTTCTCATTCGGCTCGTAGGACATTTCTGAAAAACGCTTAGCGGTATTTTCCCAGTCATCATAGTTGAAAATATCCACAAGCCCGGTAAATACCAGCCCTGCCTCAATCACGGGGACCGCACCAAAAGTCATTTCCCTGGCGACAGGCCCAAAAACCACTTTTCCTCCGGAAAATTCGTTGTCGGTAATTCTGATATTGGCACCCACTTTATTATCAAATTTAACAGAGACCCACTCATTGTTTTCTCTGAACTCAATCAACAGTTCCATGGGACGAATGTTTTCTACTGTCTTGGTGAAGGGGTGAGGCAATTCAAGTGATAATCCCAGTAACTCCGAGGTCAGCCGTATCCGGTTTCTGTCTGTTCCGGCATTAACCTGTTCGGCTGCGGGAATAGTAATTTCTGCCAGATAATCGATCTGGCCACTGGCAAAATCCAAAAGATGCTTAACAAAATCAGGCTGACCCTGCCATTCCTCAAGGGCAGACTTTGACGCGCGACCACTACCGATAATACGGGTGCCAACAAATTCGGTCTCGCCCTCGGCGTTAGTGCTCATCATTGACTCTATGGTTGCCGCAATAGGAAAATCAAAAAGCTTTCCACTCATGGCATTGGCAGAAAGACCTGTCTTGCTGTCATAGACCACTCTGCCGCGCAGCTCTTCTATGGACAGAGAATATTCAGGAATGGATAGAGTACTCTCACTACTCAGAACATTTACCAGCACCTCATTTTCACGATCAGGATTATTTATTGGAATACCCAGTTCAATATCAACCTGAAGACTGCCCTGCCCCTGCCAGTCGTCTATAAATTCACCAATGTTATTTCGCACAGGAGTGTTTTTAAGAAATTCCAGCCCCAGATCAGTCGTGGTATTGCTACCTCCCTTGAGCGTAAGCCAGGAACCCCCTGCCGGATCAGGTCGAATTTGCGCAACGGTCTGCGCGAGTGCCATATTCTGGATGACAGCATTGTCCGCCATGACATCAGCTTCATTATTATTGACGTTCACAAAAGCGCTTATATCTGTCAGTTCTGGCCAATCTGGCTGAAACTTCAGCACACCATTGTCTATCTGATAGAAAGAAATCACGGTACCTGAATTTGCCACGGGATTACGCGTCATCAAGGTTCTGGAGACAAAGCCACTATTGCTGATATCGCCACCGAGCAAGGCTTCATCCAGCCAATCCATAGTGCCTTTTAAATTAGGCAATGTTGGCAAATACAGGGACTTGAAACTGGCATCCATTTCCAACACCCCGATAAGAAGAGTTAGTTCTGTGGTTGGTTCTCCCGCCAGGTCCTGATAATTTAACAGGTCAAACTGGACATGCCCGTGGGAAAGTTCATTGCGCACATCAATAATGCTGCTGTTCACCCGGAGCATGTTATTGAGTAAACTCCAGTTCACGCGGGTATTCGCCACATCATAATTCCAGGGATCTTCAAACAGACGCGGCAGGTGAATGCTGAAGGCCGGGGAATCCATTTCGACAAAGCCACGATTTTTTTCAGCCTGCAGATAACCCTGGATGCCACTGGCAGACGGAGCGCCCTGCCAGGCGCCGACTGCCACATTTTCAAGATTAGCGCTTAGCAAAAAATCAGTGTCCGTGTCCTGCGCAAGATCAGTGCTGAAGATGATATTGGTCAGACTGCCTTGCGGGGACAGATCCGCCAGGGCACCAGCGGCCATCTCGGGCAATACAAACAGATCATCAACAATGTCATTAAGCATGGCCAGATCCAGACTGCCTGCGCTTATTTTCAGTGGCTTATTATCGGGCCGCGAATCATAATCCAGGTATAACTGCCCGGTGCGCCAGGGGCGGTTTTCCCAATCTATTTCAGCCTCTGAGAGCCATGCTTGCCAGCGTTGATCTGCGTCATGATTCAGGCTCAAATCCATATCAGCTAT
The DNA here is from genome assembly GCA_030427065.1 of Gammaproteobacteria bacterium. Taxonomy (GTDB): domain Bacteria; phylum Pseudomonadota; class Gammaproteobacteria; order Pseudomonadales; family Pseudohongiellaceae; genus Eutrophocola. The sequence goes on along the minus strand of JAUHWU010000004.1, from coordinate 52,532 downwards.
ATCCAGCGCAAAGCGGTTGATTAAACGGCTATCAGTTTCATTTACAGCTCCATTTCCCCGCAAAGTCAAAGCCTGAAGCCTGGATTGCAATGTGAACACCTGATCTTCTTCCGCTGATATCCAGAAATCGCCGCTTAGGCGGGCAGAATCCAGGGTGATTCCGGGAATCTCAAGTAAGCCTTTAAGCTCAAGTTGAGAGGCCTGGAAATAGGCAGATGCCGTAAAACGCTCACGGGGATCACCGTTGATTTCCAGCTGCAGTTGAAAAGGGCTTGGCTGGCCAGCGATTCTTGCCTGAATGTGAGTCAGGTGACGATTGCCAGCATTACTCAGATCAACATAGGTATTTTCCAACGTAAGCACCCGGCCATCGAGCCAGTGCAGCACCAGGTTTGCTTCGGTAATCTGCATGCGCCCTGTGCTGAGAAGGAAGTCAATCATGGTACCGGCATTATCGCCCGTACCCGCCTGCAAGCCTTCCAGCGACCAACTGCCATTTTGATTTTCCCTGAGAATAAAGGCGGGCTCATGTACGACAATGTCACTAATGACCAGGCTGCGAGAAAGAATAGTGTCCAACACAGCCGGTCTGATGGAAATCCGGGAGATAACATGGGGCGCCGTGACAAAGTCACTGATAATGTTCAAATCACGCACTTCAAGAATCGGCCCAAAACGAAACCAGTCGCCCTTTAACTCTGCAATGGTGACCCGTGTGCCAAGCAGACTCTGCAGCTGCGCTTCAACCTGCATTTTCTGCGAAGCCACCAGCGGCATCAGCAGGCGTCCGCCAGTAACCAGCACCGCAAAAACCAGTAATAACGAAACTGCAATTCTGGAAAACCATTTCAGGGTTTTTCGCCACAGGGCAACGGTCGGCTTGTCGCCGGGCAATTGTTCCTGTGTGCTTTCCTGTTCCGTCATAAGTGCGTTATTTGTACCTTTTATTTCTCATTTAACCTACGTCGGAAGACGACCCTGCAGGCCTTTTCCGACCTACGCTACTTTATTTTTACCTTGCCCTAACCTTTAACCTGCGTCGGAAGATGGCCCTGCAGGCCTTTTCCGGCCTATGCTACTTTCCGGCCTACGCTGCTGCCCTCCTTTATCTTTCTTCCTTTATCCTTTATCTTTTATCCATCTTTTATTAGTAAAGCACCACATCAAACTGTTCATTGTGGTACATCAACTCGACCTGAAAGCGGATATTTTTCCCTACCAGCCCTTCCATATCGGCAACCATGGCGGCATCTTCATCCAGTAGCCTGTCTACTACTTCCTGTGAGGCCATTACCAGAATGGAGTCATTATCGAATGCCCTGGCGACCCTGAGTATTTCCCGGAACACCTCGTAACAAACTGTTTCCGGTGTTTTTATGGTTCCACGCCCGTTACAGGTTGGACACTCATGGCATAACATCTGTTCAAGACTTTCGCGATTGCGCTTACGGGTCATTTCCACCAGACCCAATTCTGAAAGCTCGGTGATCATGGTTCGTACCGGGTCTTTGTCCAGGGCTTTTTGCAAAGTCCGTAATACCTGGCGTCGGTGCTCTTCATTCACCATGTCAATAAAATCAAGAATAATTATGCCGCCGAGGTTTCTTACCTTAATCTGACGGGCACTGGCCTTGGCAGCTTCAAGATTGGTTTTGAAAATGGTTTCTTCCAGATTCCTGACACCAAGAAAGGCACCGGTATTTACATCAATTGTGGTCATGGCTTCGTTCTGGTCGATAACCAGATTGCCACCGGATTTCAGTTTTACAGAACGCCCCAGGGCTTTTTGTATTTCATCATCCACACTGCATAAATCAAACAAGGGGCGCTCATCTTTATAGAATTCGATACGGCTCTGTATTTCAGGCATGAAATGACTGCAGAACTCGGCAACCTTGTCATAAGTTTTCCTGTCGTCGATACGCACACGCTGAACTTCAGGATGAAAAAGATCGCGCATGGCACGCATATAAAGCACAAGATCCTCATAAAGCGGGCTGACTTTACGACAACCTGTCATTGTCTGCGCCACTGATGCCCACAGCTTCTGCAAAAAATTGATATCAGATAACAGTGCAGCCTCACTAACGCCTTCGGCAGCGGTGCGCAGAATAAAACCGCACTGTCCGACTAAACCGGCTTTTTCAACACTCTGTTCAAGCAGCGTCAGCAGACGATTGCGCTCCTCTTCATTTTCGATGCGCTGGGAAATACCCAGATTTTTATTTCTGGGCATATGGACAAGGTAGCGTGAAGCAATGGACAAATGCGTCGTCAAACGGGCCCCTTTGCTGGAAATCGGTTCTTTTACGACCTGAACCACCAGCATTTGTCCTTCGCGCAATAACTGACCGATCTGAACTTCCTGATTATCATGGATTTCAAAACCGGCTGGATCCAGGGGCGTAATATCCTGCGCATGAATGAAGCCCGCCCTTTCCAGCCCGATATCCACAAAGGCTGCCTGCATGCCCGGCATCACTCGCACTACTTTACCCATGTAGATATTGCCAACCGGACCCTTGTGATTGTTACGCTCTATATAGATTTCCTGAAGCAAGCCCTGCTCCAGCAAGGCAACGCGGGTTTCCATCGGTGTTGTGTTGATGAGAATTTCTGCTGTCATGGCTTTTGTTCCGACACTGCGGCTTTGAGGATCTCTTGTGCAGTAATGCCCACCGCCGATAGCAGCTCAACAGTTTCCTGAACGGGAAGCCCCATGATACTGCTGTAGCTACCTTTAATTTCCTTGATAAACATCGCGCCAAGCCCTTGAATTGCGTAGGCACCAGCCTTGTCCGCGGGTTCTCCGGTGAGCCAGTATTGACTGATTTCATCCTCCAGCAGGGGCCTGAAGGTCACCTGTGATCTGGATAAACGCAGCTCTGAACTCTGTGCCGTTACCAGGGCAACAGCCGTCAAAACCTCGTGAGTACGACCGGAAAGGCAGCGCAGAATACGCCGGGCATCCGCTTCATCTTTAGGTTTTTCAAATATTTCATTTTCCCAGACTACGGTGGTATCCGACCCCAGACAGGCGCATTGCCCCACTTCCTGCAGACCATTCAATGCCGCCTGGGCCTTGGCTACGGCAAGGCGGCAAACATAATCTTCTGGCGCTTCTCCAGGCAGGCGTGATTCATCGATATCCTGGGGTAACAACTGGTAAGCAAGACCCAATTGATCCAGTATTTCCCGGCGTCTCGGCGAGGCTGAAGCAAGATAGAGTGTTACTGCGGTCATTACCCTGTTGCCTGTTAAAACAATGAAAACTATCCAAAACCACACATTATCCCTTATAAGTCACCGCTAATATAGATGATGTAAATTCTCCCCCTGGCAAGCGTTCGCCAGGATGTCAGGACAGCGGTGGCAAATTTATTGATCTCTTTTACCCTGCGAGCCATGAATCCATCCTGAACCGGAACCAGGGCCGGTGTGGCGCCTTGTCGTAGCAATCATCCAGGCGACTCTTTATACTCTTTACCCTTTGTTACTCCTTGTTGCTCGCAGCAAACAAAGGCGTCAGCTGTTTTATAAAAAGCGAATTTTCCAGACAGCAGAATTACAATAAATGCCAGCAGAAAAAACCCGAATTACACTTACGGATCATTCATGTTTGCCATATAACCCAATCATTTACTGCAAAATCCATTCGCCGTATGCCAAAGCTTAAGTTTAAATCATCACAGTTCAGTCTGAACCAATACGAAACAGTCCTCGACTGCCTGTTGCGCAACAAGCAATACATTCCTTATGCCTGCCGCGCAGGTATGTGCCAGGCATGCCTTGTGCGCGCCGTGAATTGCGAGGCAACAACCGAGTCCAAAAAATGGATCAAGCAATCCCTGCAGGACAAAGGCTATACGCTGGCCTGCCAATGGGTGCCTGACAGCGATGTTGAAGCAGCGTTGCCAACCGTCGAGGAGTTTTCAGTTCGCACCAGGATAAAAACTCTGGACTATCTCAACCCTGGCGTTATTCGCTTGATTCTCGACGTCGAGGACAAGGATAGAATGTTCCATTACTACCCGGGTCAATACGTGACCCTGATCAACCCCCATGGCACAGCGCGCAGTTATTCTGTGGCCAATAATTACGAAGAAGACCAGGTTCTGGAATTTCATATCAGCGAGACAGAACAGGGTGCTTTTAGTGGTTGGCTATTTAATGAAGCCGCATGTGGAGACATTCTTCATATGCGTGGTCCGGCCGGCGACTGCTACTACCGCAATACCGGTGCTGAAGAGTTTCCTGTGATTCTGGCCGGCACCGGGACCGGGCTGGCCCCTTTATATGCCATTCTCAACAATGCCCTGCAAAACAATCATCCGGGCGAGATCAGCTTGTATCATGGCGGCAGAACCCCAGACAAGCTCTACTATGTTGATGAACTGGAGGCACTGGCAGCAAAGCACCCGAACCTGCACTACTATCCCTGTGTTAAGGAACCCGGCAGCAAGTCGTCCGGCAAGAAACCAATGACAGTACATTCAGGCAGTATTGAAGACAATATTAATAAAAAAATTGATACAGGCGCTCTTGCCTCGACACGGGTCTTTTTATGTGGCGCCCCGGACTTTGTTTACGGCATGCGTAAGCAGTTTTTTCTGAAGGGCGCCAAATCCGGCAATATCTATTGCGACCCCTTCCTGGAACACAGCGTCGCCGCAACCGGCGGAACGAATTAACCAAGTCGCAAGAAGGCGACCTAAGGTCGCCAATGTCGGATGCGGCCCTGTAGGCCTTATCCGACCTACGGGTTTTTCCTTCAAACAGCAGTCAGCATTTAGCTGCTCACCTTTATCCTTTATCTTTTTTCCTTTATCCCTTTAAGGCGAGCTTAGGTCACCTACTTGCGACTTGTAACTTGTCACTTGCGACTTTGTTATTCGTTGTTGCGGATCCACTCCAAAACGCTTGCGTACGGAATGTTTCCGCCAAAGATATCCAGCGCACTACCGATGGTGAGATCTACCCTGTTATTCCCGAGCGCTTTTACCAGATCAAGATCTGAAAGCCTGGCGACACCACCGGCGTAGGTCACGGGTAACGGGGAGTGCTCACCCAGCACAGCAATTAGGTCTTCCTGGATCCCCTGACTCTTGCCTTCCACATCAACGCCATGAACCAGATATTCGCTGCAGTAGTCAGCGAGCCGCTCAAGCAGGTCGGCGTTAACTTTTTCTTCAGTGAAGGTCTGCCAGCGATTGGTCACAACATAAAAATCATTATCCCGGCCACGACAACTAAGATCGAGAACAAGCCGGTCTCTGCCCACCTTATTACTTAATTCAGCAAGTTTTTGAATGGAAAGTCTGTTTTCATCAAATATCCAGGAAGTGACGATAACATGACTGGCGCCGGCATCCAGATATTCAGCGGCATTGTCCGGATTAACGCCACCGCCATAATGCATTCCGCCCGGAAATGCCGAAAGCGCTTCCAGCGCGGCGGACCTGTTACCGGAGCCAAGTGAAATGACATGACCGCCAGTAAGACCATCGGATTCATAAAGGTCAGCATATTCCGAGGGGGACTTGCTGGAAACAAAATTGGTTTCCAGCAACTCATTGTGACCATCCTGCAGGGAGCCCCCAACGATCTGCACCACTTTTCCGTCATGCAGATCTATACAGGGCCGGAATTTCATTGGCTTATTATCCCTTCAATTCCGCACAATTTTTCAAACACTTTTATTGTTCTACTACTCCCTGACACATCGACTACCTGATGATCAGTTCATTGAATATTGCCGTCAGCATACCTTCGGGATCTCCCCAGCGCGCATCATATTCAGCAGTAAGTCCTGCAGCCAGTACCTGCTCCAGACTCATGCCATCGTCAATGGCATTTTGAACGCGCCTGGCAATGGTTTTGAACATCTGCAACTGTGACAGGAGCTCAGTCTGTGTACTGACTACGCCATGACCGGGAAGAAACCGCGTATTGGCATCGGATATTTCCAGCAATTTTTCATAGGACGCTACGATCCCATGAAATGTACCGCCGGCACCGACATCCACTCTTGGGTAGGCAACGGTCCTGAAAACGTCACCGGTATGGATGATGTTGCTTTGTCTGAAAAAGACAAAGGAATCGCCATTGGTGTGACCGGATCCGTTATAAAAGACATGAATATCGTCACCGTTTAAATGGAAATCCACAGAATCAGTAAAGGTGACAATGGGCAGACCGATGCGCTGATCCGCTGTCAAAGCCCGGTTCAGGTCCCCACTGGTGAAGCCGGCGGCAAGGGCGGTCCGCACATTCTCATGAGCAACAATGACTGCCCCTTCCCTGCCCATATTCTGATTACCGCCGATATGGTCCGGGTGCTGATGGGTATTGATAACAAAGCGCAACGGTTGGTCAGACAACTCCTCCAGAGTATCCAGAATTTTTTCTGACAAGGGGGCGAACTGGTCATCAATCATGAACACACCATCTTCACCAATGGAAACCCCGATATTGCCGCCCTGGCCTTCCAGATAATAAATATTGTCGGTCAGCTGATGCGGAATTATCTCAACCTGACTGAAATCCTGTTGCGCGATTGTCGGCTCCACTGTCAGTGCCAATAAAGCCACGGCAGATAATGTTCGGGAAAAAGCCTTAAAAATATTGTTACGGGTTTTAAATGTCATCATTTTATGTATAGAAGTCGCCGCAATGGTTTTTTGAATTATTGGATTTATTGGTTTGCTCATAGTGTCCCCTCCCTGTCAGGCAGCCATTTAGCATAGCAGAATGGTCAAAAAGGGAAACCCGTTTAGCCGCATTTCTGCATGAGTTTTCTGAATGTGAAATACGCATAAATTTTTCATAAAAAATTGGCATTTGCAGGCTATTGGAATTGCACGGTTGTTGTCAGTGTGGCAGACTGTAATCTCTTGATGCAAACAAACGCCAACGTTGTTTTGCAGCCTCATGAGAAACGCTTTTTGAGAAGGTCGTTATCTCAATCACCCTTTCTCATATCGCTCATTTCACGCCAGCGGGGAGGGTGGTACCGCACTAAAAAGTCTATCCATATTTTCTTATCTGACATTTTTATCTGAAAAAGATATCCACGGTTCGTTATTCTTAACAAACGTTGTTAACCTAATCGGAGACTATTCAGTATGGCTAAAAGATCCAGTGCCAAGCGACAAGCAAAATACCAGGGAGAGAACTACACACACAATTCCAGACACAGAGACAGCAGCAGATCAAAATCAAAACGTCGGCAACCAGACAGCAACTCAAACATCGTCGATATCAACTCTCACAGCAACCAGCTTGAGACAGCTTACTACCCCCACCACAAAAAGACCCCACTCGAAGCACGTACCAGTTCCCAACAAAAATATATTAATGCCATCCAGACCAACTGCCTGACTTTTGGTATTGGCCCGGCCGGTACTGGCAAATCCTACTGTGCTGGAGCGCTGGCTGCTGAAGCACTGGAATCCGGCCGTATAGAGCGCATTATCCTGACCCGCCCGGCTGTCGAAGCCGGGGAGAATCTGGGCTTTTTACCCGGTGAGGTCGAGGATAAATTTGCTGTCTATATTGACCCTTTCAGGGATATTCTTAACGAGAGGCTGGGTCGCGGGGTCGTTGATTATTGCCTGCGTCATGGTCGTATTGTGGGCGCTCCTCTGGCTTATATGCGCGGCAAGACTTTCAATAACAATACCTTCGTCATTCTCGATGAAGCGCAAAATACCACGCCGGTTCAAATGAAGATGTTTCTTACGCGCATCGGCGATGATTGCAAAGTTGTTATTAATGGTGATATCAGGCAAAGCGATATTCGTGGAGATAATGGCCTGGAAGATGCCGTGCAACGTGTACAGGGCTTACCCGGAGTACACATCCATAAATTTGAGAGAACCGACATTGTTCGCAGTGGCATTGTCAGGCATCTGCTTGATCGCTATGAGCTCGATTGATTCGCTCACGAAGTGTAAAACTTTGTTCTAAAAAATTTTTTTAATATAGTCATATTTAAGCCACCCGGTTTACAGAATGGCCGGTGCAAGTAAAGGCTGAAAGCAGTGTCCCTGCACTATCGGGAATAATTGAATAGCTTTTTTATAAATTGCTGTAACAGGTTGGGTTACGCGTTTGAAAAGCCCTGATTCCCTCGCACTACTGATTTCCCTATAATTCCCTCTCATTAATTTCCCAACTTTCTTTTTTTTCAGGATGCAGTATGAACAGTCTTGACCAGCAGGTCGTGGAACAACTCAGTGAGTGGCTGGAATCCGGCAAGCAGTGCTGGCTGTGTACCATTATTGACACCTTTGGCTCTTCTCCCCGTCCCGTGGGTTCATTGCTGGCCTGCAATGAAGACGGTCTTTACTGCGGCTCCCTTTCCGGTGGCTGTGTTGAAGACGACCTCAGGGAAAGTATTAACAGGCGCGAGCTGGCTACCAGCAAACCGGAAAAAATCACCTATGGTGTCACTGTGGAGGATGTGCAGCGGCTGGGCTTGCCCTGTGGCGGTACTCTGGAAGTGGTTATTGAGCCCATTGAACCGGCTCAGAAAGCGCTTTACCGCAGCCTTGCTGACAAGATCTCTGCGCGCGAGCTGGTTACCCGCACAGTAAATATTGAGACTGGCGAAACAACCCTGGAAAGCGCCACAACCTATCAATCCCTGTCTATAGAAGATGGCGTGCTTTACCACACCTATGGCCCCTCCTTTCAATTGCTGCTGATAGGGGCTGTCCAGGTCGCCTACTATCTGGCCAATATGGCGCCGGCGCTGGATTACCAGGTTGAAGTCTGCGACCCGAGAGCGGAACTGGTGGAAAATTCGCCCATCAGCAACGTACCCGTGATCAATGCCATGCCCGATGACTGGTTGCGCAGCAAGACCCTGGATCAGCAGACCGCCATTATCGCCCTGTGTCATGATCCCCGCATTGACGATATGGCCTTGATGGAAGCCCTGCAGGACAGCCAGGCTTTCTATATTGGCGCGATGGGATCGCAGCGCACTTCTGCCCAGCGCAGGGAGCGACTTACCTTACTCGATATCAGTCAACATGAAATAGATAAACTGCATGCACCGGTGGGACTGCCCATTGGCAGCAAAACACCACCAGAAATAGCCATTGCCATCCTCGCCGAACTTACCAGCTTGCGCGCCATTGCCCGCAAGAAAACCAGCAATCCAAAGCCCGAAAAGGGATGAATTCGCCCTCTATAAGCGCCACCGCAATCGGCATCATCGTGCTGGCCGCAGGCAGCAGCAGGCGCTTTGGCGCGGATAAACGCCTGGCGAGCTTTGATCCGCAAACGTCTTTGCTTGAAAAAACACTGACCACCATTCCCGATACTTTCACACGCAAAATTCTTGTCCTGAGAAAAGATGATATCGCCCTTGCTGAACAGTTCAGCAAGGCGTGGGAAATCTGTCTGGCCGAGGCGCCAGAATCAGGCATGGCCAACAGTCTTGCCAGTGCTATTGCCCGGGCTGGGTCCTGGGAAGGTGCAGTGATCGCTTTGGGGGATATGCCTTACATCGCCTCGCAAACCTACATTCAGATTCAGCATGCGCTTTCGGAAAGTAATATTGTCATACCCGTGTTTGAAGGTCAGCGGGGGAACCCGGTAGGTTTTCGCAAGCAATACTTTGCCGAGATACGAAAACTGCAAGGAGACAAGGGGGCAAAGCCCCTGCTGGAAAAATACCTGGAGCAATGTGTGGAACTGGAAACTGATGATAGTGGAATTCTAAAGGATATAGACCGGCCGGAAATGCTTACTTGAAACAGTTATCAAGCACCTTGCCTGAGCCATTACAGGTCACACAATCCTGTCCACTTCTGACAAAACCCAATCCATTGCAGGTATCGCAGGACATTTGAAACGGATTTTTCAGCATATTGATTATCTCCTGCAGAGCCTGGGAGTCCACAGTGACGTTGTCGGACCGTTTCGCTGAAAGCCCGCATTTATCGGCAGTCTTCTTGTCGAAATAATAAGCATTCATAGGTCAAATCCAGGAAAAATCATAGCTTGCAGAAGACTATAGCGATTAGCCCAGGTAAATATTGATAGCAAGATCACAGAATTCCCATTTATAGCGCCGAAAAGAAATGATTTCCGTCAAAATAGTGCAAATTCCCCTTGCCCGGCCCTGATCAATAGCCCCCATGCCGGGTATTTGTTCTGTATCAGATAGATGATGATTTTTCACAATTGTGTATGGATACTCACTACCTGATCGGTAATAATGGCGCCAAATAAAAACACCGGAAAACCCATGTCAAATCCCATATTTTCCCTGTTTGCCAGCTCTCCTTTTCTTCCCATGCAAGAGCACATGAAAAAGGTTCTGGAATGTGTCCAGACACTGGAAAACTTCATGTTGGCGGTCTTTGCCGAGGACTGGGAGGAAGCCAGACAGCATCAGGAAACCATCAACAATCTGGAAGAAATCGCTGACGACCTGAAACGCGAAATACGCCTGAAACTTCCCGATGGCCTTTTCATGCCGGTGTCCCGAACCGACCTCATCGACCTTATCGGACTGCAGGATCGCATCGCCAACAAATCCAAGGATATTGCCAACATTATGCTGGGACGTCAGATGATCGTTCCACAGCCCATGCATACTGCTTTTAGCGAGTTCCTGGAAAGCTCAATGAAGGTTTGTGGCAAGGCCAATCAGGTCATTCAAGAGCTCGATGAGCTGCTTGAAACCGGTTTCAGGGGATTTGAAGTCAAGAAAGTCGAAGCCCTGATTTTTGAGCTTGATGATCTCGAAGATATTACAGACTCCCATGAACGCGATGTGCGGCAGCAATTATTCTCACTGGAGGGGGATATTGATGCTGTCCAGGTGATGTTCCTCTATAAAGTAATCGACTGGATTGGTGAGGTTGCCAATCGTGCCCAGGCTGTGGGTCATCGACTGCATCTTATGCTAGCTCGCTAGCGTTTTTTTTGAGCAAGCAGAGAGTTAATTATGGAAATAATTGATCACAGTGGCATGATTTTGCTTTGGCTGACTATCGCCTTCGGTTTTTTTATGGCCTGGGGTGTTGGCGCCAATGACGTTGCCAATGCCATGGGGACTTCTGTCGGTGCCGGTGCATTAACTATTAAACAGGCAGTGATAATAGCGGCGATATTTGAATTTGCCGGTGCCTACCTTGCGGGTGGTCAAGTCACCTCCACCATCAGACGAGGCATCATTGATCCCGTGCTGTTTACCGAAACACCGGAATTGCTGGTGTACGGAATGATTGCCTCCTTGCTGGCGGCAGGAATCTGGCTACTCATTGCATCACTCAATGGGTGGCCCGTTTCTACTACACACACTATTGTGGGCGCCATCGTGGGTTTTGGCGCTGTTGGGATCAGTGTCGATGCCGTAAGCTGGGGGCGGGTAGGAACCATTGTATTAAGCTGGGTCACCTCGCCTCTTTGTGCCGGTATTCTTTCATTTATGCTATTTCGCTCGGTGCAGATACTGATTCTTGATACCGACGAACCGTTCAAACGAGCCAAAAAGTTCATCCCCTATTATATGTTCATGGTTGGATTTGTAATGTCCATGGTGACTTTCCTCAAAGGGCTGTCTCATGTGGGACTGGACCTGAGCATTATGGAATCCTCACTCTATTCAGTGTTGATTGGCCTGGTAGTTGTCGCGATTGGCGTTACTCTGCAACGCAAAATTATTATCGATGAACACGCTGACAAGGATTTCCATTACGCCAGTGTTGAAAAAGTGTTTGCAGTGCTGATGATTTTTACCGCTTGTGGCATGGCCTTTGCCCATGGTTCCAATGACGTTGCCAATGCTATTGGACCGCTGGCAGCGGTTAACTCCGTCATCATGTCTGGCGGCCAGATTTCTTCTTCAGCCCCGATTCCGGTATGGATTCTATTCCTGGGCGGTGCCGGAATTGCCACGGGACTGATCATGTATGGCCATAAGGTCATTGCCACCATTGGCAAGGGGATTACCCATCTGACACCAAGCCGGGGTTTTGCTGCAGAGCTTGCTGCCGGCACCACCGTGGTTCTGGCTTCCGCCACAGGGATGCCCATATCAACCACCCATACGCTGGTCGGCGCGGTTCTGGGCGTAGGGTTTGCCAGAGGCATTGCGGCCATTAACCTTAAAGTAATCAGGACGATTTTTATTTCCTGGGTAATCACCCTGCCTGCCGGGGCTTTCCTGGCAATACTGATTTTCTATATTCTGAAAGGAATTTTTGGGTAATAAACACCTGCCATAAACGCCAAGGGTCTACGTTATTGAGAGGCCCGTGTGCTCTACATAGCACTATTGCCAGCTTCGCCAGACTCAAAAAATTAAAATAACTCATTGATTTTAAATGAAAAAAAATGCCCGCTGTTAACGGGCATTCAAAATTTCTCAAGGAGAGTGTACATCGATCAAAAAGGGGATTTTGTCTTTACACAACTGTTTAGTACGCCCAATTCGATAAAAGTTCCCCGTTGCTGATAAATTATTTTTAAAATTGTGAGGCGGGCAATTTAACCACCAGGCCGTCCAGCTCATCGGTCACCGTAATCTGGCAACTGAGGCGGCTATTGTCTTCAGGCTCCAGCACACACTCCAGCATATCCTTTTCCATTTCACTGGCAGGGGGCACTTTATCCAGCCAAGCTTCATCTATGTAGCAATGGCATGTGGCACAACTGCAGGAGCCGCCGCATTCGGCAACAATACCATCAATCATGTTATCCACAGCACCCTGCATGACCGAGGTACCGCTGGCGACTTCTATCTCGTTAATGGCGCCGTCATGGCTTATATAGGTTACTACTGGCATAAGTTCTTGCTTCCTTTTGCTCTTGGGTAATGAAAAATCAAAAATGCAGATGCGTTATAGATAGTTCAATTACGTTGATTGAAAACCCTTCAGTGTCATTATTTTTTCAGGAAATCTTTTAATGAAATCTCCGGATCACTCAGGCCGGCTTTATCGACCAGCAGTTTTCGCGTGATGATTTGTTTGCCAAACATGAAATCCTGAGGGTTGTTAATGGCATCTACGGCAATGACCCTGCCCTTGCTCAAATAAAAAGCACTGAATTTCCTGCTGCCATTTTGGTCTCCCCTGATTACCAGCTCATCATAACCTGACGAAAGACCGGCAATCTGCAGCTTGATGTCATACTGATCTGACCAGAACCACGGCAGGGCATTATACTCAATTGGTTTGTCACATAAAGTCGCCGCCGCAACCCTGGCCTGTTCCATGGCATTTTGCACGCTCTCCAGGCGCAGATTGCGTTGGTAAAAGCCATTAAAATGATTCGTGCAATCCCCGGCTGCGGTAATGTCGGGATCGCTGGTCTGGCAAAATTCATTCACTTTTATGCCATTTTCAACTTCCAGTCCGGCCGCCTGCGCCAGCTCAGTATTGGGGATGACGCCAATACCAATGATCACCAGATCTGCCGGATAGACAGTGCCATCGCCACACTGCACCCCTTCGACCCGGTCTTGTCCGACAAAGCCCTGAATTTCAACTCCGGTTTCAAGTTGGACGCCTTCCTCCCGGTGTACCCGGGTATAAAATTCTGATACCTGCGGGGCAGTGACCCGATTCAAAATACGTTCCGCAGCTTCCAGTACGGTAACCTGCAAGCCCAGTTTTCTCAGCATGGCGGCGGTTTCAAGACCAATATAGCCGCCGCCCACAATAACAGCCTTTTTCCCCTTGCCGATAAACTGCCTGATATGTTCCACGTCACTGATATCACGCAGGTACAGCACACCTTTTAATTCAGATCCGGCAATAGCCAAAGGCCGCACCCTTGCCCCTGTTGTCAGCGCCAGCTTGTCATAAGCGAATGTTTCGCCCTTGTTTAAGGTGACAGTTTTGTTATTTCGATCAATTGACTTGACGCGCTGGCCAAGCAGAAATTCAATGCCTACTTTTTCGTATTGAGCTTCCGGCCTGATCAGCAGGTCTTCAATATGCTTTTCTCCGGAAAGGAATGTTTTGGACAGCGGCGGTCGGTTGTAGGGTAAAAAAGGCTCATCACCGATTATCAGAATGCGACCTTCCCAGCCCTGCTGACGCAAGCTCACAGCAAGCTGGCCGCCAGCGTGACTGGCCCCCACAACAATGCAACATGCCTCAGTCATGATTTTTTATTAATTTCCTCTCTATTTGCACGCTATTGACGGGTCAAAATGCCTCTGGAGGCTACACATCCAGCCTGCAACCGGATATATTTGATTTCCCAGTTTAACCCAAATTAATACCAAGAATCAGGATCAATTAACCTGATGAATAATTAGAAATACAGAAAAGGATAAGTCCCATGAAAACAAGAGCTGCTGTTGCCTTTGGAGCAGGAAAACCACTGGAAATTTGTGAAGTCGATCTCGAAGGACCGAAAGCAGGAGAGGTTCTGGTAGAACTCAAAGCCACGGGTGTCTGCCATACCGATGCCTTTACCCTCAGTGGCGATGACCCTGAAGGTGCGTTTCCAGCAATCCTTGGTCATGAAGGCGCCGGTGTTGTGGTTGAAGTCGGCCCCGGGGTTAAATCCCTGAAACCTGGCGACCATGTGATTCCTCTGTATACCGCTGAATGCCGTGAATGTGAGTATTGCCTGCATCCGAAAACCAACCTGTGTCAGGCCGTTCGCGCCACACAGGGCCAGGGCCTGATGCCCGATGGAACCAGCCGTTTTTCCCTGGATGGGAAACCCATACTGCATTACATGGGCTGTTCTACTTTTTCAAACTACACCGTTTTACCGGAAATTTCCCTGGCCAAGGTTCGCGAAGACGCCCCATTTGAAACTATTTGCTACATCGGTTGCGGTGTTACTACCGGTGTAGGCGCTGTGGTATTCCAGGCAAAAGTGGAAATCGGGACTACTGTGGCTGTGTTTGGTCTTGGCGGTATCGGACTGAATGTTATCCAGGGTGCCAAACTGGCAGGAGCCAGCAAAATCATCGGTATTGACCTGAACCCTGCCCGCGAGGCGCTGGGCAAGCAGTTCGGCATGACAGACTTTATTAATCCCAAAGATGTCGACAATGTTGTGGATCATATTGTTCAGATGACTGGCGGTGTCGATTACAGCTTTGAGTGTATCGGTAACGTCAATGTCATGCGTCAGGCTCTTGAGTGCTGTCACAAGGGCTGGGGTGAATCCTATATCATCGGTGTAGCCGGTGCCGGGCAGGAAATTTCTACCCGTCCTTTCCAGCTGGTAACCGGACGTTCCTGGAAAGGCACGGCCTTTGGTGGTGCCCGCGGTCGTACCGACGTTCCCAAAATCGTGGACTGGTATATGGACAAGAAGATCAATATTGACGATCTGATTACCCATACCATGCCACTGGAAGACATCAACAAGGCATTCGATCTTATGCATGCGGGCGAAAGTATTCGTTCTGTCGTGTTATATTAATGCTTTTGTAATATTGTCGAACAAAGACTAAACGAAATAAGGGGTCAGGGTTTTTGCCCTGGCCCCTTTTTTCTTTCATCACGTGCCGGGTAACAAACCCGGTATTGAAATTTCCAAAATTTAAAACTAGAGGATAGACCCCATGAGTCTTGAACAAGTCAGTGCCAATGCCATGTTTGGCGGCAAGCAGCTAAAACTGAAACACCATTCCAGCACCCTTAACTGTGAAATGATTTTTTCTGTTTATCTGCCGCCACAGGCAGACTCGGTCAATGTCCCGGTTATCTACTGGCTATCCGGGCTGACCTGTACCGATGATAATTTTGTGCAGAAAGCCGGTGCCCAGCAATATGCGGCCGAAGCCGGTGTTGCCATCGTTTGTCCGGACACCAGTCCTCGTGGCGAAAACATACCTGATGATCCCGAGGGTGCCTATGATTTTGGTCTCGGGGCGGGGTTTTATGTGAATGCCACTCAGGCACCGTGGTCTGAGCATTACCATATGTATGATTACGTCACGCAGGAATTACCTCAGGTATTGGCCGGCAGCGACCTGCCGCTGGACACAGACAATTGTTCCATTATGGGTCATTCCATGGGTGGGCATGGCGCGTTAACTATCGCTCTGAAGAATGCCGGTAAATACAAAGCGGTATCCGCATTTTCACCCATTTGCTCTCCGCTGAACTGCCCCTGGGGAGAAAAGGCGCTGGGGAATTATATCGGTGATAACAAAGAGGATTGGGCGCAGTATGATGCCTGCGCATTGATCGCCAGTGCCGAAGAAAAACTGCATATCCTGGTGGACCAGGGTCAAAATGATGATTTCCTCAGTGGCCAGCTCAAGCCTGAATTACTGCAACAGGCCTGTCAGGATGCCAAACACCCCCTGACGCTGCGTTACCAGGCCGGTTACGATCACAGCTATTTCTTTATCGCCACGTTTATTGAGGATCATATTACCCATCATGCGGCAGCGCTGTGGGGATAAGCGGATAAACCCGGATAAAGGAAAGAATATAAAGGATAAAGGGGGTAAATTTTTAACTACCCCCTGTGAATTAAGCTCCGAGGCCAGGCATCAGGGTTATTAAATGAAAATCACGCTGGTTCAGTCCAATCTTGAGTGGCAGCAGGCCGAGGTGAATCGCGAAATTCTGGCAGGGATGCTGGCGCAGTCTGTTACTGAAACAGACCTGATCCTTCTCCCGGAGATGTTTACCAGTGCCTTTTCGGTTGGCACTGGTGCGATACCTGAACCATGGCCCGGCGACAGCGTTGACTGGATGCAGTCGGTGGCTGTTAATTTTGATGCTGCTGTGTGTGGCAGCATCGCCGTTGAAGAAGACGGGCAACGCTATAACCGGCTGGTTTTTATCAGCCCGGAAGGCAACCTGGCCTACTATGACAAGCGCCATATGTTTCGCATGCTGGGGGAGCATAAACGCTACCAGGCCGGAACCGAGCGCGCAGTGCTGAGCTGGCGCGGCTGGCGCATATTGCCACTGATCTGTTACGACCTGCGCTTTCCGGTCTGGAGTCGCAATACCCCCGACCTGGCCTATGACCTGCTCCTGTATGTGGCGAACTGGCCGGGCGAGAGAAATTATCACTGGCAGACATTACTCAAAGCCCGCGCCATTGAAAACCTCGCCTATGTAGCCGGCGTTAACCGTATTGGCAAGGATGGCAATGGCATTGATTACAGCGGCCGCAGCATGCTCATCGATCCCACCGGCGAAGTCCTGCTGGATGCCGGTGAAAAAGCCGGCACCTTCACCCTAACCATCGACAAGCCAGCGCTGGAGAACTACCGCGAATCGTTTCCGGCGCATATGGATGCGGATGAGTTTGAATTGAAATAGCTACAAGTCTCAAGTCTCAAATCTAAAGTTTCAAGTTTCAAGTTTCAAAAAAAGCGATCAAAGATCGCCGCGTCGGATGCGTCCCTGCGGTCCTTATCCGACCTACAGAAAACCATTGAAGCCTGGAAAAGTGGTTGCCTGTCTCTTGTCTCTTGTCTCTTGTCTCTTGTCTCTTGTCTCTCAATATTCCTGCCGCCCACCTTTATCCTTTTTTCTTTATCTTTTATCCTGCCCGCTTCCTCTTGCATCCTGCATCCTGTCTCCTGCATCCAATTCAAAGGTCGCTCCGTCGGATGCGTCCCTGCGGTCCTTATCCGCCCTTCTCCCTGTTTCATGTTATTTCCCGAGTTTTCCGGTAAAATCCCGCGATGCCCCTACCCCGCGCCTACCTCATCGACTCCAGCATTTATATCTTTCGTGCCTGGTATGTCTACGACGATTCCATTACCGACAGTAATGGCAATCCCAGCAATGCGGTGTTTGGATTTTCTGATTTTCTTTATCAGTTAATTCAACAGAAAAAACCTGAATTTATTGCCTGTGCTTTTGATGCTTCCCAGACAGACTCTTATCGCAGAGGGCTTTACCCGGACTACAAAGCCAATCGCGAGCCAGCGCCGGAAGAGTTAAAAGTCCAGTTTCAGCACTGCAGAAGTTTTTGCCGTGCTGTGGGTATAGCAGAATTTGGCAGTGATCGTTATGAAGCAGACGATATCATCGGATCACTGGCTCATCGATTACGCGAACAGGGTATGGCTGTAACAATCGTCAGCGCCGATAAGGATCTAACGCAACTGGTGTTGGGCGAGGAAGATGCCTGGTGGGATTTTGCCCGTGGCAATGTGCTGAATTCGCGCGGTGTGGAAAAACAGTTTGGCGTAAGACCTGATCAAATCGCAGACCTGCTCGCACTGACCGGCGACAAAATAGACAATATCCCCGGCATCCCGGGAATTGGTTACACAACAGCGTCACGCATCCTGCAAAAGTTTCCATCAGTAGAAGCCGTAATCGAAAATATTGAACATATTGCGGCGATGAAATTCAGAGGCGCAACGCGGGTTCAGGCACTGGTTAATGCCCATAAGGAAATGCTTCCGCTGAATAAATTACTGACCACGGTGGTTACTGACATGGATTTTGGCGAGGAACCGAACCTGAGCTGGAGTGGAATCAATGAAGAAGCATTACGGGAAATCAGCGACCTGCTTGCACTGAGTGACACCATGCATCAGCGCTGGCTTAATCTGGACCATCCTCTTTGAGCAGTACTGATAGCAACACTCACATTCAACGTGATGAAAGCAGTGTGCATCCACTCAGGCACAAACTGCCTTTACCACTAATGGCCTCTATTTCAGCCCTGCCCCCCTTGTCGATAGATATGTATCTGCCAGCTATTCCCAGTATGGCTGAAAGTCTGGGGACAGAAATCAGTACGGTTCAATACTCTTTAAGTATTTTTCTGGTGTCTTTCGGCTTTGGTATGCTGCTGTTTGGCCCTTTTTCTGATCGCTTTGGGCGCAGACCGCTGGCACTATTTGGTCTTGGCGGATTTGCACTGGCCTCTCTTGGTCTTACCCTGAGTCCGACCCCCGAGAGCTTCCTGATTTTTCGATTTTTCCAGGGCCTGCTGGGGAGTGCGGCAACTATTGTCATACCCGCCATGATTCGCGACACCTTTGGCAGGGATACGGCGAAGGGGATGTCTACCGTGACCATGATCATGCTGACAGCGCCATTGGTCGCGCCACTTATTGGCTCTATGTTACTCACCTTCAGTAACTGGCGTGCCATTTTTTTATTGCTGACGGTATATGCCATCGTGGTACTGGCTTTATCCTTCTGGAAGTTGCCGGAAACCCATACTGTTCAGGCAAGCAATCAAAAACCGTCTTTTGTGAGTAACTATCTGCTCATTCTATCAACCCGGAAAATTTATCCGACACTGGCCACTTTTCTGCTTTCTTCGCTGGCGTTTTTTACCTATCTGACCTCTGCTCCCTTTGTCTATATCACCTGGTTTGGCCTGTCAGAAATTGTTTTCGGCTTGCTGTTTACTACCACGGCCGCGTCCCTGATTCTGGCCAACTATATTAATGTGCGGCATGTAAGCCGACTCGGGTCCCGCCGCATGCTGCATTTGGGAATGAGTGTTGCGCTGGTTTTCTCCCTGGTGCTGATCGGGGTTACCCTTTCCAACCTGTCATTTTACTGGACAGTGGCCTGTTACTTTATGATTATCGGCAGTCTTGGCATTATTTCCGTCAATGCGGAATCACTGATATTGATTGATTTTCCAAATCAGGCAAGTTCAGCCTCGGCGGTCGCGCGCACCTTGCGTTTCAGTACCGGGGCCTTGGTGGGCCCCTTACTTGCCTTAAGCTATACCGGCACCCCGGTTCCCATTGCCTGCCAGGTGTTAATCGCAATCTCACTTGCGGTGCTGGTACAGTTGGCCAGTCATGTAAACGCCAGAAAAAGTTAGTCTGGTGTCCAGGTTGATGCCTGTCCATCAGGCAAAGTACTATGTCGGGAATCTCCATCAGGACGATTTAATTGCTTCCATGAAACTATTTATCCAAATACTCATGTTGTTACTGATACTGGGGCTTGCCAGTATCCATCTTTTGAAGAATCCGGATGGTACGCCTTTCGGCGGGCGGGATAGTATTATGCAGCGCCTGAATCTGTCTGCCCTGCTTGATTCCACAGCTTCTTTGAGATCTGCAACTGATACCGAGATTGGCAACAGCCAAGCTGAAAGCAGCATGGAAAATGCCCCCGCCGAGACGAAAATCTACCGTTCGCAGGATGAACAGGGAGGGGTGCACTTCAGTAATTTACCGCCACCCGAAATTGAAGCAGAAGTGGTAGACCTGGCTCCGCCTTCCGTATTGACGCTATATCGCAGCATACCCGAAACCGGCGCTCCCTCCCAAAATGGAAACAGTGTTGGCGCACAGGATTCACAGATTGCGCCCCTGGCAGCAGATAATGCAGAGGCTTTACTGCCTGAGCAGTTCAGTGAGATGCAGGAGACATTGCAAAACGCCGGGGAAGTTTCCAGGCAGCTTCAGAAAAAATTGCAGGAGCAAAAGCAGATTCTGGATAGCCTGTAACAAAACGGTATTTGCATTATGCTTTTTTGTGGCTTTTTTCCTGCGATATCGGGAAAACCCGGCTAATTTCTCAAACACTCATCCGTCGCTAGAACAAAACAGTATAATCAACACCGTTTTTGGTATTCGACCACAACAGACTCGATCAGCTTTGGAGAAGCACAAAAAATGAACTTTAAAAAGTGGAGCCTGACCATTGCGCTTTGTCTGACAATATTTGGCGGTCTGGCGGCCTATAAAGTGGCGGAGATCAGGCGCGCAATTGCTGCTGGCGAAGCATTCCCGGAACAGTCAGAGGTGGTTGAGCAGGCACAGGTCACAACAAGCGAATTTACCCCTGTCATTACTGTGATGGCTGAAATCATTGCCCCCAAACGCCTGGATATTCGTAATGAAATAGCCGGTGAAATCACTGCAGTTAATTTTCAATCAGGCGAAATCGTCCAGCAGGGACAGTTACTCCTGCAAATGGATATAGCCACAGAGCAAGCCAACCTGCAGGCTGCCAGAGCCCGGGCAGAGCTGTCGCGCCTGGTCTTGAATCGAAGCAAGGAACTCTACGATTCCAATCTCGCCAGTAAGGAACAGCTTGATACGGCGATCTCTGAACTAAGTACCGCAGAGGCAGAAATCGCAGTCCTTGAACGCACCATTGAGAAAAAGACGCTGCGCGCTCCCTTTAGCGGACGGGTAGGTATTCACAGCTTTGAAACCGGGCAGTATCTTTCGGCCAATACTCTCGTTACCTCGCTTATCGGCAGTACCGGTGAAATCTGGGTAGATTTCCAGATTCCCCAGTTTTACCCCCAGCTACCCATTGGTTCAGCTGTCACGATAAAAACCATCAATAATCGCAGTAATGAAAGTGGCCTGGAAGCCGTCATTCTGGCAGAAAACACAATAATCAACGCCGGCAATCGCAGCAGAGGTTATCGCGCCAGTCTCGACAGTGACTTGCAGGCCTATCCACCACAGACCATCGTTAATGTTGTCGCCCCGGTTGCGGTACCGGAAACAGTACTGCAAGTACCGTCCGTATCAGTACAGTATGACCCGCTGGGATCCTATGTTTTTCTGCTCAGGGAAGACCCCGCCAGTAACAGTTTTCGTGCGGCCAGACAGCAGGTAAAAGTTAAACTGGTAGGCAGTGAATTCACTCTGTTGGAGGCTAATGCAGGCCTCAAGGCAGGCGATATAATTGCCGGCGCCGGCGCATTCAAGCTTTACGAGGGCATCAAGGTCCTTACCGGGCAAAGACAAACCCGGGGCAATGCTACAGAATCGGGCCGCGCGAATGAAATGACTGCGCCGTCCACTGGCAGTCTTTCGGTCATGGATACGCCCTGATGGATATATTTGTCAAACGGCCCACCCTGTCACTGGTCATTTCGCTGGTCATTTTACTGGCAGGGACTTTCGCCGCATTTAAAATTCCGGTTCTGCAGTTTCCCCAGATCGAAAGTGCCTCTTTGCAGATTACTACTTCCTACTTTGGTGCCTCCGCTGAAGTCGTACAGGGCTTTATCACTGAACCCATTGAAGAAGTTGCCATGACCATTCCCGGTGTGGATTATGTTGATACCACCACAGCCCCGGGACTAAGCACGGTTACCGTTTGGCTTGATCTGAATATTGATACCACCCGCGCCCTTGCCGAGTTATCGACAAGACTCGCTCAAATCAGTTATGAACTCCCCCAGGGAGCCGAGGATCCCGCCGTTGAAGTGGTGCGGGCGGATCGCTCCAATGCCTTGTTCTATCTTGATATTGCAGGCAAAAACTGGACCCGAAGCGAGTTGACCGATTATATGGATCGCCAGGTAAGACCACTGCTGGCCGGTATTGAAGGGGTACAACGGGTCGGGTTGGAAGGTAGCCGGTCACCTGCAATGCGGGTATGGATAGATCCCGCCAGAATAGCTGCACTGGAAATAGGTGCCGATCAGGTTATGGCCGCGATCAGGGCCAACAACGTTATTGCTGCCATTGGCAAAAGTGAAAATGATGCCCAGCAATTTAATTTACTCAGTAATGCCACCCTGCAAAACGCCGACGATTTCAGAGAACTGGTGGTGGTTGAGCGTGAAGGTACCATTATCAAGCTGGGGGATATTGCGCGTGTGGAAATTGGTGAAACGCGCGGTTCATCCAATGCTCGCCTGGACATGGACAATACTATCTATCTATCCATCTGGCCTATGCCTGGAGCCAATGAAATAGAAATCGGTGATGCTGTCTATCTGATGCTGGACAACATTAATGAATCCCTGCCGGCAGGTCTGACTATCAATATCGCAGAAGATGGCACTACTTATATGCGTGACTCACTGCGTGAAATTTTCACAACGCTATTTGAAACTATTCTGCTGGTCAGCATTGTTATACTGCTTTTGATGGGCTCGTTTCGCACAGCCCTGGTACCACTGGCGGCAATACCGATTTCCATACTGGGCAGTATTGGCGTTATCTATATGCTGGGCTTTTCCCTGAATCTGTTAACCATTCTGGCAGTAGTACTTTCTGTTGGCCTGGTGGTTGATGACGCCATTGTGGTGGTTGAAAATGTTTCCCGACACATGCAGGAAGGACGCAGCCGTATTGAAGCTGCCCTGTTAAGCTCGCGAGAATTACTGGCGCCTGTAATTGCGATGACGTTTACGCTGGCCGCTGTTTACACCCCGATAGGGTTTGTCTCCGGATTTACCGGTAGCCTGTTTCGCGAATTTGCCCTGACACTTGCCATTGCCGTGATTATTTCTGGCATCGTGGCCATTACCCTGTCTCCCATTATGAGTGCCTGGGTCTGTGCCGAGCGCGGAAAAGAAGGCTGGCTTACCAAAAAAGTGAATGCCGGCTTTGTCTCCCTGCGCAATGGCTATGAAAAAGTGCTGGCAAGTTCTTTCCAGTGGCATTACCAGGTACTTTTCTTTGCGCTGTTTATTTCGATATTAATGGTGCCGTTTTACATGTTTTCGGCCACTGAACTGGCCCCGGTGGAAGACCAGAGTGGCATTTTCCTGATTGTTGAAGCACCGCCCGATGCCTCCCTGGAATATACCAGCAGCTATATGGATGATGTCATTGCACAAATCCAGGAGAACATTCCCGGTCTGGATATGATCTGGCAGGTGATTTCGCCAACAGGCGGCTTTGGGGGAATTGAGCTGGTGAAATTTGATTCCCGCGACCAGTCGGTCATGGAGATGCTCCCTGAAGTCACAAGCCGGTTAAGTGCCATCACCGGATTGCGTGTGTTTCCTTCACTGGCATCGAGCCTGCCCAGTCCGGGACAGTCCGATGTGGAAATGGTGGTACAGTCCACGGACAGTTACGAAAATATGGCGGCCTATGCCCAGCAGCTGGTTCAGGCGGCACAGCAAAGCGGACAATTTCTCTATGCCAATACCAATTTAACGCTGGATTTGCCGGAATATCGCATGCTGTTTAACCATGACCGCATTGCCGACCTCGGCCTGGATGTGAATTCGGTCAGCGCCCAGCTGGCCACTCTGCTGGCTGAAATGGATGCCAATCGTTTCAACATGAATGGCAAGGCCTATCGCGTCATACCCCTGGTTGAAAACAGGGGGCGCGGTACGCCCGATGCCATTCTTGATTTGATGATTCGAACACCGGCTGCCGGCTTCATTCCACTGCGCTCAGTGGTGGAGCTTGAACCACTGACCAGCCCGAATTCCCTGAGTACGTTTAACCAGCAGCGTTCGTTTCGTATTACCGGTGCTGCCGTTCCGGGTACCACCAGTGGCCAGGCATTGACCACGCTGGAAAATCGCGCGGCGGAGATTCTGCCGGCAGATTACAATATTGATTATGCGGGGATTTCACGGCAGCTAAGGCAAGAGGGAAATACCATGATCTCTGTACTGATGATTTCAGTAATTGTGGTTTACCTGGCGCTTGTTGTCCAATTCAACTCTTTTCGCCTGCCCCTTGTGGTTTTACTGGGCTCAGTTCCACTAGCGCTTTCTGGCGCCATGCTGTTCAGTTTTCTCAGCCTGACAACCATTAATATTTATGCCCAGATAGGCTTTGTCACGCTGGTCGGACTGGTGGCCAAGAATGCTATTTTGATTACCGAGTTTGCCCACAAACAACAACTTGCCGGGTTGGAAAAGCTCGACGCCATCAAGTCAGCCTCACTGCTGCGCCTGCGTCCTGTGTTGATGACTACTGCTGCTACTGTGCTTGGCCACTTTCCTCTGGTACTTGTTACTGGCGCCGGCGCCGAAGCACGTAACAGTATTGGTATTATTCTGGTTGCAGGTATGCTGATAGGGACGCTTTTTACGCTGTTTATTCTACCCTCGGTTTACCGGTTACTTGCCGGCGAAACCAAATCTGGAAAAGCGCAGACCAGCAACAGCCCGGGCGCTGAAGATGACAACGGGAATGATATAAATACTTTCATACCTGTCCAGACATAAGGACGCTCAGGAAGGTTTTCCCGGCACCCGGATATCCAGCACCATGTCCACCACATCCTGGGGCGGTGCCGGGGTAAAGCGGCAAACCACGACTGAAATAATGAAATTCATCAACATCCCTACTGTACCAATTCCTTCCGGAGAAATTCCAAACCACCATTTTTCTGCCGTATCAGCAGCAGGATTAATGAACTTGAAGTAAATAATATAGGTGGCAGTAAAGACTATGCCCGCAATCATGCCGGACACCGCCCCTTCCTTGTTCATGCGCACCGAAAATATACCCAGCACTATCGCGGGGAAGAAAGATGACGCGGCCAGACCAAACGCAAACGCCACTACCTGAGCCACAAAGCCTGGCGGATTGATGCCGAAGTAACCGGCAATACACACGGCAAAGAATATGGCGATACGGGCAAACTTGAGTTCCTGTTTCTCTGAAATATCCGGCATCAGATTACGCTTTAACAGATCATGGGAAATGGACGTGGATATCACCAGCAACAAACCGGCGGCCGTAGACAGCGCAGCGGCAAGTCCGCCCGCAGCGATCAGCGCAATTACCCAATTGGGTAACTGCGCGATTTCGGGGTTGGCGAGCACAATAATATCCCGGTCCACGTTCAGCTCATTGATGACAGGATCAGCCACATACTGTATTCTGCCATCGCCGTTTTTGTCATCGAAAGTAATGAGATTGATATTTTCCCAGGTGCGAAACCAGCCTGGCATTTCGGTATAGACTGCATTGTTCACGGTATTGATCAGGTTAGTGCGGGCGAAAGCCGCAATGGCCGGTGCTGTGGTGTAGAGAATGGCGATAAAGAACAGGGCATAACCGGCTGACTTTCGTGCTGCCCTGACACTGGGGACGGTGAAAAAGCGAATAATAACGTGAGGCAAACCTGCCGTGCCCATGATCAGCGCGGCGGTAATAAACAGTACATCCAGCGAACTGCGCACACCTTCGGTATAGGCGGTAAAACCCAGTTCTTCGTGCAGGCCATCAAGTCGATCAAGCAAATACCCCCCGCCCATGGACTCATTCAATTCCGAGCCAAAGCCAATCTGGGGAATCACATTGCCCGTCATCAGAATGGAGATAAACACTGCTGGCACCATGTAAGCAAAAATCAGTACGCAGTATTGCGCTACCTGCGTATAGGTAATGCCTTTCATTCCCCCCAGTACGGCATAGAAGAACACTATAGTCATACCGATGAGAACACCAAGATTGATATCCACTTCCAGAAAGCGTGAAAATACCACACCGACACCACGCATCTGGCCGGCCACATAGGTGAAAGACACAAAAATGGCGCACACAACGGCCACCATGCGGGCTAACTGGCTGTAATAGCGATCCCCGATGAAATCGGGCACCGTAAATTTGCCGAAATCACGCAGGTAAGGCGCGATCATCAGTGCCAGCAGGACATAACCTCCGGTCCAGCCCATCAAATACACCGAGCCATCGCGCCCCATATAGGACACAATTCCTGCCATGGAAATAAACGACGCTGCTGACATCCAGTCTGCCGCTGTCGCCAGACCATTGGCTAGCGGAGGGACATGAGCCCCGGCAATATAAAACTCCTGTGTAGAGGAAGCCCTGGACCAGACGGCAATGCCGATATAGACGAGAAAGGTAATGCCTACGAAAATATAGGTTAAGAGTTGCAGACTCATGCCGTCATGCCCTGTTGGTCATTATTATTGTTTAGGAACAAAGCTCAGGAAACCTGATCGCTTGCTTCTTCAGCAATGATGTCTTTTTCTTCATGATGATATTTACGATCAAGGTTATCCATCATCTTCAAATAGACGAATATCAATATTACGTAAATATAGATCGATCCCTGTTGCGCCATCCAGAAGCCAAACTTGAAGCCACCGATTCGAATAACATCCAGCTGATCAACAAAAATCACAGACATCAGAAATGAAACAATAAACCAGATACCCAACAGTATCTTGAGTATGCGAATGTTTTCCAGCCAGTACTTGTTGTCGTCTTCCTGCATAGCCCCTCGCTTAAACAATCGGTTTATTTACTGATTGCGAAATTCATTCACAGTGTTTTTATTCTAGCTGACCGTGCCCGGCCTGTCGGATGACGGCCTGTCAGCCTTATCCGACCTACACGCTTATCCTGCCTATACCGGTTACCTTTTTCTACAATTCTGTATCCTGCCTGTCGGATGGCGGCTTGTCAGCCTTATCTGACCTACGCGCTCATCCGATCTACCTGCACCCGGCCACCTTTATCCTTTATCCACTATCCTTTATCCGTTTCATTCGCCCAACTTCCACCCCGACGTTATCGGATAACGACGATCCCTGCCAAAGCCTTTTTTACTGATTCTGACGCCAACCGGCGCCTGACGACGTTTATATTCATTTAAATCAACGAGCCTTAATACTCGCATAACCGTATCATGATCAAAACCTTTTTCAATTATGGCATTCGCGCTTTCATCACCTTCAATATATAACTCAAGTATCTGATCAAGAATCTCATAAGGGGGCAGATTATCTTCATCTACCTGATCAGGTGCCAGCTCTGCAGAGGGTGGGCGATCAATAATACGTCCAGGGATCATTTCAGCATGAGCACCGGCAGAAACAGAATTTCTGTAACGTGATAAAGAATATACCAGCATTTTTGGCACATCCTTGAGCACATCAAAACCACCGGCCATATCACCATAAAGCGTTGAATAACCTACCGCCATCTCGCTCTTGTTGCCAGTAGTAAGAACCAGGTATCCCTTTTTATTGGAAATCGCCATGAGGATAACACCGCGACACCTTGCCTGCAGATTCTGCTCCGTCAGGTCGACATCAGTCCCGACAAACTCCTGAGCAAGACTGGACATAAAGCCTTCATAAATATCTTCAATAGGGATAACCCGATAATTAACTCCAAAATTTTCAGCCTGCTTTGCCGCATCTTCCATACTCATGTCAGAAGTATATTTAAACGGCATCATGACAGCATGCACCCTATCGGCGCCAAGGGCATCAACGGCAATAGCCAGGGTCAAGGCAGAATCGATGCCACCGGAAAGCCCCAACACAACGCCAGAAAATCCGTTTTTAATCACATAATCATGTAAGCCAAGGACCAGCACCCGGTATATCAGTGCCTGTTTATCCTCCACCGGGCTTATAACGGCCTGTGCGATAGTGGCCTGTACACCATCATAGTTGACGCTGACGCTTGCCAGGCTCTCTTCGCAGGCTGGTGCCAGTGCCCTGATGCCGCCATCGCCATCAATAGCCATGGAACAGCCATCAAATACCAGTTCGTCCTGACCACCCACCAGGTTTACATAAATAATCGGTAAAGCTGCTTCCTGCTGTCTGGCATGCAATACATCCAACCTGTTCTGGTATTTATCTACATGAAAGGGAGAACCATTAATATTGATCATCAGTTTCGCGCCGGCGGCCTGAGCCTGGGCCATGGGACCTGGCGCCCAAAGATCTTCGCAAATAGTAAACCCGGTAGGAATATTATTAATGTTCAACACACAGGCCTGTGAGCCTGCATCAAAATAACGCTTCTCGTCGAAAACCTGATAATTGGGAAGAATCTGTTTCTTGTAGGTAGTTAGCGTATTGCCCTGGTAAATTACGCAGAGCATATTGTAAAGACGTCCCTGCTCCCTGCCGGGATAACCAATAACTAGATGGGTATCAAACTTGCAGTCCCTGATTGCCTGCAGTGCGGACTCGACCCTGATATCCAGACTGGCTCTTAATAACAGGTCTTCAGGAGGATAAGACGTGAGCACCAGTTCCGGAAACACAATCACGTCAGGTTTATGCCGAACCAGAATTTTCTCCGCCGTTTTTATAACCAGCTCGGTATTTCCCGGGATGTCACCCACCAGTGGATTCACCTGGGCCATTACTACGTTCAGGGTATTATGATTAGCCATGAATAGGGATTTTGAAAACCTGTTTTTCAGTAAAAGCGTATAATAATTTTGACATCTGCGGGATGCCAGCTAAAACACATTAATAGGCATTAAATGACAATAAATCACACATTAAAAGGCATACTCACCGGATTAGCCTCTATGAATGGCTTCTATGGATATTGTCATACAGGTGCGGTATTGTCTGCCACTAAGTACTTATTATAAAGATATTTTATGGGATTAATCAGACTCGTCATTTTTGCTGTAGTGATCTGGATGTTCTGGCGTTTAATCAGGAACTTCCTGGCCAAGCAGGCAAAAGCAAACAAAAAAGCAGCCGGCAAACTGGAACAGGGCAATATGGTCCTGTGCGCGTATTGCTCGGTTCATGTGCCTGAGCAAAGAGCTGTGGCTCATGAAAAACTATGGTTTTGCAGCGAAAAACATAAGCAAAACTATCTTTCCGGCAATGACTGATTGTTTCGATGTATTGGCTGGCAGCTCCGTTATCGAAAGCGATACTTTTCACTCTTCTATAATTTTTCCCCATGCCTTTCACTAATAATAAAACTGACACATCTCT
Organism: Gammaproteobacteria bacterium; assembly: GCA_030427065.1. GTDB lineage: Bacteria > Pseudomonadota > Gammaproteobacteria > Pseudomonadales > Pseudohongiellaceae > Eutrophocola. Next base: position 23,171 of record JAUHWU010000004.1, on the reverse strand, counting down.
GGAAAATCTGGCTCAACAGCAAGATCAACGGGTATTTGATGTTTACAACATCTACCGTTTCGTTCTGTCACTGATCCTACTGATCAGCTTTTACTTCAGATCATTAACGTCAACGCTTGGCACAATCAATCCTGATATGTTTGTAAACGTTGTCGTTATTTATATGGCCTTTAATGTCATAGTTTTCTTCCGCATACTATTACCCAAAAGCAAAGGCCTGCTGACCTCACAATTCATCAGCGTTATTCTCGTTGATATAGTGTTCCTGGTACTCATTAGTTATACCTGTGGTGGGGTGAGTAGTGGTATGGCGAGTCTGCTAATTGTCCCGATAGCCTCGGGCAGTCTTTTATTTCGTTCAAGACTCAGCACATTCTTTGCTGCAGTAGGCTCCATACTCGCCATTTACAGTGAAGTAAATCTCTACCTGATCATTGATGAGGGTATTGTCTACTTTGTCCAGGCCGGTTTGCTTGGCTTCAGCCTGTTTGCTGTATCTGGATCACTGCAGTATCTGGGTGGAAAAATCAGACAAAACGAACTGCTTGCCCGACAGCAGGCAAAAAACATCCAGTCCCTGCAGGAAATGAATAACAAGATTATCGAACGCATGCATACCGGTATCCTGGTAGTCACACCGGAAGGGGTTATTCTTACCATTAATGTTGCCGCCAGCAGGTTTCTTCACCTGGATAATGTCGAACTTAATGATGAAGATACTGCCTCGGTTTTACCACAGATTCTTTTTTCACAACTTCAGCACTGGATGAACGACAACAATGTAAAATCAACGCCTTTTCGTTTGAATGAGACATCTACAGACCTGCAGGCTACATTTTCATATCTGAACCCCGGGGCAGATTCCAATATTCTTATTTTTCTCGAAGATTTTTCATTATTAACCAGTCGTGCACAACAATTGAAAATGATATCTCTTGGCCGCCTTACAGCAAGCATCGCTCATGAAATCAGGAATCCTCTTGGCGCAATATCCCATGCCAGCCAGTTACTTAACGAATCTGAGGAAATCCATGAAAGTGATCAGCGTTTACTGGAAATAATTAATACCCATTCAGACAGGGTAAACATAATAATAGAAAGTATTCTCGACCTATCCCGTAACAAGGCTGAGGACATGAGTCAGTTTACGATATCAGACTGGCTGACCCAGTTTGTTACCAAGTTTTCCAACTCCATGGCGGTTCCGATAGAAATTGAATGTGACGTCTCACCCAAAGACATACGTGTACTTTTTAATAGCGGACAACTGGAACAGGTGCTTACCAACCTTTGTGAAAACGGATTGCGTTACAGTGAGAAGGCAACAGGAGCGAGACATCTGAGTATTGAAGTGAAAAACAGTGAAATAGATGGAAACCCTGAAATGCATATCATGGATGATGGCAAAGGGATTCCCGAGGAATTTACAACGCAAATCTTCGAACCGTTTTTTACTACTGAACAGTCAGGCACTGGTCTCGGTCTGTTTATTTGCCGGGAAATATGCGACGCTAACCGCGCACGCCTGTCCTATCAACGTGAATACAAAGGCAAAAGTACATTCCAGATAAACTTTACCAATCCCGACAAGAGCCTGATCTGACCCGAACTTGACCCAGGAATTAGATTTACACCTTAATCCAGAAGCCGATCCATAAATTGACACATTAAAACATGAGCCACAAAGTATTAATCGTTGATGATGAACCCGATATCAGGGAACTCCTGGAAATAACCCTGGGGCGTATGGATCTGTCTACCCTTTCTGCCAGCAATCTTGAAGAAGCCAGAAATCACTTTGGCACTAATGATTTTCACCTGTGCCTGACCGATATGAAATTACCTGATGGCAATGGTATTGAACTGGTAAAGGAAATTCAGAGTGATTACCCGCATATCCCGGTTGCGGTAATAACCGCCCATGGCAGTACCGAAACAGCAATCAGCGCACTGAAGTCAGGGGCTTTCGACTTCGTTTCCAAACCAGTAGACATCAGAAAGTTACGCGAAATGGTAAGTACTGCCCTGAAACTGGAACATGAATTACCCACAAAAACCGAGCAAATACCTGACACCCAACTCAATATTGTTGGAGAATCCCCGCAGATCACCAAATTGAAACAACAGATCATCAAGCTGGCACGAAGCCAGGCGCCTGTTTTTATCAGTGGAGAATCAGGTAGCGGGAAAGAGCTGGTAGCAAGAGCCATTCATGCCCAGGGGCCACGACGCGACAAGGATTTTGTGCCCATTAACTGCGGCGCTATACCTACCGAGCTTATGGAGAGTGAGTTTTTCGGTCATAAGAAAGGTAGCTTTACCGGTGCTCACAGTGATAAGTCCGGCCTGTTCCAGGTTGCTGATGGAGGCAGTCTGTTCCTTGATGAAATCGCCGATTTGCCCCTGCACATGCAGGTAAAATTACTCAGAGCAATACAGGAAAAATCTGTCAGACCGGTGGGTTCGGAAACTGAAATTCCGGTTGATGTGCGCCTGATCAGCGCGACTCACAAAAACCTTGCACATGAGATTGAACAGGGGAATTTACGGCAGGATCTTTATTACCGGATCAACGTTATCGAACTCAAGGTCCCCAGCTTGAGAGAACACAAGGATGATATTGAGCTACTGGCCTCCCATTACCTTGACATACTGGCCAGGGAAAATGGCATGGAAAAAGTCACCATCTCTGAAGAGGCTATTTCACGCCTGAAGGCTTACAGCTTTCCCGGTAATGTCAGGGAACTGGAAAATATTTTACAGCGCGCACTGGCCATGGCCGAAAATAATTCGATACAGGCCGCTGATCTTCCCGAAATGAATTCAGCTGTGGAAGAAAATCCTGCTGTTAATGTAAACACATCTGATAATAAGCCAAACAGCATTGGTATCAAAAGTGCTATGGAAAGTATTGAGAATATTGAGAGTATTGAGAGCAAGCTTGAAAGCAGTGAAAACTTCTCTCTTGAAAAACATCTGGAAGAAATCGAAACGGCAGCTATTAAAAAAGCGCTGGAAGAAACCCGCTGGAACAAAACTGCTGCAGCAAAAAAACTGGGCATGACATTCAGATCTTTCCGCTATCGGCTAAAGAAACTCGGTATAGATTAAGGAAGCTGTGTTTAAGCCGATTCCTGGACTTTCAATTCCCGGGGCATGGAAAACACTATATTTTCCTCCACCCCATGCATTTCTTTTGGCTGCTGTCCGCCCATTTGCATAAGTCTTTCAATAACTTCCCTTACCAGTACTTCCGGGGCTGATGCGCCCGCTGTTACGCCCACAGCATGTTTGCCATTGAACCAGCTTTCCTTGATTTCGCCGGCATGATCTATCAGATAGGCCTCACTGCCCATACGTTCTGCCAGTTCCTTTAAGCGGTTTGAGTTTGAGGAATTGGGGGAACCAACCACCAGCACCAGATCGTTTTCCAAAGCCAGTTGTTTGACCGCATCCTGGCGGTTCTGGGTAGCATAACAAATATCTTTTTTGCGCGGGCCGGTAATATTGGGGAAGCGATCACGCAGGGCATCTATTATGCGCGCGGTATCATCCATCGATAGTGTTGTCTGGGTCACGTATGCCAGATTATCATCATCCTTGACGATCAGGTTTTGAACATCCTCTTCTGATTCCACCAGATAGATACAGCCGCCATTACTGGTATCGTACTGCCCCATAGTGCCCTCTACTTCAGGATGAAAGGCATGCCCGATGAGTATGCACTCGCGTCCGGCATCACTGTATTTAATCACTTCCAGATGTACTTTCGTTACCAGTGGACAGGTCGCATCAAACACCCGCAAGCCAAGCTCATCAGCTTCATCTTTTACATGCTGTGAAACCCCGTGGGCACTGAAAATAACAATAGAAGGATTTCCTTTAGTATCCTGGGAAGGCACATCTGCCAATTCATCTACAAAAATAGCACCACGATTACGCAGTGACTGAACCACAGTTTTGTTGTGCACGACTTCATGGCGCACATAAATGGGGGGCCCATATATATCCAGGGCCCGATTCACAATATCAATGGCACGATCAACACCGGCGCAAAAGCCCCGCGGATTGGCCAGATTGATCTGTAATGAGTCTGCTGTTGAATTGACTGCTGAGTTCATGGTTTCCTGTTGTCGTGGTTCAGGTAGAAATTTCACTGCATGATACCCCAAGGATTTTGACCCGGAACTGGATATCTCTGCCCGCCAATGGATGATTGAAGTCGATCTCCACCTTGTCGGCATCAAATTTACTGATCATTCCCGGCTGTTGATTTCCGCCACTGTCAGTGAAGTTTATCATCAGGCCAACCTCCATGACTAAATCTGCAGGAAATCGGTAACGCGGGAAACTATGCACATTTTCTTCCCGTGGCTGCCCAAAGGCCTGCAGAGCGGGTATTAGCCGGGTTTTTTCCTCACCGGCACGCATACCAAACATGGATAACTCAAAACCTGGCAGAAGATTGCCATCACCAACTGTAAACTGCGCCGGCGCCTGCTCAAAGTTGCTGTCGATGATTTCCCCCTGCGCCAGGGCAAGCTCAAAATTCAAGGTGACCTGCTTCCCCGGCCCTACCTGATCATCGGCATAGTCTGCCAGCTCATGGACCCTTGCAGGCTTTAGAGTGGTATCAGACTCCTGATTATCCAGGGTGATATCGTTAAGAGTAATTTTTTCCATGTCTGGATAGCGCTCTCAGGTTGCGGTATTGGCGGCATTTGATCGCCTGAAATCAATAACGATATCCAGAATCATGAGCGCAGCACCAATACTGATGGCAGCATCCGCAATATTAAAAGTAGCAAAACGATAGTCCATAAAATAAAGACTTATAAAATCGATGACATAACCGGCCAGCATACGATCAATTAAATTTCCCACCGCCCCCCCCAGAATGAGAGCCAGGGCAAAACCGAGCAGCCGCTGGGTTTTCGGTAATTTAATCAGCCAGGCCAGCAGAAAACCGCTTACTGCTATGGAAATTCCGGTTAACAACCAGCGTTGCCAGCCTCCGGCATCATTGAGAAAGCTGAAGGCTGCGCCACGATTATAGGCAAGCAGTAAATCAAATCCCGGGATCACCGCTACCGGCATATGTTCTGTCAGGTTGCTATTACTTACGTATTTAGTCACCTGATCGACCACTACTATCAAACCGGAAAGGGTGAACAGGGCCAGCAGGCTGAAGGGTTTTGTCGAGGTTTTCTTACTGTCCATGGTTTACCTTTCTCTGAATACTCATGCCATTGGCAGGCTTTGCAGTGATTGTCTGGCCTGTTCAATATCAACGACCATCTGTTGCTTCAGGCTTTCCAGATCGGGAAATTTGAGCTCGTCCCTGAGTTTTTCGATAAAACTTACTACCAGACGCTCACCATAAATATCTTTGTCAAAGTCAAAAATATAGACCTCCAGTTTAGCCACTTCACTGTTTTCCACTGTGGGATTGAAGCCAACGCTGGCTATGCCTTGCAAGGTTTTACCCTCAAATTCAACAAGCACACTGAAAATACCATGTAATGGCAGTCGACGTCCTTCCAGGTCTATGTTGGCAGTGGGTGTCCCCAACTCACGACCAAGTTTTTTCCCCGTCTCAACACGTCCGCTGACACTGTAGTAACGGCCAAGCAATGAACGGACTTTTTCACAATCTCCCTGCTCGAGATAATTCCTGACCAGGGTGCTACTGACCCGATGATTTTCGTACTTGAATGGAATTTCCCGAATCACTTCAAAGCCGAGCTCCCTGCCCGCTTTCTGCAACAGTTGAAAATCCCCTTTACGGTTTTTGCCAAAACGAAAATCATCACCGACGATTATTGCTTTCACCCCCAGACCTTCTATCAGGTATTCCTGAATAAATGCTGTCGGGGCCTGATTACAAAGCGCATTATCAAAGGTCATACGAAAAACCGCATTGATCCCAAAAGACAGCAGAAAATCCACCTTCTCCTGAAACGGCATCAGACGTGGCGCAGCATTTGTGCTGGAGAAAAATTCTTCCGGATGAGGTTCGCTTACGATGACGACAGCGGGCAAGCCCCTGATATCAGCGGTGTGGCACAGGGTCTTCAGTACATGCTGATGACCAACATGCATGCCGTCATACTTACCAATGGTAGCAACACATCCCTCGTGAACTGAGCGGAAGGACGGGAAATCAGAAAAAACACTCATGGCATCTGCTTGTTAACAAAAAGCCGGCTATTATATGCCAGTGCGGCGGCCTGATACATCAAGATTGTCCATACCCGTGTTTTTATACACTATGGCGAAAATGGGAAGGCCTGACCCCACAAGCCAATAATGTCAGCGCATAACTGCCGGCGCCCGCCAAACACAGAACACTCAGCATGGTAATTCGCGACACAGTCGTCGCATTAATCCATAACTCCAGGCTGCTACCAGAGAGAAAGAAAGTCAAAACCAGCACCATCACAATATTGGCTGCAGCTGCCTGTACCAGATAAATCAGCCAGTGCACACGGAAATGAAAAACCCCTGTTTTCACCAGCCCGTACAACAACAGACCGGCATTCACAAAGGCCGATAACGAGGTAGCCAGAGCCAGACCAACATGGGCCAGGGGTATGATAAGCATCAGGTTAAATACCATGTTACTCACCATGGCAATCACCGCATAGCGCACCGGGGTGGAGGTGTCCTGACGGGAAAAATAGGCCGTTGCCAGGACTTTAATACTCATAAAGCCCAACAGTCCCACTGCATAGGCCTTCAAGCTCATGGCGGTTGGGGGTACCGATTCTGCTCCGAACGCCCCATGCTGGTATATGGTGACAATCAATGGCTCGGCCAGCACCACCAGCGCCAGAGTCGCGGGCAACCCCAGCAACAGGATTGTGCGCAAACTCCAGTCCAGAGTCTCAATGAACTGCTCTGTGGCTTGCGCTGCATGAATTCTGGAGAGAGTTGGCAGAATTACAGTCGCTATGGCAATCGCAAAGATGCCCAGCGGTAATTCCATCAGGCGGTCTGAGTAATACAACCAACTCACTGCCCCATCGCCCTGCAGGGCTGTAGCAAGCACAGTATCAAGCAACAGGTTGATCTGTCCCACAGAGACACTGAACATCACCGGAATCATCAGGGCAATCACCTTGCTGACGCCCTCATGCCTGGGCTTCAGTCTGGGTCTGGGTATCAGCCTCAGATGATTCAGGAACGGCAACTGGAACATCAGCTGGATAAATCCGGCAATCAACACGCCCCACGCCAATGCTACCACCGGCTCGGCCATCAGCGGACTTAACAGCAAGGCACAACTGATCAGGGTGAGATTCAGCAGAATCGGCGTCATCGCAGGAACGGCAAAGCGGCCATAGGAATTAAGAATTGAGCCAGCAAAACCGGTCAGGGATATAAGCAGAATGTAGGGAAAGGTGATGCGAAGCATCTTCACCAGCAAGGCAAATTTATCCGGTGTATCCAGGTAACCAAAGGCGAAAAGTCCTCCCACCATGGGAGCCGCAACAATGCCAATCACTGTCACCACAACTAAAATCAGGGATAATCGACCCGCCACATGGTCTACCAGTGCCTTGATATCAACAAACGGTCGATTTTTACGGTATTGTGAGAGTACCGGCACGAAGGCCTGGGAAAACGCGCCTTCCGCAAACAGGCGGCGCAGGAAGTTAGGAATTCTGAAGGCAACAAAAAAGGCATCGGCAGCCGGTCCATCCCCGAATACCGCGGCAAAAACGATTTCACGCACCAGGCCCAGTATTCGGGACACAAAGGTCATCGAGGAAACAACCAGACTCGACTTCGCTACCCCGGTCTGTTCCGGCCTGTCTTCAACTGCCTGCACGCTCTATATTTCTCCGGGTTCACGCCTCAAAGCGCATCTTAACACAGCATTTGTTCTGCAATAGCATGGTCTGGGAGTTGACAAATACCCTTTAAAACTGCATGATTCGCGTCTTTTTTCAGTAAGCAAACATTGTGTTTAACGGATTCACCTCCGGGCAATGCAAAAACACTGATACCACGTAACCAATTCGAAGCTTATAAAAGCTATAAATAACAGCTATAAAAGTAAAGGAGCCCCCTTTGGCAAACTCTCCACAGGCTCGTAAAAGGGCACGACAGGCAGAAAACCGACGCAAGCACAACGCAAGTGCACGTTCCATGGTTCGTACCTATATCAAGAAAGTGAATGCGGCCATTGATAGCAAGGATTATGATCAGGCAACCACTGCCTATAATGCAGCTGTTCCCGTCATTGATCGACTTTCTGACAAGGGAATCATTCATGCCAACAAGGCAGCACGCCATAAAAGTCGCCTGAACAGTGCAATCAAGGCGCTTAAAGTCTGATTGAATTGTTAAGCCTATGATTTTATTAAAAAACCGGCATTAGCCGGTTTTTTAATGCCTGCTGAACAAGTCCCCATAAAGAAATGCAAAGGCACCGACCCTTCAGTTATAATCCCGGCACTGGGGCTTACCAGGCCAGCCATAACAGTTTGGGGGAAGTTAGTATGAAATTAATCAAAATTTTTAGTGTGTTTGCCAGTTTAATCCTGGTTCCTTCCGCGTTTGCACATCACTCGTTTCAAGCCACTTATGACATGGACACCATGATTGAGATTAAGGGCAAACTGGTGCAGATGAATTTCCGTAATCCCCACGCCTCTGTGATGGTTATGGCACCGGATGAAGATGGCAATGAGCAACGCTGGGGCGTTGAGTGGGGCGGTGCTACACTGCTGATGCGACAGGGACTGACAAGAACCTCATTCAAACCGGGTGACGAAGTCATCATCACCGGACAACCCTCGAGAGACCGAAGCGATCACCGTATGCGCATGGAAAGTATTCTGCGTCCGGCAGACGGTTTCGGCTGGGGCTTCTCGGAAGATCAAACCTTCGATTAATCATTTGGTGGCTACTGGCCACTGAAAGAAAAAAAGGCCGCTTATGCGGCCTTTTTTATTATGTTTCTTTGCGGCTATTCCAGCTATTTCCTTCTATTTTCCGCTTTTTTTCTGAATAAGGTGAATGCAGTTCATCATAAACGCTCAAAATTTGGTAGCGTCATGAGCGCTGGCTAATCGAGGCAAAAATGCGCGCAGGGAGAAAGTGTACATTGAGCACATGACCGACTGAGCACATTTTTAACGATGAGTAGCCGAGCGTAATAGCTACTATTGGACCTCGCATTCCGAAGGATTCCATTTGGAACCATCAAGCTCTCTTTTGAAATTGGCACTGGTAGTATACAACTGAGTCAGATGTTCAGGATCCTCCAGTATAGAGATCACTGTCAGGTAATGCGTCCCATCACCACCAATCAACAACTCATAATACTCTGTCAGCTTAGCCTGCGTGCCGTAAGGCACCCCATTACGACGCAGGTATCCCGGCGCCATATCAGTGGTTACTGCATTGATGCTGCCACCTGTCACTGCGCCACCAAAACCGCCTTCCCTTTCTATCTGCCAGCTGGCCCTGGTGACCCCCTGCAGAGTCCCGGCACCGGCATTATCCTGCGCCGGACCAAACTTGAGTAAACGCGTCTGCATGCCGGCATCGGTGTCAATCTGCAGGACATTGTCGCTTACCCAACTGATATTCAAGCGGGTAGGAATTCGCATCAGACCACCGGCTCCATAGGCCTTGCAGGCGTTGCCTGCGGCCAGATCAGCGTCAGGGTCCCAGGCATTGGCAATTTCCCGGCCTTTGGGCGTTAAGCCTATGCCCTCGTAGTCACCAGCATTAGCTACCACCATTCTGAAACGCCAGTCTTCAGTCACCAGTGAAACCCAGTTACCGGTGATGTCAATGGCGGCCATTTCCCGTGCCGATTGTTGTTCTCCACCCGGTTGTGCTGATAAATCGATGGCCGAAAACAGGAGAAGAGTCGACAATATTAGTTTGATCATGCTTGTTTTCATGTGTCGCTCCTTAATCTACCAGTGTCATGTAGGCTGCAGTGACAAAATTTTCAGTGGAAAAAATTCCCTGCCCCGCCCAACGTGGGTCATAGTCTCTGGTGGGTCTGGCAGCGAGGACTTCTTCCAGGCTCATGCCACGCTGTTTCATATCAATGATGCGATCCCTGATGATTGTCAGCATTTCTCGCCAGTTAATGACATCCCCAATATCACTGAGTCTGCCATGACCGGGAATGACGAGGGTACCGCCGTCCTGGCCATATTCCGGAATGATAAGGTCAATAATGGCATTGGCAGCATCAATAAATCCCTGCAAAGTGCCGCCAGAAGACATATCAATAAAAGGATAGAAGCTGGTGATATAGGCATCACCCGTGGTAATCACATCGGATTTCCGGAAAAAGACAATACTGTCGCCGTTGGTATGGGCATTGGGCTGATGAATTATCCGCACCCCTTCGCCATTGAAGTAGAGATCTTTTTTGTCGGCAAAGTAGGTCATGGTCGGCCACATTTCTGTAGACATGTTGTCGTCACCAGCCATATTCAACAGTACATTTTCATGGGCTAAGATAGTTGCCCCTTCTCCAGCATTGGACAAGGCTGCGCCAACATTACCGCCACTGGGAGTAAATCCCGCCGCCTTTAATTCGGCATTGCCTCCCACATGATCACCATGGTGATGGGTATTGATAATGTAACGCAGTGGTTTGTCAGACAGCGCCCTGATTGCCGCCAGATTTTTTTCCGACAACTCGGCATACTGGGTGTCGATGATCAGGATACCGTCATCTCCAGTCTGAACAGTGATATTGCCGCCGGCACCCACCAGCATATAAATATTGTCACGCACTTTAAGCGTCTGGATTTCTACCGCGTCAAAATCGGTTTGTGCCTGTGCTTGTGGGACAATAATCGTTTGCGAAAAGACAATGGAAACTGCCAGCGCCGGAACCATGGCAAACAGTTTATTTAGTGTAATGTTCTTCATAATTACTCCTGCCCTGCCTGTAATTCACTGGGTTTAGGCAATTCCCGCAAACGCTCGATATATTCCGGATACATGGTTTCGGCGCCCCCCATGGCGGCTTCTACAGGAATATCATGGCGCTCGGAATAAATCAGCAAATCGGTATTGGTGCCTGGCAGATGATGGGGAATATAACCAGGCTCTCTGACCATTTCGATCACCGGATCACAAGGATAATTGCCCACCTGACTGTCAATGGAATAAAGATAATCACGATTCCTGATGAAAGGTTCATCCAGATAAACGGGGTCATCAATAATCACTGTCCAGGTCAGCAAATCGTCATGGCGAATAAAATATTCGGTCACCGTGGCCTGGTCACTGCGGGCAACACCATTTCGGCGTAACCAGCCTTCCTTAAGATGGGTGGTTTTGATTTTTAACTGATGCCCGACCCATTCCCCGGTAGAAAAACCCATCGCAGTATGTTGTGCAAACTCAGGCGGGTGCTCGCGACCATCCATCCAGATGGTGCGCCGGGTTTGCCAGGCAAAATGCTGGATACGAATAGCGATTAACTGTTCAGTGATAGGATCGCGTTCTTCCCAAATGCGGATATTGGCAAAGCTGCTGGCATAATCTGATGGATGGACACGACACTGGTATTCAGGCAGCGCGATCAGTGAAGCGCTCCAGCTCTGCGCCCGTAATCTGTCAGCATCATTAAGGGGGAGCCCGGCATAGTCCCCAAGCTCGGGACCGGGTAAGCGGTCAGGAAAATCCTCGCTGTAATTACCTACCCAAACGCCAGAAAAGTTTTTCTCTGCCAGCGCGGAAAAGCTGGCAATGGAAAATACAAACAATAGTGAAACACGGCAACAGATTTTGCCCATGAAGTCCCCCTGACCGGTGAAAATACTAACTGTGTTTTATGGTGATTATTGTAATTAAGAAACCCCGCTAACATAACGATGGGGGGCAATTCTGTCAAATAGAAAGAAGGCGTGAAGTTCAGGCTGTATCCGCACCTGGTTTGCCGCATAAGGACGAACAGGCGGAACATTTTCCCAACAACCCGGTATCTGGAATTCAGGGAATAAGGAAATCAGAGCTTACTCAAAGAAGCACAAGATTATCTCTGTGTATTATTTCGTGATCACCCTCATAGCCCAATAAAGAAAAAATCTCTTCACTGGAATGGCCGATGATACTGGCAGCTTCCTGGGCGTTGTAATTCACCAGACCACGGGCAACGGGATTACCCTTGTCATCAACACAGCTGACGACTTCTCCACGCAGAAAGTTTCCGGAGCTCGAAGTGATTCCTACAGGCAGCAGGCTTTTGCCTGATTCTTTTAAAACCCGAACAGCGCCGGCATCAAGCGTGAATACACCTTTCACTTTAAGGTGACTGGCAAGCCATTGCTTGCGCGCCGCCAGTGGCTCGCTTTCTGGCAGTAGAAGCGTACCCACTTCAGTCCCTTCCCGCAGCATTGCCAGGATATCAGGCTTCCTGCCGTTAACAATACAGGTGGCAGTCCCCGACCTGGCGGCAAGCCGTGCGGCCTTTACCTTGGTCAGCATTCCGCCACGACCAAGATCACCGTGACCGGTGCCTGCGAAATCAAACAGTTCGTCGTTATTACTTTGCGCCTGGCTTACCAGTTTGGCCTGTGGATTGTTACGCGGATCTGATTCATAGAGCCCATCCTGGTCAGTCAGAATAACCATGGCATCGGCATTGATCAGGTTGGCCACCAGGCCCGCGAGTGTGTCGTTATCGCCAAAACAGATCTCATCGGTAACAACGGTGTCATTTTCATTCACCACCGGTACAACCCCCAGCTTGAGCAATGTCATCAAGGTGGTACGTGCATTCAAATAACGCTTTCTGTTAGACAGGTCATCATGGGTTAGAAGAATCTGGGCGGTATGCAGATCAAATTTCTTGAATTCGGATTCGTATGCCTGGATCAGCCCCATCTGGCCAACAGCGGCAGCGGCCTGTTGTTCATGGATGGCAGTGGGTCTGCCTTTTAGTCCCAGACGCAATACCCCTTCAGCCACTGCGCCGGAAGAGACCAGCACTACACAAAGACCGGCATCACGAAAACCGGCAATCTGCCTTACCCAGGCTGCCATGCTTTCCCGGTTCAACCCTTTCCCGTCATCGGTGAGCAGGGAGCTGCCGATTTTGACAACCCAGGTTTTGGCTGCTGTCAGTGTCTGTCTGTTACTCACCTTTAATCCCTTACGTATTCCACTTCGATATCATCATCAAAATCATCATCCAGGTCATCCGCAGATAACTGGTTTTTCTTTTCTTTCCAGGCTGTTTTAACCGCCTCGATACTCTGACGAATTTCAAACGCCATGAGCTGATCCAGTTCGTGCTGTTGCTGGCGGTATTCCTCGTCTTCCTCAAAGCGCGCATTGGCTTCATTGATGGAACGCATCAGCGCTTCACTTAATTCCCTTGTGCCCTGCCCGGATACTGCCGATATACGGTGCACAGGGCCTTTCCACCCCAGCTTGTCTACTATGGCATTGCACACGGCATCAGCCTCATCCGGGGGCAGCAGGTCAGTCTTGTTAAGCACCAGCCAGCGTTCTTTTTTTGCCAGGGCTTCACTGAAATTTTCCAGCTCCCTGATTATTGCCATTGCTGCGTCTGCCGGATCGCCGCCATCCAGCGGCGCGATATCGACAAGATGCAACAATACCCGGGTACGCGCCAGATGCTTGAGAAAGCGTATACCCAGACCCGCCCCTTGCGAGGCACCTTCGATCAGGCCGGGAATATCGGCCATGACGAAACTGTTATCTTCGCCTGCACGCACAACGCCCAGGTTGGGAACCAGGGTTGTAAAAGGGTAATCCGCGACCTTTGGGGTGGCAGAAGACACTGCCCTGATCAGGGTGGACTTGCCCGCATTGGGCAGCCCCAGCAGTCCGACATCGGCAACCACTTTCATCTGCAGTAATAACTGTCGGGTCTCACCTGGTGTGCCATTGGTAGTTTGCCTGGGAGCACGATTGGTGCTCGATTTAAAACGCATATTGCCCAGTCCATGTTTACCACCCTGAGCCACCAGCAGACGTTCACCTGGTTTGAGCAGGTCACCAATCAACTCATCAGTATCTACCGCATAGATACTGGTGCCAACCGGAACACGTACCTCGAGGTCTTCGCCACTGGCACCGGTACATTGTCTGCCACGTCCCTGCTGCCCTGATTTGGCCCGGTAGCGTGGCTGAAAACGAAAATCCACCAATGTGTTAAGCGAGTCATCTGCAACCAGAAAAATACTCCCGCCGTCGCCACCGTCGCCACCGTCGGGTCCGCCCTTTTCTATGTACTTTTCACGCAGAAAACTCATGCAGCCATTGCCACCTTTGCCGGCTTCGACGAGTATTTCTGCTTCATCCACAAATTTCATAGAAGGTGTCCTGAAACTGCCTGTTTCTGGTAAAAAAAAACCCTGTCATGGACAGGGCTTTCTCAATTCTAACTTAGCTTTTTAAGGATCAGGCTGTCGCTGTCTCGATGCTGACGAAACGTCGGTTTTTCGGGCCTTTGACCTCAAACCTTACCACACCATCAGCTTTTGCAAACAGCGTATGATCCTTGCCACACCCCATATTAGTACCAGGATGGAAATGAGTGCCACGCTGACGCACGATTATATTACCAGCAAGAACCTGTTCACCACCAAAACGCTTGACGCCAAGTCGCTTGGAATTGGAATCTCTACCGTTATTAGTACTACCGCCTGCTTTCTTATGAGCCATGATGCACTCCTTTAAACCTATAATTCATTAATAAGCTTTATTCAGCTTCGTGTGTTGCCGAATCAATCTTTCTTTTCAGCTTTTGCTTTTGCCTTGGCTTTTGGGGCTCCTTCCTTTTTGGGAGCCGCTTCCTTTTTGGGAGCTGCTTCTTTCTTTGGAGCTGCTTTCTCGCCTGATGAAATCCCGGTGATCTTTACTTCAGTAAACCACTGGCGATGTCCCATCTGCTTTTTGTGATGCTTGCGACGATGAAACTTGATAATAGTGACTTTCTCACCGCGCCCATGACTGATAACTTCAGCAGTGACATTACCCTCAACATAGGGCGTACCAATCTTTACATCAGCACCTTCGCCTACCATCAGGACCTTGTCAAAGCTTACTGTATCACCAGTACTGGCTTCGATTTTTTCAAGCTTCAGCACTTCACCTTCTGAAACCCGGTGCTGCTTGCCGCCACTTTCAATTACCGCGTACATATTTTGCTCCAATAGCGCTATTGCTATTCAGATATTGTTCTTTTGAACCAGAATTAACTGACCTGCCTGTGTAAACCCGGTTTTCTTTTAATCACGAAGATCCAAGCCTGCATTTTCTCAACACCAGTCAGCTGTTCCAGCTAACGATCAGCGCTGGTTATCCCTACTACCATCCAACAGGACCCGCCAGTAACGAGGTGTTAATATTGCGCGTAAATGCAGTCAGGCTTTGGCCGGTCATTACGAGGGCGGGAATTGTACGGGAACAACCCCGCTTTCGCAACATTATCAGGGGATTTTTTAGCTTTACCGGCGCCTCCGTTGCCGGAATCAGGATTATGCCTGAAAAGCCCGTAATCCTTGACTTTAACCATCCCCAAAACTAGCATGCGAAACACTTTTTCAGAGCAGACTATGGCTTCACGAATTCAACAAATCGTTGCTGATGATTTTACTGCGCTTAATAAGACGGTTGTAGCGCAACTTCATTCAGACGTCCCACTGATCGAAAGCATCGGGCATTACATTATCGAGGCCGGTGGCAAGCGCATGCGTCCGGTACTGGTATTGTTGTGCAGCAAGAACCTTGGCTACAGCGGAAAAGACCATATCGAGCTGGCCACCGTCATAGAATTTCTCCATACCGCAACATTACTGCATGATGACGTGGTTGATATGTCTGAAATGCGCAGGGGACGCCCCACCGCCAATACGCGCTGGGATAACCCTTCCAGTGTACTGGTAGGGGATTTCATTTACTCACGTGCCTTTGAGCTGCTGGTAGGTATTGGCAATATGCAGATCATGGATGTCATGGCCAGTACCACCAATAAAATTTCCGAGGGGGAAGTCCTGCAACTGGTGAACCAGCACAATCCCCAGGCAACTGAAGCAGACTATATGCAGGTGATTCACAATAAAACCGCCATATTATTTGCCGCCGCCTGCAAGACAGCCGGAATCCTCTCCGGTGCCAGTGAGTCGATTACCGGGCAGTTACATCAGTTTGGACTGCAGGTGGGCATTGCTTTCCAGCTGGTGGACGATGTACTGGATTTCTCCGGCTCCAGCGAAGCCATGGGAAAGAATATTGGTGACGACCTGGCCGAAGGAAAACCCACCCTGCCGCTGATTTATGCCATGCAGTATGGCTCGGAAAAGGAAAGCAAACTGATTGAGGAAGCCATCAAGACCGGAGGACGCGAGCATCTGGAGGCAATAATCGAGGCAGTGGTTCGCTCTGGCGCTCTTGATTACACCCGCGCCAAAGCGCGTGAAGCTATAGATATCGCCATGAACTGTTTGAACTGCCTGCCGGATAATAAATACCGGGATGCTCTGAAGCAGGTGGCCGAGGCTGCACTGAATCGGGATAACTAGCGGATTTTATTTATCCGATAATGACATCATCTCCGCTCTGGATACTGCCGCTGCGTAGCACCTTGCACACCACACCACCGCGGTAGCCCAGCTGCAGCGCCCTGAACAATTCCGGAGCCTTTTTTTCCAGCCTGTCATGGGGAGCCATTTCCCTGTGAATCTCAAATTCAGCCTCGCCAATCTGTAGCGTTCTGCCAAGGTCTGTTGGTAAAAATTCAAAACCCTTGATTAACAAACTGGAGCCGTGATCCAGCCAGGGCAATTCCAGTCCTGCTTCATGACAAACCTTTACCCATGACTCCTTGCTGAGCACTGCCACCTCACCCTCTCCAAGCAGGTCAGACTTGTCACCCTGAAGCCCATCATTAATGGTCACTTGTGCGGCAAACACTTCCTCCCTGGCACCGTCATCGGTTTTACTTTTGGCAATGCTTTGTAATTGAATTTTCATGGTCTGATCATTCCTGGTCTATACACTGGGCTGCAATTTAAGTTTATCAGCATCCATGCCAGGGTTCCTGCTAATCCGGATCTCGTCCAATGTGCTTGCTGCTTAACAAAAAAATACCGTATTGAGCATAAAATTACCGATATTGTACTAATTCCTTGGACAATCTCCTCACTCCCCCCTATCTTGTGCTGCAGTCTCCATGTCGACTTTTTTATCATTCATATCTGTCATCTGAACCAAAAATATGGCCAAAAAACTCCTGCTTATTATCCCCGGCGCTCTGATTATCATCCTTGGTGCTGTCTATTTTTTTGCAAATTACCGATTAAAAACCGTGGTTGATCTGAGAGTTGAGGAATTAATCGCCAGTGGTGATTACCAGGAAATCACCTATGACTCGGTTGCACTGCAATTCAATGGTGAAATCACGCTGGAAAACCTTTATGTCATGGACAGTAATCTCAAAGAATACATTCTGGAAAATATCCGAATAAGCGAATTTGATTACTTTAACCCTGTCCCCCACCACCTTCACCTGTTAGCACAGGGTCTGCGCTTTCCTGCAGCAGCACCCAGCTTCGGTAATGGTCTGAATAATTTACTGAATAATTATATTGCCAGCATGATGGATGGAGATCTGTTGCCGCTGACCATGAACTATCGCTATAACTATCAACCTGAAGCTAACAACCGCATGGATATAGAGGCAGACCTTGCGCTTCCCGGCTCATTTTTCCTTAGCGCTGAAGCACAGATATTAAATCTGCCAATGGAAGGGATGAATGAAAATACCCCTGACAATGTAAATTCTCCAACCAGCGTTTCAATGATGTTACAAAATGCCGATATCCCTGCTGCCTTGATAGCCTTGAGAGATGATGGCATGGTCGCGGAAATATCGGCGTTGCAGGGAACGGCATTGGGGACAAGCGGCGATGAATACCGACAGCAACTTTTGGAACAGCTACAGGCAGCCGCCCTGTTTGTGCCTCCGCAAATGCAGGCACTGGCCCAGGATTTGCTGGGCAATTTTGCTGAATTTATGACCGGAGAAAAAACACTGCAGATAAGTATCAGGCCACAATACAATGGCAATATTAAGCAGCTGCAACTGGAAGTCATGGCAGCTTTCTATACCGGAGATATCGGGCATATCGCCGAACTCCTGCAACTGGACATACAGACTGTCGAGTAGTGCCGGAAAACATCAGCCTTGGGTTTTTCAAAATTGAAGATCAGGGCCCGGGCTTTATTCAACAGGCTCTATAACCAGTAACGCGCCATCAGTTTCCTCAGTAAGGACATAAATCAAGCCATCAGGCCCTTGCTGAACATCACGAATGCGTTGTTTCAGATCAGACAGCAGCCATTCCCTCCTCTGTTCTCCAAACTCATTAAAGTTGATACGTTCCACATGTCCTGTTCCCGGCATGCGGGCCGTCATCAAGGCGCCAACAAACAAATCATTGTGCCATTGGGGAAAACGCTCACCGGTGTAAAACATCAAGCCGGAAGTGGCAATAGAAGGAACCCAGAAAATTTCCGGCTGCACCATATCTTCGAGCCAGGGTTGCTGGGAAACGCGACTGCCATCATAGTCCCGGCCATAACTGACCAGTGGCCAGCCATAATTTTTTCCCGGCTGAATAATATTCACTTCATCGCCACCCTGGGGGCCGTGTTCGCTGGCCCAAAGCTCTCCAGTGACAGGGTGAAAATCAATGCCTTCCATAGCGCGATGACCAATACTCCAGATCTCCGGCAGATAGCCCTCCCTGCCGACAAAGGGATTGTTTGACGGAATGGAGCCATCATCATTAAGTCGTAATAATTTACTGATATCACTCATCGGGTTCTGGGGATTTTCAAAATCTCGTCGAAACGGAGAAGACATGAAAATTGTGCCATCAGGTGCAAAGCGCAGGCGTGAACCATGGCCACCGGCAGTTGTGCTCCAGGCATCTGCAACAAAGACATCCTCAACCTCTTCAAGCGCAGTTTCAGCCTGGTTCAGGCGCCCCCTTGCCATTGCTGTGGTGGCATAATAATCAGCCCCTGCGGGGGGTGGCGCATTTTTTACATAGGTAAAATACACCAGCCGATTGCTGGCAAAATCCGGATGCAAAACTACATCCATCAGACCACCACCGGAGGCTACCTGTACTTCTGGAGCGCCACTGACAATTTCTGGATCAAGTTTTCCATTCCTGACAATCCTGAATTGCCCGGCCTTCTCGGCAATCAGAATATTGCCATTGGGCAGAAATGCCATGCCCCAGGGATTCGCAATACCACGCGCGACAATGGATACCTTGATTTTTCCTGCGGGCGACCAGGTATCGTAATACCAGGGCCCATCACCAAGGGTAAAGGGCTGAGCCAGCAACGCCCCTGAAGCGGCCAGCAAGACCAGAATTGAAACCAGTTTTTTAATGTGAAACACCTGTCACCTCGTTAGCTTTTTGTTTTCGAATTATTTTTTTCAGTATAAACATCACGTCATTTTTTAATCGTTTCAAGCCACAATAGAGCCCGATAACACTGACACCAAGCCCGCCCGCCAGAAGAATCAGAACACCGAGATCCCATAGCGGCCGCTGGTGATACCAGAAAGCAAAATCCAGACTGTGCAGACCACTGTAGAGCCAGCGCTCTATTCTGCTATTGCGATGAATCAGGCTCAGCAGCTCACTTTTGTGGGGATCCACATAAATCCAGCTTTGCGCCGGGTCATTAAATTTAATGCGCAACACCGGTAGCGGTAACTGGTTGTTGCGGGAATAATAATAGTCATCATAGTCAGTCAGCAGGGCGTAATCAGTGACCTGCGCGTCTTCAATACTTTCATCCAGCTTGCTCACCAGTTGTTCCGTGGCGAAACGCTCACTGAGACGAAAACCGTCGGCTTCGATCAGCAAACTATTGGAATCCAGTTGTCCTATTATGTTGTAGGGTTGATGCAAACGATCACGCTTATCCATTTCCAGTCCAGTGCTCTCACTGTACAGAGCAAGATAATAAGGCGCAGCGCCAATCCAGCGGAATTCCACTTCCTTGATATCGCGCTGCACGCCATTTGCCTGTGCCAGGGTTTGCCACTGGCCCGGGTCAAAGGCCGGAAACGCTGTCATATCCAGAAGCCCTTCCTGGAAGACTCCCTCATCAACACTTAACCCACGGGCATCAGACCAGGCAAAGGGCTCCATGGAAAGCATGCCGCTAAAACACCAGGTCAACACAAAAACGCCAAAAATCGTGCCCAGAATATAATGCCAGCGCATTAGGCCCCGATAGGGGATTGCCTTGCTTAACCTGAACGGTTTGACTTTACGCCACTGGGTAAAACTCATGACCAGACCAAGCAAGGCCAGTACGCAACCGATGCCGGAAGTCCACACCACAATGTCATACCACAGCGGCTGATTGGCACGCAGGTCAGCAAAATAAAACCAGTGGGGAATGGTGCCAAGCCATGCCAGCAGACGACTCTGGCGCGTGGTGTAGACAGCAACCTGGGCTCTGGCGGGTGACACATAGGCTTGCGTGGCATAGTCATCCGCCACGCTGTATTTATACAGCGGCAGCTCATTGGGAATGGCAATAGTCCACTGATCGGGCCGGGTCACCAGGCCTTCAAAAGTAAACAATTCAAGCGGAATATCGAGAAAATCACTGGCGATTTGTGCGCCCTGTTCCTGGCTCAGGTCGGCAAGAAACTCGCCATTGTCTGCCCAGATAAAGGTACTGGGGAAACGCGGTTCCGGGAATTCGTACACCGGCCTGCCCAACAGCGTCCGCAGGCGTGCCTCATAAGGGGAATAGCCAAGCAGACCAACCGCTTGCCAGGGAGTAATGGCCATGTCTTCGAAGTTAAGGGAACTGCCTCCTTCAATGCGCATTTCATTGGTGATACGCGGCATACCGCCTGCGTAAATCATGACAAAGGCGGACAGAAACCACACCACAAAAAGAAAACTCAGTGGTATACCGATATAACGGTGGCTGAGAACAAGCAGGGTTTTAAACGCCCTCATACCTTCTCTCCCCCCCCGGTGTGAAAAAGTGATAAGTGACAAAGCGGCTATCCAGATTATTGAGTGTAGCGAAATTCATCTACTGCATACAAACGAATAGTGTATTGATTTACTATAAGCCTCCCCGGTTATAAAAAATCGCCAGATAAGATAAAACTACAATGACCAAGTTCCTCCACTACTTTTCTGGTTTGCGCCTTGCCCCTGCCCTTGCATTTCTGGGTATTTTTTCTTTGCAACAGGTAACTCTGGCAGCTGAAATCCAGGGACAGCGCATTCCAGATACCTAAATGCTTGGTGACGACACTCTGGTACTCACAGGATGTGGAAAAAGGGAAATGCTCTGGAACAGTTTATATCTGGTTGCTATCTACCTTGAAGAAGCCACCTCTGATGTGGACAAAATCATGTCTGACTCAAGCGCCAAGGCAATCCGGCTGAAAGTACTCTATGACAATGAGTTACCCGAGGAATTACCCGAACTCTGGCGCGAGCCCCTGCAGGAAGAGATGAATCGGGAAATGTTAGAAACCGTGCTCAATCTTTACGATCAGATAAGCACCGGGGATATCGTGATATTCACTTATCACCCCGAACTGGGAACACGGGTATCACTTAATAATGAAAGGGTGATAGAGCGCAATAACTCCACCCTGATTACCACCCTGCTGTATAACTGGATTGGCATTGAGCCGGTCTCGGAAAACCTCAAGCGCCTGTTACTCAATCAATCATGCCAGTAACTATTAATAGCGCTGGTATTTTTTTATCACCCGACGGTACCAGACGATAAACCCGCTGATGTACATAAATGCCGGCAGCAATCCGAGTACAACCCAGATATAGGGCAATACCGGCCAGGAGCCGCGGAACCGCCCAAAATGCATGTCAATCAGAAACAATAGCCAGCTGTCAGGGCGATCAAAATCTTCCAGATCACTGTCCATGGCATTGATAATAAAATCAAAGGGCTGGGGAAAAGCAAAATAGATCGCTGTTATGCCCCAGATAAAAAGAAGCAATAGAGACCAGAAACCAAGAACACTGTGCAATTGCCACAGCATACTGTGAGGACTGCTACGTTTGACCAGCAAGCCGTCTCTCCAGCGCCGCCGCCCCTGCCACCAGATGACCACGCCGGTAATCACCATCAACAGCAGCACCATACCACCAGCAGCATTCACCTTGCGACCGGTTGCACGCTCCATTAACAGATCATCATGCAGGCGTGTAAGCCATTCCACTGTGCGTGCCTGCCAGGGATAGGTATCGCCCAGATCCAGGCCGCTATAGTGATCAAAATAACGTGAGGATTCCTCACCACCCCGTTCCAGCACCACATAGGTAGCGCGCCCGGGGCGGGTCGGAGCAACAATATTGATGATGCGATAGTCCCGGTAAACGTCAGCGACCCTGGCTTCCAGGGCGCTGCCAGCAAGTGCTTCTCCTGTTTCTGAAGGGACTTCGCTGGCAATAAACCAGCGACTGAACTGGGGTCTGAGTACTACTGCCGAGCCACTGACGCTGATGAGCAGAATATACGAACCCAGCGCGATGCCTAACCATAAATGGATCTGGAACAGAGCACGCCGAAACGAAGTGGTATTGGGAGCCTGAACCCAGCGTTGCCAGTTATTCATTGCTGACTCATGGCTCTGCGACCGGCACTACTCATTAATGGATTCCCGCACTGTCTTTTCAGCAGACAGCGCCAGCTTGCTTTCCATATAAAACAGTGCCGAGGGATCAATGTCATTGGTTCTAATAATGGATGACTGTGCCTGCAAATGATGAAAATTATTATTGCCGTAAGCAATAAGCTGCTGAAGCATTATCAGTGCTGCAATAAATGCCAGAGTTTTAAGAGCATCGTTTTTCATCACAGACTGTTGGTAATCTCTGGAAACACCTTGTAAAACATCAGCCAGGCCATTAACAGGGTCAGGCCTAGATTAAGGGTTTGCCCGCACACATAAAGAATCAGTGGTTTACCGCCATGGAACTGGGATTTAAGTTCTCGAAAATTACCCGACAGACCAATGCTGGCAAAGGCGAGACAGAACAACCAGCCACGCATATCGGAGGTGAAATCCAGTACTCCGTTTTCCACCAGGACAATAGCAGTATTGGGATTCAGCGACT
>JAUHWU010000104.1 GCA_030427065.1 Gammaproteobacteria bacterium | reverse complement strand
GACATCATAAGTGTTTTTGCTATCAGACTGGTCCTGGCAGCGTCATGCTGCAAGTATCAATAAAGTAATGCTGTTCAGCAAAGCGGAATACAGCCAAAGGACGATTCATGTAGGGATTTATTCTCATCTATGTCGAGAATGACGGGAAGTGATATTTCAATGGCAGTGTGATTAAAGGTTAGGGTGAGAATAAGGTTCTGGGTAAAAAAATGGGTTCCGGGCTACAGTATTAGCAGATCACAATTCATGGCTTTGTTAGTGATGCTGCTGGAAAGGGAATCTGCATTACTGGTCAGGCTATTACACATGTCCCTGACATAGTCCTGGCGGCTGGCAAATAAACGGCCGGCATTATGAATCACCTGTTTGTGGCAGAAGGTAACATGGGATAACAATGCACTGACACCGGCTTTTATCAGGTTGCTGGCAAAAGCATCAAATAATATTGAACCTGCTTTTTCCTGCGGGTTTTCCATATTCTCTTTCTGACCTGATTGACCTGCATACCCCATGCCCGCATGGCTTGATTTTAGACCTGATCCGACACGATGATCGAGTAAGCCCAGGTCTACAACTTCATGAATACTGGAATCGATTTCCATGTTGTCCAGATCCAGTGATTTTCCCGTAATTGTGAAGTAGTAGGGAGAACCGTCAGTTATAGAGACACTGTTCATCTCTTCGCGCAGGTTTATCTCCAGATCTGCCCAGAGTTTTTGTTTCTGGTCGCTGGCCTTGTGCTGTCTTATAACAGAAATACGAAACTGATTCATACCCTCCAGAGAAACATGTGCTGCATCGGTCTCCAGCCGCACGCTGTAAACGCATTCATCGGTTTCAGATTCTAGGTGACACAACTCAATCATGTCACCGGTGTCAAAAACCAGCGGATCTATTGAAACATTTGTATTTTCAGTCACTTGAGTAAAAGCGTCCATGATGATCAGAAATCCTTCCCAAGGGGTATTTTAACTCCAGATGATATCAATTTGACAGCGCTCTGGTACTTGTTTGCTACTCTTTTGCCGAAGTCAGCAGACTAAGGCTATTGGTTGAATAAAACAGTGATCTGCGTCCAGCTTTCTCTTGTTCCGTGCCGTGGGCTTTAGATGGGGGAAATGGAATTTTTGCCGGGTAGCAATAAGAACAACCAGAAACCAGGGGGGAGTTAGTGATATCTGGCTCAGGGAAACTGGATAAAAAGGAAATATTATAAAAGCCTAATCAGCTAAGATTCACATAATATTGAACGCCACGGTTAATAGCCACGACAGTCAGGTCATCCAGGTTTTTCTGTAAACAATCATACATGGCATTCACATAATCATTTTTATGCGTAAACAATCGTTGCTTTTCCTTCATGACTTTTTGGTGGCATTCAATTGAACCGGCGATAATAGTACTGATACTGCTCATCAACAGATTTATGGCTAGCCGATCCTCGAGTAATTGTTTTGGAACCTGACGTCTGTTTTGGACCCTGTCGATGGTCTTGTCATCCTTGAGCCAGGCTATTCCGTTAGTCACTGCGTCGACAATACCTTCATCAAGTTTCAGGTCGGAAAGATCAAGAGTATCTTCAGCTATTGAAAAATAGACCGTTGGGCCACCCTCAATGATGAGACTGTTGTTATCCTGTTTGAGACTGATATCCAGAACGCTACTGATGCTTTCAGTTATTTGGGTGTCTTTGTCAAAACAGGAAACCGTCACGGCGTAATTATTCAGGCCTTCAAAGGTAATCTGGGTGAGATTAACCTTAAAATCCAGGGTATATACCTTGTTCTCAAAATCCTGAGAGGTTTTCCCCAAAAGTGGAAGGTCAGACTTTCGTCTGGCAGGTTTGTGGGTGTCATCTGTATTCATAGTTCTCTGCACCGTGTATTGATGGTGCGGGTAAGAGCAATTAAAAAAAGCCTAAAGTCAGAAAATATCAGAGCATATAAAACAAGGTTAAGCGAATCATTACCCTAACATTTGCATGTGTAGAATTCTGCAGGTCAGCTCTCAAGTCAGAATAAATTATGATTCACGTTTAATATCTTTCGTAAATCGACTTAGGGAACCTGTTGACTGATCACAGGAATTGTCTTGTTACCGGTTGACTCTGCCACTTTAAAGTTAAATACATAGTTGGCTTCCAGCCCCATACGCAGATCTGTGATAAGCACGTCGCTGCCTTGCAGCGTTACCTTGTAGAAGCCGTGGGTAAACCAGAGAATTCGCTGTACTGGCCAGTGATCTGAAATCTCATCAAGCAAGTAGTCATCACTTCCATAATGAGTAAACTGCAAGGAATCTGCCTGCCCAAATACAGATAAAAAACCATCAAAATAGCCATCATCATTCCTGCCGATAATACGCCAGACTACAGTATTAAATGGTGCAGGTGTCGACATCAGACGCTTGTATTCAATGCCCTGTGCCAACAGCACGGCTTCTGCCTTATGATCCACTATTACTTTTGCGATGACTGTCCAGCCCAGGTACACAGAGCTTAGAATCAATCCCGCGGTATTGAGTCGATGACCGATGAGCTTATCCCGGCTTATCGTCATGGCAGATAAAAAGCCGATCAAAAGCCACAATGTATAGGCAGGATCTACAATAAAAATAGTGGAAAGGCTTACCGGGTATTCGCTTATTGGCCAGAATAATTGCGTGCCATAAACCGTAAAGGCATCCAGCAGGGGATGGGTTGTCAGCGCAAGAAATACCAGCAAGAAACTATGCCTACGGTAATTTTTCAGGTGTGGCTGCATTTTAATGATGAGCCATGTCAACAAGGGAGATAAGGCCACCAGTACAAACAACGAATGGGTAGCGGAGCGGTGATAGGTCATTGAGGCGATGGCATCATCCCAGGGGATGAAAGAGTCAAGATCGGGCAATGTCGCGACAAGACCACCAATAACAGGTGCGCGATTGCCGATTTTTCTACCCAGAACAGCCTCACCTACAGAGGCGCCCAAAGCAAATTGTGTGATGGAATCCATAGTATCCTGATTCAGTGTTAATCACTTGCTGGCAATGCTGCTGAAAAAGTAATGCTTCAGGAATGCTTATGCCATGGCTCGAACGCAGGCAGTATTAGAAACTCACAACCTAATAGTCCTGTTTGGCAAGCCTGAAGGGCTATTGTACCTGACAGCTATAACTGGCGGCATCATCCGGGTTGCCTTCGCCATCCCAGGTTGCTACTCCGGGGTAGGCACACAGGGGGCGCGTCATATCCACGCGGCCCTCACGAATTCGAGAGGCGGTGATGCGCTGTGGCGTCGTGCCGTTTTCCACCCAGGCTTCCATTGCGCCCAGGAAATCGGCCTGGTCTGGCCCAATACCTCCACGGCAATGGCCCATGCCCGGCATCATGAATAAACGCATCCAGTCTTCGTTTTCACCGTCTACTGTAGCCAGCACCTGGTTGTAATAATTGATGGTATTAACGGGAGAAGGACCGGGGTCATTCCAGCCGTGATAGAACAAAATCTTGCCGCCGCGTGCTTTAAACTCACTCAAGTCAGTATCCAGCGCTTCAATAAAACCGGCCTTGCTGCGCACCAGCGCCAGGTCGCGTTCCAGTTCAAATTCACGCCAGTTCCAGTCCGGGTCTTCATAAGCCACATATTGGGTAGCATCGGTTTGTAAAGGCGATGGCTCTGCATTTGCCGCTGGTATGCGCCAGCCCGGTTCGAAGCCCTTGGCATGGCCCGGATACAACAGTTCGCCATTGGAGGCATAAGTGCCATTAAAAACACGATGGACTGCCGTAAGTTCGGATTCTGTCAGACAGCTGCTGGATCCAGAGCTTTCACAGCGCAAGGATTCGGGGTCAAATGAACAGGACAAGGGGTTGTTGAGGAAACCATCAGCAACGCCGTCATTGGCTTCACAGCTTGCCAATATGGCATCATGAAGCAGCTGTACTTTTTCCTCAGACAGGGCGAGTGAGCGGTTCTCGATCAGCGTTTTCATGTTGTGAAATTGCACAGCATTCAATGCCAACTGGTTGTATACCGGTGCGCCGGCAATAATGGCGTCAAAATCATCAGGAAATCGCTGGGCTGACATCATCCCCTGGCGGCCACCGGTAGAGCAGCCCTGATAATAGGAAAGCCTTGGCGGGCGCTCATAAAGTCTCTCGATCAAGGTTTTGGAATGCATTGTCATTTCATGCATTGCGCGCCAGGCAAAATCAACGACTTTCTCAGGATGCCCTACGGCAAAAGCAGCGCTACCACCAACATGGCCGGTATCATTGGAGGCCACTGCATAGCCAGACTGCAAACCAATCGCCATGGCTGAAAAGCTGATGGATCCTGCCCATCCGCCATTACCCAGAGCAAGAAACTTGCCGTTCCAGTTGTCCGGCAACCACAGTTCCATTTCGATATGGGAGTCATGGGAGGGGCTAAGTACTGCGGCTACCCGGCAGTGGGCAGGTAGTGACAAATCAGCGGCGCGGTTCTGGCTCAAATTGCCTGCTTCACGATGCTCGGTTTCGCTAATACTGACTGAGTCGATAGCCAGACGTCCCAGGTCCGCACAAGTAGCCGCCAGCGTTGGAACGGTCGTTAACAGCGAAGCAAGACACACCAATGATTGACCAAGTTTGCTTAACATTTCTTGCCCCCGTGAGTTCTCTTTGCGAATCAGTTTCGTGGTCGTGGCCCGTAGTGTGGCATCTCCTGTCCATATTCATAGGCACCAAGATCAGGGGCACGGCCATTAAAGCCATCATTGATATTGGGTAACACAATACCGGCATCCACCGCATCACTGCCCCTGCGTAAACGTAAATCCACCTTTTCAGGGTCATATAAACGGGTTGGATCATCCAGATCGGGCATTTGTGCATTGACGAAAATATCGAAATCCACCAGTACGCTGTTGGCGTCCTGTCCGCTACCCTGCTGGTATTCCTCAAAGCTGGCATAGTCTCTACTTACCAGGGGGGCACCATACTGTCTGGCCATTTCCCGGGGTGGTGAGCTCCAGCTGAAAGCGATATCGGATTCAGGGTTTATCCGAAAACCATTGTAGTCACTGGAGGAATAGTTGGTATAGGTTCGTATTGCCATGGTAGCGGGTTGTCTGCCCTGACCAAAAATCAGGTTGTTGCGAAAATGCAGGTTGGAGGCCGGTGTGATCTGTCTTACTTCGCCAATAAAGGTGTTGTGGTAATAAAGCACGCCAGCAGGGTCGGCATGAATTTTTACCGGACCATAGGGACTGTGATAGACCACATTACGGATGAAATAGACCGGGCCACCGAATACTGGCTGAGGGCTCATACCGCCCACGGCAACATTAAAGCAGCGATTATCGAAGACGCGCATATTGTGCATCGAGCCGTCTGCTTCAAAGCAGTTGTCATCCAGGTTCGACACATCATTGCCATAGATATCGATAGACACAGGCATACGATCCCGCGGGATATTGGGATAACCATCGGGCATGCCGTAGGTGGCATGATCCAGGGCATCATGAAAGCCGGTGACCTTGTTGTAGGCAATGACATGGCCAGCACCATAGATGGCAACGGCATAATAGGAATCCAACAGACGCTTTTCCTCGAAGTCAGGGTCTTCATTCCAGGGCGGTATGTTGTACCAGCCCATAAGCTCCTGGGGGCGTCGTCCCACCATGACATTGTCAGCGATATAAAATTTGTTGGAACCGGACCAGTCGCTGTGAATGGCAGTGGAAACATCCTCAAAACGGCTGTGTTTGACCATGATGCCTTCGGCACCGGTAATACCTTTAATGCCAGCCTCGATAGCAATGGAAGTATTTCGAAAGGTGATTCCTTCAAACAAATGCCAGTCACCGCCCATCATATTGAACAGGACATAGTTATCAGCGCCATCAAAAATAACCTCACCATCGCCGGCCGCCTTGATGGTAATCGGCATTTCTTCGGTGCCGTCAGCGGTCAGGTAATAGGTGCCATCCCAGGTAGTACCACAACAGGTGGTATAGCCGGAATCAATTTCATGGGTGTAACTGCGACGGTTGAACTCCTGATAAACACCGGCATGAACCAGCAGGGTATCGCCAGCTCTGACCCGGGGTGCTGAAGCACGGCTCCAGTCTCCGCCAAGTCCTGCCATGTAATAGGCACCTACAAGACCATGGTAGGCCGGTTGTTCTACCGGCCCGGTATGATCCATGGGGTAAACATGGAAAACCCGGCCGCCGGAAAAGGCTTCGGGTTCTGCGCGGGTATGCATGGTGACAGTCCGTTCTGCTCTGCCAATGACGCCGTCGGGGTCAGTCATGGTCAACTGGACTTCGTAATCGGTATCCGGCTCAAGATAAAAAATACTGCCGGCAAACATGTTGGGCGCTGTGTAGTCCAGGGTCTGGTCATAGACAGAGACTTCATTCTGGATTCTGAGCAGTGGAAGTCCCTCCTGCCAAGGTCTTTCCCCGCTTTTGCGGTAGGCCACCTCAACCACCGCATCGCGGTCATTGTCGCCTTCGATATACCACTCAAGCCCTAATGAGATAAGCGTAGGAGGTTCCAGCACCAGTTCGCCGGCAGTGACCGTGTTTTGGTTGTCAGCCGCCAGTGCTGGAGTAAAGCAAGCACACAGAATTATTGTCGAGCCAAAAAGGCTGATTGATTTAAGGCCGGAATTGGTAAGCAGGGACATAATGACACCTTATTAAAAAAAGTGATGAATTCTGAATAAAACGGAAAGCATTAAACGTAAAGTATTGTACGTTAGTTAATGGATGATTATAGAGGGAAATGTGGGCGCTCGCAGCTAAAGGCGTTTTCTGTGGGTTGACAGATATTGGGCCATCCATTTTTCTGCCAGTAATCTATCACGCCTGAATCACGAAGCAATGTATTAAAATCCTGATGCTGCCTGGTCTGGTCGAAAACTGGTAACCAGGCCCAGAATAACGCACTCCAGTTATTATGAAGTGCCGCACGCAGGTATAATGTGGCAAGTTCTTGATCCTGATAATATGCAGCTATTACAGCGTAGTAGATTGCCTGGGCAGGAATTTTGTTTTCCACCAGTTGATAGTCAAGCAATGCTTTTTTAATCCGCGGCTCATCATTAATATGATGCAATAACTCCTTGAGCTCAGGTGTAGGAATCATCAGTTCATCAATGTCCATTAAAGGTTCATTACGACCCAGCGCCAGGAAAATATTCAATACGTCTCCCCACCATAACGGACTTAATTTTTCACCGAGTTCATACTGCTGTCTGGCCTTTTCTTCCTGTCCGGTTATTTCAAGGGCCGCCATCAAAAAACCCCTCGCATAGAGATTCAGTGGCTCGGTAATCAGACTGGCCTGGTAGATTTCTATAGCGCTTTCAAAGTCACCTAGATTCATCATAATAAGCGCAATAAACTTTAATTCAGAGGGCGCTGCATTCATTGCTTCCAGCGTGTCCAGCATGCCGGAAATTTCCGGCCAGTTACGGGTAGTGCTCAGAGCATTGGCTTTTAATGCATAGCCCTCACTTTTGTCGGGCGCCAGTTCAATAAGTTTTTCAGCACTGCGCAATGCAAGTTCGAAATGTTCGCGACTATTCATTCCAGGCAGGGGAGTTGCTACCAACAGGGTATTCACGGATGAAAAAGTGGTATGTGCATCATAATAATCAGGATCCAGTGCGATGGCTTGTCGTGCCAGTTCCCATTCAGTGAGAAAATCCTGCTGATAATGCGCATTTTTCGCTGCCAGGTTGTATTGGTAGGCTTCAAATGATGTGGTTGGGAGTTCTTCGATATTCTGCTGCTCGGTCAGTAATATATCGGTCTGTAATGCCGAGACGACATTCTGTGCAATATCACTTTGAAGAGAAATTATTTCCTTCAAATCCTGGTTTCCAGCCTGATAGGTATTGGACCAAAGTGTTACACCGCTGTTCGCATCATGCAGGTGTAAACTTATTCTGGCTACATCCCCGACATGCATAATATTACCGCTGATAAAAGACTCTACCTTCAGAATTTTGGCCAATTCATCCAGGTTCAGTTGTTGTTCCATCAGGGAAAGTACACTATCTCTTGCAATGATATTCAAACTACTGATTTTTGAAAGTTGATTGATAATTTCGTCATGCAATGCCACAGCAAATACGTGGTCGTCGGATTCTTCACCAAGGTGTTCGAAGGGTAGTACTGCGATGGAGTTTTGAATAAGGTCCAGCGTTTCAACACTGCTCATGTTGTTTGTATTAGAGGACATCGAAAGCTCGGGAATGACGACAAAGGGTGAGTCCGGGTCATACAGGATATATGCACAGGCTATCGCAAATATCAGCATTATCGACATGTGGGTGGGATGCTGCCTTGACCAGTCAGCTATCCGGGATAGAAGGCTTATCCGGGACGTTTCCGTGGCCTCTGAATCAGAGGATTGCGTTTCATCACTGGTCAAAATCTCTTCGACAGGCGCGACGAAGCTATAGCCTTTCCCTGGCAGTGTAATAATAAAACGACTTTCTGCTTTGGGATCAGCCAGTGCTTTTCTCAAGCTGAAAATGGCCTGGTTGAGATTATTATCCTCAACAACGGTGTCTGGCCACACCGCTTCCATTAATTGTGACTTGGATACAAGCTGATTATGGTGACTTATCAGTACCAGCAAAGTATCAAAGGCGCGAGAACTAATCGCTATGGGTTTTCCATCAGGTCCCGTTAATTTTCTGTGTCGAGCATCAAGGGAATAACCGCAGAACTGATAGTCTGCAAGATTCTTGTCTACCGGCTTATTATTATTTTCGGACGCCGCTATCATTATGAAATTCCTAGCTTTTTATTATTTTCTTTTTTTTAAAAAAACTGAGATTAATAACTTTTCATAAATATAAATAACTCATTAAAGCCAGACCATAGCTCTTTTGCCTATGGTAAGACAAGCCCGATATTGGGTGCGAAGTAGCCAGCGGGCTGGTAGAAGGCCAGACTTTTCGCCTTTCAAGTCAAAAACTCAAGCCAAAAACATTAATTGGTTATTCCCGGGTTTCAGGTAGTAACAAGACATTAAGGAGGTTCCAACAAGCGTCAGGATCACCAAAAAATTTGATAAAAAAAATAATTAAGGGGATATTAATAATGAAAAAACCTGTTTTATTTCATCCACGCAAGAAATCACTTGCCCTGTGTCTGGCCGCCATTACCACAGCCCTCACGCAGAGCCCATCTACACTCGCTCAAGACGAAATTGAAGAAATTGCTGTCACCGGGTCTCGTATCAGACAAACCGATGGTATGGCAACGCCCACGCCGGTGACGGTGGTAACACCCGATGAACTTAATAGTTTTGATCCCGGCGGTACCGTCGCAGAACAACTGGATGCCTTGCCACAGTTTTTTGGCACCATTACGCCACAACGTAATGGCGGATCGCTTGCCTTTACTGTGGGCAGTTTTCTTAACATGCGTAGCCTGGGCAGCAACCGTACCCTGGTACTCCTTGATGGTGCCCGCATGGCACCGGGCGACAAACGCGGCCCGGTCAATGTGGATACCTTTCCCACGGCCCTGGTGAAGACGGTTGATGTGGTCACCGGTGGCGCCTCTGCCGCCTATGGTGCTGATGCCCTGGGGGGGGTGACAAACTTCATAATAGACCGTGAGTTTCAGGGGCTGAAAATCCAGACTGGCACCGGTATTTCGGAGTTCGGTGATGGCTTTCGGTATAACGCCAGTATTGCCGGTGGTTTCCAGATAGGTGAGCGCCTTAATGTTATTGGTTCCCTTGAGGGACGCCAGATTGATCAGATTATTCGCGATCCGAGTGAGCTGGATTCCGACTGGTACCAACGTTGGGGCTATGTAGGAAATCCGGATCCAAATGGTCCGAGACGTCTCACCAGGCCCAATGTAGCACCTACGGATCGTCATGTTTACGGTGTTATCTCGGGAACACGAACCGAGCTGGATGGCATGGTGTTTAATCGGGAAGGCACGGCTGTTCAACCCTTCAGAGGTGGCGAGAATACCCGTCAAAATC
Source organism: Gammaproteobacteria bacterium (assembly GCA_030427065.1). Lineage (GTDB taxonomy): Bacteria > Pseudomonadota > Gammaproteobacteria > Pseudomonadales > Pseudohongiellaceae > Eutrophocola. Next base: position 32 of record JAUHWU010000104.1, on the reverse strand, counting down.
GTATTAATACCACTTCAGGGGGGCCGGAAGCT
>JAUHWU010000257.1 GCA_030427065.1 Gammaproteobacteria bacterium | reverse complement strand
CGAACCGGACATGGATCATCTGGCCTATATAAAACTCCTTCTTGATTCAGGGGCTGATCCCAATGCGCGTCTGATTGAGAGCACTGAAACCCGAACTGTATTTACCAATCAATGGCTGGACGAGAATGGGGCTACTGCCTTTTTGCGTGCTTCCCAGTCAGGCGATGTTCCCTTAATGAAGCTGCTGCTTGAGTATGGGGCCGATCCCCATATCAATACCAGGCTTGGCGTTACGCCATTGGCTGTTGCTGCCGGCATAGGTTGGGTTGAAGGCGTTACCAATGAGTGGTCCACAGGGCAAACTGTCGAAGCGGTCAGATTGTTGCTGAGTCTCGGGATTGATCCCAATTTTCAGGCTGATACTGGCCGTACCTCGCTGCATGGGGCTGGCCACAAGGGTGCTACCGAGGTCGCAGAACTATTGGTGGCTGCTGGTGGACGACTGGATATTCGTGATTTTGGTAATACCGATAACCGGGGCAGTGCAGAGTTGGCTGCCCATACCTGGCTACCAATCGATTATGCCGACGGCCTGGTACGTGTAGGGGTACAGTCTGCCATTCCCCATCCTGAGACGGCGGCGCTGATGCGCAAGTTAATGGATGAACAGGGACTGGACGCGCCCCCTGAAGGCAGGACGCTGGAATCAATCTGTATCGTTGAAGTGTGCTCGCCTGAGTACAATCCACTGGAATACAATTAGTCCAGACGATAAAGCATGACCACAAAAAAGCCCGAATTTATTCGGGCTTTTTTTCGACAACGGTATTTATTTCTTTTTATCTTTCTTCTGCTGCTCTCTGCTTTTTTGCTGATAGAGCGGGCTGTACTCCATACCATAGGGTGTTTTTTTCTTGTTAGTGGCCTTCTCATCGAAAAATTGTTTGCTTGTTTCCTGTCTTTTTGCGATTTCCTGTTCACTGCCATCGCGATAGGTAATTTCCTCACGTGGAACAAAAAACACCTGACCAACAGGCAGGTTATGCGACACGGTTATGATTTCACCGGGTGTCAGAATATAGCGAAATTCCGAATCATGCACATACCAGTCCGTTTCTACCCGGGTTGTCAGTACAGGTGCTACCGGACGGGCGGGATTGTTAATGACGCCGGAATATACTGTGTCCCAGCCTGGTGCTGTCTGGAAGTTATATGCCCCTCTCAAGGTAACAGCGCCTTCGGGTGTACCAAGGTCATCCACAGAAATAAACATGCGGGCTATCGCCCTGGCGGTATCTTTGAAACCCGGGGTTTCAGGGACCATTAGTTGCACATCTTCCTTGCGCATGCCGATGGTACCAACGGATAACTGATAGTTAACGAAGAATATCTGGTCCCACTGTTTCCCGGTTGAATTTACCGAATAGCCAAACTGGTAAAGCCCTTCACCTTCATAGCCAATATGGAACTGTTCATTCTCGGCGAGAGCCGGATAAACCAGCGCCCCCAGCGAACTACCGGCTTCCAGCACAGGACAAAGCCGTGCGTGTTGAGGCAGGGATGGTCTTTGCGCTTCCTTTTTAGGACGCAGACCTACGCCTGGACGAAGGGAATTGGGAAACAGGGTTACTTCCATGGGGCAAGTATATCTGAAGCCCGGTTAGCAGCAAGTATTGCTGCTAACCGCAAGGTGGGAAGCGCGAAAAAAATAGTCATGCCCAATGATTTTCGATCCTGGTGTTTTTCTTTTTCGATTCTATATCAGAGGTGAGTCATGCATTTCATTAAAATCAAATACAGTCACTTCTTCCTTGGTGCGTATACGTTCCAGCCAGGATTTTTGTGAAAGCATATGCTCGATGTCCTGTACCCCTGCTTGCCAATGTTCCTCTACCGACAACCGGGAAAATTCATAATCTTTGGAGGCCAGCTCATGGTTTTTCTGTCGATAGATCAAATGCACCAGAGTAATGGCCGAATCGCAGCTCCATTTACCCAGCAAGGCGATTTCTTCGTCAGTAAGAGACTCTGTAGGGAT
>JAUHWU010000003.1 GCA_030427065.1 Gammaproteobacteria bacterium | reverse complement strand
TCATTACGTTGCTGTTGTGAGAGATTTTTGTAGTGATCTCTGGCGGCGGCAGCCTCCCCATCATGCCACCAGACAGCCTCCTCAATAGTTGCTGCGCGTCCATCATGCAAAAACTCCCCATGCTGAGTTGACAATCCCCATAGAGGCGGGGTTCTCCATTCACTACCCCGGGCACTGCCTTCCGAGAGCTTATCGGCCAACCCCGGCCCCATGTCGTGTAACAGCAGATCTGAATAAGCTGACAGCTTGAGACCTTCACTTTCAAATGACGGAACATGACAGGCAGCACAACCTGTGTGCCGGAAAAGTTGCGCACCGACAGCATCTTGCTGCTGTTTGAAGCTGGTCTTTGACGGCGCTGGCAAGCCCGTCACATAGGTCAACAGAAGATCCAGTACCTGATCATTGACCTCAAGGTTGTCATGATGCGATGAATTTCCATTGGGGGCCCTTAAACAGTCTGTCTGGGCAACTGTGCAGTCACCAGCGGCCGAGGGTAAAACAGGATTGCCCAGGCCAAGATCAAGACTTAATGCCCTTGCCAACTGGTCACGCAAAGACACCTGCCCGGCTTTCCAGCCAAATCGGCCAATAGCCCTGTGACCTTGCTCATCGGTAATCATATTCACCCGACCCGTAATACCATCACCATTGCTATCAGCCTCGTCAGCCCCGGCAAGAATGAGTTCATCGGGAATGCTTGCCAGTAAACCAAGCCCGATCAGAGACGGCGCTATACGTGCAGACACTGCATCATTAGTCAGAGGACCATGGGAAAGACTCCCGATTACCAGCTCGGGGGCCGATGGCATGCCAAGGCTATTTTTATCGGAAAATTCAACGCTGACCTGTGCCTCGGGATGTAACCCGGCTATGGCAAATTTTTGCAGCTGCTGGCCATAAACAGGATCATTTATATGCAAAACCAGAGATTGTTGGCGACTCCCCCGCCCCCCGTCCGGATGGCACTGGTTACAGGAACGGGCATTATAAAAAGGTCCGAGGCCATCGCTGGCGGTGGTGGAGGAAAACGAAGACACCCAGTTTTTATCAAACAGGGCTTTGCCGGTAATAAAATCAAGTGACGGGATGGTTGACTCTGCCGCGAATAAGGGAAAACAGATTACAGCCGATGCCGCTAAAAGAACGCTGTAAGTATCTTTATAAAACAGCCGAGGGATTATCAAGACTTTCCGACCCTTCGATACTCACATTCACCAGGGCGAGTTCATTGATAACTTTTTCAATGGTTCGGGTTTCTTCCATAAGGGCATCGACAATGCGGGTAATTATTTGTTCGCCCTGCGCATTATCACGCCCAATCAGTACATCAAAAGTGTTTCCCGACTCGCCTGCGTCCACCAGCCTCTGCATGGCTGATTCGGTTTCTTCAAGACGCGCCATCATCTCGGCAGAGATAGCAGGAGCCTGATGCAATATAAGATCTGCCAGTGATGCACCGGAAATACGCTCACCGGAGACACGCTGATACTCACCGAGGTATACGTTTTTAATGCCAAGGGCATCATAGTAATGTGAGTGATGGGTGTTGTCCGAAAAGCAGTCATGCTCTTCTTCCGGATCATTGAGCAGCAATCCCAGTCGAATACGCTCCCCTGCCAACTCACCATAGGCGAGGCTGCCCATCCCGGTCAGTATTGTTGCCAGACCAGCCTGCTCTCCCTTGTCCATTAAATCCGTATAGGCGGCGCCACCAGGCTGCCAGTTACCCACCATCTCTTCCAGATCATTGACCAGCAACACAGTTGCCGCCTTCAGATAATCGCGACGCCGATCACAATTGTCGTTGCTGCAGTTTTCAAGCGAGTAATCCGTCCACTGGCGATTACCGGCACCGGGGTTGGTCCCGTTAAGATCCTGGCCCCAGAGCAAAAATTCGATCGCATGGTAACCAGTGGCGACATTGGCATCTACACCATCAATCATGTGCAGGCTTTCTGCAAGCAACTGGGGAGTAATCGAGGCCGCATCAACGGTAATGCCACCCAGATCAATAAACCTGTTGGCAATAACGTTGGCACTATAGAAATAATTGAAGTCGGACTCCTCACCGTAGGAGGCCGCGGTATAGTCAATCAAGCCTTCATCAAGGGGCCACGAATTAACCCTGCCTTCCCATTCATCAACAACACGATTACCAAAACGAAAGGCTTCTGTTTGCTGATAGGGAACACGAGCAGCCAGCCAGGCACTACGGGCCTGCTGCAGGGTCCGGGCCGAGGGAGACAACAATAAGGCATCTACTGACTGATCCAGTTGACGCGCTGTTATAAGAGAGTCCTCATAGGCAGCCTTGGCGATGGCTATATAGGTATCGAGAATAGCAGCAGGTGACACCAGCGCATTATCGCTGTCAGTCGAATTTAGGGGGCTGCAGGCCGTCAGGCCAAAAGCCAGAAAAAAGGGTAAAAATCGCATAGGGTTAATCGGCGTGTCTGATTACTCTACCTTCTACCATAAAGATAACGTCTTCAGCAATGTTGGTACTCAAGTCACCGATACGCTCCATATAGCGAGAAGTTGAAAGCAGGCTTATTGCCACTTCGGTTTTGGCGGGATTTTCTGTCGCTACCCTGGTGACCTCGTCATACATGGCGCGATTGATTTCATCCACCTTGTCATCCATGGCAATGACTTCCCTGGCAAGATTTACATCCAGCTTAACCAGGGCATCAAGTGAGTTTCTGACCATCGTTCGCACCAGATTAGGCAGTTCATTGACGAATTCAGGCAGAGTAGGGATAGGCTCTTCCTGCATTAATTCCCTGGCGCGCTTGGCGATATTCTTTGCAAAATCACCCATACGTTCCAGGTCATTATTGACTTTTAGAGAGACGACTATAAAACGAAGATCGCCTGCCACGGGCTGATGCAAGGCAAGAATCTTGAGACAGTCTTCTTCTATCTTGACTTCCATTTCATTAATAAAGTCTTCGTGTTTGAGCACCTCTTCAACATAAGACATCTCGCGATTATTAAGAGCGAGAATGGCATTATTGATGGCCGACTCAACCATGGTGCCCAGCTTGAGGATTTCTTTTTTCAGCTTTTCAAGATCGCGCTGTAAATGTAATGACATGGAATTCTCTTGGAGTAAGTTCGAAAAGGTCTTGAACTTTTAATAGTTAATTTAGTACTTAAACAGTGCTTAACCAAAACGGCCTGTTACATATTCCTCAGTGCGTTTCATGGCCGGCCGGGTAAATATCTTTTTCGTGACATTGAATTCTATCAAATCGCCCATTTCCATAAAGGCAGTGTAGTCTGAAATCCTGGCAGCCTGCTGCATATTATGGGTCACGATGACGATGGTATAGCTTGATTTTAACTCAAACAGCAAATCCTCAATTCGCGCAGTTGATATGGGATCCAGTGCCGAACAGGGCTCATCCATCAGTAATACTTCCGGCTCCATGGCCAGCGCCCTGGCAATACAAAGACGCTGCTGTTGTCCGCCAGACAGGTTCAGGGCAGATTCATGCAGGCGATCCTTGACCTCTTCCCATAACGCCGCCTGTTTCAATGAGCGCTCCACCAGCTCGTCGGTGGAATCCTTGTAACCATTAATTAATGGCCCCCAGGATATATTATTATAAATAGACTTTGGAAAAGGATTTGGTTTCTGAAAAACCATTCCAATACGGCGCCTTACTTCTACAGCATCCACTCCACTGCCATACAGGTTTTCATCAGCAAAAATCAGTTCGCCCTCTACCCGGGCTCCATCCACGAAATCATTCATACGATTTAATGAACGCAACAGAGTACTTTTACCGCAACCAGAGGGACCGATTATTGCGGTAATTTTGTTGCGTCTGATATTAAATGACACATCATTGACGGCCTGGTTATCAGAATAAAATATATTTACGTTACGTAACTCCAGAACGGATTTCTTGCTCATTTGCAAATTCTGTTCTGCCAGTGTCGAATCTGGAAACTGGCTCATTACTTCATTCTCCGTTCGGTTCTATTTCTGATAAATATGGCTGTCGCATTCATAATTAATAGCACTGCCAACAACACAATAATACCCGCCGCTGCCAGCTGATGAAATTCTTCCTGGGGACGTGAAACCCAGTTATAGATCTGAATAGGCATCGCGGTAAAAGAATCCATCGGCCCTTCTGGCAGGAAGGCGACAAAGGTCATGGCACCAATCATAATCAGTGGCGCAGTTTCCCCGATGGCTCTCGAAAGCGCAAGAATTACACCGGTCATGATACCCGGAAATGACGCAGGCAAAACATGGGCCCAGGTGGTCTGCCATTTGGTAGCGCCCAGTGAATATGCAGCATTGCGGATACCCTGAGGAACCGTTTTTATGGCCTCCCGGCTGGCGATAATAATCACTGGTAAAATTAACAGGCTCATGGTCAGTGCACCGGAAATCAAACTACGTTCCAGGGCAAAAAAGCGCACAAAAATTGCCAGCCCAAGAATTCCGTAAACAATTGAAGGGACTCCGGCCAGATTGGCAATATTGACTTCAATTATCTTGGAAATTTTGCCCTTACCGGCAAACTCTTCCAGATAGAGAGCTGTAGAAACGCCCACCGGAATAGAAATTAATGCTACCAGTGAGATTAACCAGATCGTCCCTACCAACGCAGACTTGATTCCCGCACGTTCCGGGAAACGGGAAGGAAAACTACTGATAAATTGCCAGTCCAGCCAGCGAAACCCTTCAATGGACACCTGGTATAGCAATACCGCCAACAGCACCACACTTGACCAGGTAATGGCTGCACAGAAAAGCGCAAAAAACCTGGCCTTGCGATGCCTTTTTAAAAGATTCCGGCTTTCCTGTTCAGTTGTTAAAGGCATTGTTGCTTAACCTCAATCATAAACTTCCCTGAACCGGTTCAGAATCATCTGGGAAATAATGTTGATTACCAGGGTAATGGCAAACAACAGCGTCGCCACGGCAAACAGGGTCTGGTAGGCAACACCGCCACTGGGCGTATCACCCAGGCTGACCTGCACAATATAGGATGTCATGGTCTGGATACTTTCAAACAAACTTAATGACATATTAGGTGTTTGACCGGCGGCCAGTGTTACGGCCATGGTTTCCCCGATCGCCCGTGATATAGCCAGCAGGAAAGAAGCCATCACACCGGATAATCCGGCCGGGACTACGACGCGGGTAGTCACCTCGTAGGACGTTGCGCCCAGGGCATAGGCCCCTTGCCGCAAACTGACAGGAACAGCGCGCAAGGCATTGTCGCTCATGGTCGCTACCATGGGTAACACCATGATACCTACTACAATGGAGGCACTAAGGGCATTGAAGACCTGAATATCGGGAAAGATATTACGCAGAGCGGGAGTAACAAAGGTCAGGGCAAAATACCCGTAAACTACTGTCGGGATACCGGCCAGCAATTCGAGCACCGGTTTGATCGTCCGCCTGACCCGATCCGGAGCATATTCACTCAGATAGATAGCGCTGGCCAGGCCGGTCGGGATGGCTAGCAGAGCTGCCCCGATAGTCACAATCATTGTGCCCCAGACCAGGGGCAGGACACCAAACGATGAGGGCTCAAACAGCGGGGTCCAGGTGGTCCCCAGAAAAAATTCGCCGGGCGAAACATGCTCAAAGAAATTAAGCGTTTCCGTGAGAAGCAAAACAACAATGGCTATGGTTGTCACTACGGAGATAAGAGAGCAGGACGCCAGCCAGCTCTTGATGGCAAATTCACCCCAAAGCACGCCAGATTTTTTAATTGATCTGGCAGCACCGGGCTTTGCTGTTTGACTGACTACAGCAGCATCAGGATTATGTTCTTTTGCCATTGTTAATCTATTACCGGCTCACTTAATAAAGGTTCGCATTGTAGACCAATACACCAACAAACTTTAACAAAAGATCAATAAGAAACTATAAAGCCGAGACTTTGTCTTTGGCCTCTTGATACAGATCATCCGGCAATGCGATATACCCCACTTCGCTGGCAAGAACGCCTGCATTTTCTATGTAAAAATTAACAAATGCCTTCACTTCAGGGCGAGCCATGCTGGCCGCATTCAGGTAGATAAATATAGGTCGTGACAGCGGGCTGTAAGTGCCATTATTAATGGTGGTTTCTGTAGGGATAACTGGTCCGTTGCCACCATCAATTGGGACCACTTTCAGCTTATCCATGTTTTCCGCATAGTAGGCAAAACCGAAAAAGCCCAGGGCATATTCGTCACCACTAATGCCCTGAACCAGCACATTATCATCCTCACTGGCGGTATAGTCAGGCCTGGAGGCACCGGATTCACCGTTGATGGTTTCTGTAAAATAATCAAAAGTACCGGAATCAGTGCCGGGACCATAAAGCCTTAAAGGCTCACTGGGCCATTGCGGGCGAATATCATCCCAGCTGTCTACAGTACTGCCTGGCTGCCAGATAAGCTGTAATTCTTCTACTGTCAGATAATCAACGAAATCGTTATTGCTGCTAATAACCACTGAGAGGCCATCATAGGCAACCGGAATTTCCAGATAGTCAATGCCACTGGCTTGTGCTTCCAACATTTCCGAGGACTTGATTGGACGTGAGGCATCATTTATGTCCGTTTCCTGAGCCAGGAATTTCTTGAAACCACCGCCGGTACCTGAGACACCCACAGTAACCCGGACCCTGGGGGCTACAGTGAGGAATTCCTCAGCCACCGCCTCACTGATGGGGTAAACAGTACTTGAGCCATCCAGGCTGACAACACCGCTGAGAGTTTCGCTACCTGTTGCTCCAGCTTCCTGCGAGTCGTCCTGCCCGGAACAGCTGCCTAGCAGCAAGGAAACGAGCAATAAAAGAGGAACGTTTACAGATTTATTCACTAAGCCAGCAGGGTATTTCATCTAGAAGATTCTCCAAAAAATAGAATTTGCGTTCACAATGGGGCGGCATTGTCACACCACACTGTTAAGGTTTCATAAAGATTTGGACTTCTTTCTTATATTTAACATTGCGATCAACACTTCCTGCCTCAAAGCCTTTAAACATGGCGGTTTTGATAGCTTGACTAAAAGCATTTTTACGCAGTCTTAATATAAATTTAACCGCAAATTTAAAACTTAACAAAGCCTTTATATATTCTTAATAATCCTTTGGAAGAATGCGCGCATCAAATAACGGGTCAAAATCACGGCATGGAGTCTTCCAAGTGAATCTAAAAAATACATCTTTCAAGTTGAAGCAGGCAATACTACTAGTCACCCTGCTAAAAGCGTCAAGCGCAGTATATGCAGCAGACCAGGAGTTACTGGATATACTGCTTCAAAATGGCGCAATAACGACTGAGCAGTATGACGCTTTAATTGCAAGAGACTCACTTACAAGTGAAGACATCCTGCCACAACCTGCTTCGTCACAATCTGCTATAGAGGAAGAAGTTATTGAGCAACGCGTTGCTGAAGCCCTTTCCAGGCAAATTGGTGAAGAGTTTCCGGTCCTGGCAAGCGAGACAAGCAGCGGTTTTCGTCTGGCGACACGTGATGGGAACTGGCGTACTGAATTGCAATGGCGAGCACAAATGAGATTTACCACGCCTTATCGATCAGATCCCAGGCAACTAGGCAGCTTCAATGCTGACGAACAGTCAAACTTCGAAGCCCGCCGCCTGCGCATGAAAATTGGCGGCCACGGTTTTCAACCCTGGTTGAGCTATTATTTTGAGGTGGATCTGCAACCATCACGTGATGTTGATGACAGAGCCTCTGACTCCAGTGCCAGAGTCATTGACTGGCGTATAGATGTTGCGAAATGGGACTGGGGCAGCATTCGACTGGGTCAGTGGAAGGTTGATCTTAACCGCGAACGGGTGGATTCCTCCGGCAGACAGCAATTTGTAGAGCGCTCAATCGCCAACAGTGTTTTCACCATGGACAGACAGGTTGGTGTGCAACTTAGAGGACACCTGTTCAAGGAAACACCCGCAGATATGCGTTATTACGCCGGCGTATTCAATGGTGAAGGTCGTTCAGTCAATAATACTGATAACGACATGATGTATATGGGTCGATTACAGTGGAATTTCCTTGGACGCGACCTTGCATGGCGCCAGACTGATGTTGAATATACTGAACGGCCCACAGGAAGCCTGGCAATAGCTGGCTTCACCACAACGGGCACCTGTACCCGCTGGTCGTCTTCAGGCTGTGGCAATCTTGATGGCTTTGACAGACCAGCTGATGCGATTCAGGGTCAATTCGATATCGATCAGGTGGTGCAGGAATTTGCCTACAAGTATCGAGGCTTCTCAGCTCAGCAGGAGTTTCATCGCAAAACCATAAAAGACAACGCTGATGGCAGCACTCACGAACTGACAGGAGGATACGTTCAGGCAGGCTATTTCTTTAGCAATATATTCCCGAACTTCCCCGCTCCGCTTGAGTTGGCAGCCCGTTATTCCTATGTTGATGAACCCAATGCAGTCAATCGGGTTCTGGAAAATGAACGCAGGGAATTTACTCTTGGTGCAAACTGGTTCTTTAATGGTCACAACAACAAGGTAACAATGGATTTTTCCCGCTTGACCCTGGATGACACTTTTTATGCTCAGGATGAGTCTGATAATCGCTTGCGCTTACAGTGGGATGTTTCTTTCTAATGGATTTAATAAAAGCGGAGTTAGTTAAAACCCGGCTGAAATGCCACTCAGCTTTTCATTAAAGACTTGTTAAGAACGGGAAATAGTAAACAGCTCGGCATGGGCATAACAGGATAAAAGCAGGATAAAAGTGACATGGATGTCTCTTGCTTTCCCTCTTCCTTTCCATGTCACTTCAACAGTCACCTGCGGTTTATTTTCTGCCCTACGCCTGCTCTGTAACACCCAATTTTTCCATAGGTAGTTTAACTATGAATGTTGAGCCGCTACCAAGCTGACTTTTTACGCTTACAGTGCCACTATGCTTTTCGACAATATTCTTCACAATCGACAGGCCCAGCCCGGTGCCACCCAGACTCTGCGAGCGCGCTTTATCAACCCTGTAGAAACGCTCGAAAACCCGTTTCTGATATTGTGGACTGATGCCGATTCCGGAATCCCTGACTTCAAGGACTGCCATTTGATTTTCAGCTTTCAAGGTAATGGCGATAGTTCCGGGATCAGTAGTGTATTTCATGGCATTATCAATCAGGTTATCGACCAATTGGCTTAAATTCTGGCGATCCCCATAGAGCTCCATTTCATTAGCGGGCAAATCCGAAACCAGTTTGTGGCCTTTATGCTCTGCAGTGGATTGCGCTGCTTTTACCGCCTGTCGCACCAGGTCAGCGAAATTAATTTTAGTAAAGTCTTCGCTACTGTAACTGCTCTCCAGTCGAGAGATAGTCATCAAATCCCCTACCAGTTGAGATAAACGCAGACTCTGGGCATGCACCCTTTCGATGAAATACACCATGGTCTCTTTATCTACCCCATCATCACCGATGATGGTCTCGGTGAGGCCGCGAATAGCGGTGATGGGAGTTTTCAGCTCGTGAGATGCATTGGCAACGAAATCCGTCCTCACTCTTTCAAGGTTTTTCAGCTCGGTAATATCATGCAAGACCAACACGGCACCGATGGGCTCTCCCTGATCATCACTGAGTGATGCGGCATAGATATCCACCACACGCTGACCCGACTCATGATCCAGACGTGTCTGCGCCTTGATAACAGAAAAGGTCTTGATCGCCTCATCAAGCGCATCAATTATTTCCTGGTTACGGATTTCCTGCCACAGAGGCTTGCCGGTACTACGCTTTTCATTGACTGACAGCATACGCACAGCGGCTTCATTGATGTGCAGGATATTCTGATCCATATCAACGTCCACCACACCTTCCACCATGCAGGTGAAAATTGTCGCCAATCGATTACGGTCGGCAGTAATTTCAGTCACGCTTCGCGCTGAACTGCGCGCCATCTGATTGATCGCCTGCGCTAATTTTTTCATACCCAGGGCATTGCCTACCGGTATCCGTCGCGCAAAATTGCCGCGGGATATTTCATCGGCCATTGTGGTCAGCTCCAACACTTTCATTGCCTGTCTTGCTGACAGGTAAAATGCCAGCAATAAAACAAAAAAGGTGACTATCGCGGCATTCCTGAGCAATACTGAATTTGCCTCGCTAATCTCTGCATTCATGGCAGAGGAAGCGCGGGCGGTGCGAACAAAGCCTACAATCCGATCCTGCAAAAAAATGGGTACAGCGAGGTAGTGAAACTGTTCTTCCAGGGTAAAGCTGTAACGCGTTGCACGGCCAATACCTGCAGAGGAGGCCAGAAGAATTTCCGGCCGTCTCAGATGATTATCCATGGTAAAAGGGTTTTCACTGGTATCCGCCAACACAACACCTTTGTTGTCTACCACGGTAATTCGCAGACCAGCGTTTTGCGCAATCGATTCTGCCACTTCTCTAATCTGGGGATAATTAAGATTCTGCAATGGCGATACAAATACCTGGCTAAGCAGCCGGGCGTTATAGAGAAGGGAGCTGTCTGTTTTTTCCTGGATCTGTTGTTCAAACCGGCCAACCAGGGAGGCGGCAAAGAGAAACGTACCTATCAATGCCACCAACACATACCCTATATAGGTGCGCCAGAAATAGAGTGACTTGATAAGCATTTTATTGATCAGCCTGATTGAGTTAAATCGGGAAATTTCCGGAATACCGGAGTACTGACTGGTTAACTGGGCCAATTATAATGCAATACTTGAAGACTGTTTCCAGTTATTGCTACTTCACCCGATTTGCTGAATTGTTCAGACACTATCCCGAAGTCGATAGCCAACTCCCCTTATAGTCTCAATTAACGGGGGGTCAATATCCATTTTCTTGCGTATACCCCTGATATGAACATCAATATTACGGTCTACAACAACAACATCATCACCCATTGCACGACTTAATAACTGCTCACGAGAAAAGACTCTGCCCGGATTACTGGCCAGATAATGCAGAAGTCGAAACTCTGTTGCCGTCAGCCTGATTTCATTGCCTGCGACACTTACTTCATATTTAGCGGGATCTATAGCCAACTTGCCGACCTGAACCTGATCTTGTTTGGGAACGCTTTCAACCAACGCCCCTCTGCGTAAAACAGCCTTCACCCTTGCCACCAACTCCTTGGGACTGAAAGGCTTGGTAATATAATCATCAGCACCCACCCCAAGACCAAGTACTATATCACTTTCTTCACCTTTGGCAGTGACCATGATTATCAAGGTATTCTGATTGGCCGGGTTACTTTTTATACTGCTGCAAATTTCAATACCGTCCATACCCGGCAGCATCAGGTCAAGCAGAAGAAGATCCGGGTTCTCCCTGTTAACCAGTGACAGTCCGAGAGTGCCATTGACGGCAGTAAATACATCAAAGCCCTCCCGCTTCAGGTTATAGCTCAGCACTTCGAGAATATCGGGCTCATCTTCTATGATTACTATCTTCTTCTTACTCATAAATATATGAAATCTTGGCTGAATTTGACTTTTTAACGAGGCAGAAGATTATCATTAATGGATTAAGATCTCGTTAAGAGATTTCAAGGATACCATTTAAATTAACAAATATTTAATGTCTGTAAATTCCGCCTGTATCCTACTTTCCTTGCTTCTTCATTCAGGCTTCAGCCATAATGTTCGGCTTCCAAGCCAGGGTTAATCCTCAGTTTTACTGAATTCTTATAAAGATGTCATCGAAAGGAAAAAGCAACGAACCGGTCATAGACGGTACTGGAAGCAAGAGACTGCGATACGAAACCCTTGTGGGTGAATATTATAACGACATCTTCCGCTATGCTTACTGGCTCAGCAAAAGTCGGCAGGTTGCTGAAGACCTTGCTCAGGAAACTTTTTTGCGTGCCTGGCGCGCACTCGACAGCCTGGAAAAGCCAGGGGCTGCAAAAGCATGGCTTTTCACTATTCTCAGAAGAGAGAATGCGCGGCGGTTTGAAAAGTATCGTCCCGAAGCTGATGACATAGATGATTATTCACTTCCTGACAGCGGCAAACTGGAACCTGACCAGATTCTGGAGCGGGAAATGATTCACCGGGCCATGGGAGAACTCGAACCGGAGTACCGGGACCCTTTGTTATTACAGGTGATCGGTGGTTTTAGTGGCGATGAAATTGCCAAAATGCTGGATTTGAACAATAACACCGTGATGACGCGACTATTTCGTGCCAGAAACAAACTTAAAGAGAAACTGGAGAACAACGAAGCGGATTAAGTCCTGACTCTTCTATTAAACTAAGCGCTAGTCTTAATCAGTTGTTTTAGCAGTTATTTGACGGCAACAATAAATACAGATGAATGAAATCGCATTATGAGCAATATTTACCTGCGTCGAAATGAATTGTGCGAAGCGCAGGTCTTTATAGCGTCGTTTTAATAATATGGCTTTGCACGACAGGCAAACAAAGCAGTTGTTTGATGCAAAGCATGATTTAATTCATTGATAAAAAAAAATTAATTACACAACATTTATTCTTGTAAGGGCGTGAAAAAGATGGATGATCAACTTTTTCTGGAGAGAGCACATGCTAATCCCCATGATGACTCTGCTGAATTTATTCTGGCCGCTTCTGAAAACCCTGCTCGGCAGAAGTTGCTGGAAAATCTGAAGACCCTCGATAAGAGACTGGAATCCGGCCTTAGATCTGTCTCTGCACCTGATCACTTGAAACAGGCCTTACTGGATATTTCAGAAGGCAGCCTTCACCCCGATACCCAGGCTGTGTCCGCCAATGATTCTTTCTGGCGACGTAATTTTCAATATGCGGCCGGACTTGTGATTGCAGTGGGTGTCATTGCGCTGATGCTGCCTGGCAAGGATAACCCGCTGGAAGAGGTTGTCATGCGCCATCTCTACAGTGAGATAGTCTTTCTGGAAGATGACACACCGGTTTCCATGAGTTTCGTCAATAACCTGATGACCAACAGTCTTGGTACCGGCTTTCTTCAGTCCCCTGCAATGGAGAATATTGAAATTGATGTCAGTCAGGACTGCTGGGTCGATTTTCAAAATGGTGTGAAAGGCGTGCACATGGTGATGAAGGGGAATGTCGGGCAAATCACAGTCATGGTTATTAAGAACGAACCTTTGGCTAGGGAAATTGCTATTTCTGACGGGCGCTTCGAAGGCATTATTACCCCAACACCTGGAGGCAATCTGGTCGTTATTGGGGAAAAGGATGAATCAATACAACAGTATTCCTCCATGCTGGCCGCCAATATTAATTGGTAAAAGGCTTCACCCGGCGTCTTTGATCAAGCGCGGATTCCCCTGAATCTGCACTTTTTGAGTTGCCTTGGTTATTTCTTTTTCTACTATTTTTTCTACTATTTTTTTCTCTTGAGGGGCGCAAAGCCATCATGCTTTGCTTTTTCTGCAACGGCGGGCTTTTTATGTGGCGCTGCTGAAGGCTCTTTATGCTGCGCCGCGGAGGGCTCTTTATGCTGCGCCGCTGAAGGCTCTTTATGCTGCGCCGCGGAGTGCTCTTTAGGATTTTCTGCCGAAGGCTGACGCCTCTTGCCGATATTTTTGCGATCACGGTGACGCTGCTTGGCTTTTAACTTGCCACTGTCCTTGTTCCCGGCTTTGGGTTTCGAATTTTTTGCGGGTTTCTTTTTTTTGCCTGGCCCGGTAAATTTTGCCGGTAATGCTTCAACTTTTCGGCGCTTGAAGTCCAGATTTAAATAACGCTCGATACTCTCCATCAGATTCCATTCCTGGGGCGCAATCAGGGAAACCGCCAATCCTGTGGCGCCAGCCCTGCCAGTTCTACCGATACGATGCACATATTCATCGCCGGAACGTGGCATCGCGTAATTGATAACAAGATCTATGGCGGGAATATCCAGACCACGTGCAGCAAGATCCGTGGCCACCAGTATTCCAACCTTACCGTCGCGAAACAGGCTCATTACCCGCTTCCTCTCATCCTGCTGCATTTCACCATGCAAGCAAGTGGCTCTATGTCCCTGCTTCATGAGGAATGATGCCAATTCTTCAGCACTCAAGCGGGTGTTGGTAAAAATCACACTTTTCTTGAAGGTCTCATTTGCCAATAACCAGCTGCATAACTGGCGTTTGTGGGCTGGATCATCGGCAAGGATAATCTCCTGATTGATATAGGCATGGGCAGTACGGTGACTGCCGATCGCTATACGCTCAGGGTTATTTTGTATTTCACTGGAAATTCGCCCAAGCCCCTGATGCTTCAGGGTGGCTGATAAAAGTATGGTTTGCCTTTCTTTTTTACATTGCCCGACAATTTCCATTACCGCATCCCTAAGCCCCATATCCAGGGTGCGGTCGGCTTCGTCCAGAACCAGAAATTCCAGATCTCCCAGTTCAAGGGAGTTTTTTTGAACATGCTCCAGAATTCGCCCGGGGGTTCCAATGATGATTTCCGGGTTCTTTCTTATCTTTGCTTTTTGTTCCTTGAAGCTTTCTCCTCCCAGGATTGTCAGGGAGCTGATTGAAGTAAAGCTGGCAAGGTCACGGCAATGACGATCCAGTTGCAGGGCAAGCTCTCTGGTTGGACTGAGTACCAGACATCGAGTTGCCGTCGCCGGCGCCGGACTTTCAATCATTTTGTTAAGTAAGGGCAATAGAAACGCAGCACTTTTACCGCTGCCAGTCATGGCACTGGCCTGAACATCCTTTCCGCCAAGCAGAGCCGGAATCATAACTTCCTGAACAGGGGTGGGGGTTTTTAAATGCAGTTTTTCCAGGCTCTTCAGCAATGGTTCACTTAATCCTAACTGCTCAAACATAGTTATTCCTGAATAAAACTAAAAACTGCCAATGGGCTTTGGTGAAAGCGGGCATTGTAACGTGCTTCATGCCACCATGAATGATTTTTTATATCAGAATCAGGTAAAAACCTGTTTGCAATCATCTCACTCGAGTCGACTGGTGGAACAGCAACTGCCAGCGTTTGTCTGATGAGTTCTGTTGCCATAAAGAACAGTGAATCGCTCCCTTTGAGGATTGTTTTTCTGGAACGACCTGCTGTGCATGATAGCTGGCCTGTGCCAGCCCGGGGCTCAAAATACGCACTTCGAAATTTGAAAATTGCCATCGTGCCGAGGTGTTTTTGGCCAGCAGCCACTGAATCACCGAGTCCCTTTTTACCACTGTTCCATCCGGAGTAACTTCACGAAAATCTTCAGACAGCATGGCCTCCAGAGATTCAGGACTCAAGGAAAAATCCTGGTGCAGCAAAAGCTCTTCAAGAATTCTTATATGTTCGGAAATATCAAGTAAATCCATGGGAAATCACCCTGCCCTCAGGCATCAGCTCCCAGCACCACTTTAGCTTCACCCATCCCCATTGCTCGTCTGGCAAAGGCTTTACGCACAGGCATCACAAGATCGATGCTGAATAATCCAAATTTTCGAATCCATACTGCGGCAATATTCTTCGAGGAAAATAACCTTGTCATATAATGACTGAACATTGCTGTCATATGCTGGTCTGACTGCGTTTCATCCCGATAGCGATGAAGCAGACTGACATCGCTCAAGGCAGTGCCCTTGGCCACTGCTTCAAGCAGAATAGCGGCCAGATGCGCGGTATCCCTGAACGCCAGATTAAATCCCTGTCCTGCGACCGGATGCAGGGAATGTGCGACATTACCCAGTAATACCAGGCCGGGACGCACCTGCTCCTGGGCCTGAACAAGACTTAAAGGATAGCTGTTGCGTTGCCCGACCCGGGTAAAACGTCCCAGGCGACTACCGAACTCCTCATTCAACTGCCTTAAAAATTCACTATCGGATAAAGCCAGGGTGCTACTGACTTCCTCTGTATTTCTGGTCCATACCAGTGCGGCACGATGCTGCTTGTCATGATCAGGCAAAGGTAACAGTGCCAGGGGGCCATGGGGGGTGAATCTTTCGTAGGCAACATTTTCATGTGGCAGGCTAAAAGCCACATTGGCGATAATAGCTTCCTGTTGATATGACTCCCGGCTTCGATGAATACCCAGTTTTTCGCACAACCCTGAACGGCCACCTTCCGCCATCACGACCAGTGCGGTAGTCACGCTGCATTGCTGTTCACCGTCCTGCAGGGTTACTGTCATGCCTGCAGGTTCAGGCTTCAGGTTCGAAACACTGACGCCACTGCATATTTCAAGGCTATCAATGGCGGCCAGACTCTTATTGAACATCTCACCCAACAAGCGGTTTTCAATGACATAGCCGAGTGCTTCAACACCCAGCTCAGCGTTATTCATACGCACTGCGCCAAACTTTCCCTGATCAGACACATGAATCTTTTTAATCGCCTCGGCATTCGATTTGAGTTCTTCCCACAAACCCAGCTCCCGCAGATAATCGACGGTACCGTGGGAAAGCACGGTACTACGCGCATCAAAAGAAGGCTGTGCCGGGGGAGCGTCCAAATCGATGGCAGTTGATTCCACCAGCAAAATGGACAGCGCAGAGTGTTTACGCGACTTATCCAGAATACAGGCAAGACTTGCACCCACCATCCCGGCACCAACAATAACCAGATCATAGGATTGGCGACGACACAGTCCCATCAGGCAACCGCCATGAATGATTCAATTTCCTCGACAGTTTTTGGCAGGCCATCTGTCAGCACCTCATAACCGTCCTGAGTCACAGCCACATCGTCTTCAATACGAACACCGATGCCCCACCATCGCTTATCAACTTTTTTGTTGCCCGGGGCGATGTAAATTCCGGGCTCAACCGTGAGTACCATACTAGGCTCAAGTAGACGCCATTTGCCATCTATTTTGTAGTCACCCACATCATGCACATCCATACCCAGCCAGTGGCCGGCCCGGTGCATATAGAAATCCGTATAGGCGCCTTTTTTAATCAAGGTTTCAATCTTGCCTTTCAAAAGCCCCAGCTTCACCAGTCCCTGGGTGATTACTTTCACTGTCACTTTGTGTGGATCATCCCAGTGATTACCGGGTTTTACCGCCTTGATAGCCTCCAGTTGAGCCTTTAGCACCAATTCATAAATCGCTTTTTGTTCCTTGCTGAAGCTGCCATTGACCGGGAAAGTACGGGTGATATCGGAGGCGTAATATTCGTATTCACAACCCGCATCAATCAACACCAGATCACCCTTTTTCATTTGCATATTATTTTCCGTGTAATGCAGAATGCAGGCATTTTCACCACTGGCTACAATAGAGTTATAGGCCGGATTCCTGCACCCGGAGCGGGCAAATTCATGCAGGTATTCCGCTTCCAGTTCGTATTCGTACATCCCTGGCTTGCATTTTTGCATGGCGCGTTTATGCGCTCTGACGGCAATCTGGCCTGACTCGCGCATAAGTTGTAATTCTGCCCGCGACTTGATCAGACGCATTTCATGCAGCAAATGATCCAGTACCAGAAATTCCCCGGGAGAATGCACGCCACTGCGCACTTTGCTGCGAATGACCTTGACCCATTCCATCACCTGATGATCAAACTGCTCATCGCGCCCCATGGCGTAATAGACGCGCTCCCTGCCCTCGATCAGGCCTGGCAGAATATCGTCGATGTCAGAGATCGGGAAAGCATCATCCACGCCAAGGGTTTGCGCCGCATTTTCAGGCCCCATCAAGCGTCCGGTCCACATTTCCTTATGGGCATCTTTCTCCTGACAGAACAACAGACACTCACCCTGGGGGCGTCCCGGTATCAGGACCAGACAGCATTCGGCTTCACGAAAGCCGGTCAGATAGTACAAATCACTGTTCTGCCGAAAGGCAAAGGTGGAGTCGCCATTGCGCAGGAATTCTTCCGCGGATGAAAGAATCGCTATGGAGTTTGGCTCCATATGCGACATTAAGTCAGCGCGTCTTTTTTTGTATTCCGAGTTTTTGATTTTAAGTTGTGCCATTTGTCAGTTTCTATCCGATAGTTGGAGAAAAATACTCTTTGATACTATGAATTTACCTGTTCAGTGAACATTGTCGTCTGGAATCTCCACAGACAGCGATCCTGAAGCAGCATGCTGATCTGTATTCTGGACAAAGACCGTGATCGCCGCCATCCTCACATACTCTTCTATTTCCATGAAATTCACTTCATTTTCACTTTCACTTACCCCTTCATCTTCCTGGTCTACAAGCGCTATACGCGAGAAATCATTCAGAACTTCACGGGTTTCCTCACTCATTGCTGCATCATCGCGCACCCAGGCGCCTGCAAATCCGGCATTAAAGCCATCACACCACAGGGAAAGTGCCATCAGACGCTGCCTGAATTCCTCCTCTTCATCGGGAAGCAGAGGCCGAAAAGCGTAATTTTCAGCCTGTAGCTGAGCAAGAATATCTTCAGCCAGCATTTTCAGCAGACCAGTAACGACTTCGTCTGCTTCAGCTTCGATTTCCAGCACTTTCAAACTCAGCGAAAGATCAAAAGCACGGCTATCAGCACTCATTTGACCGCTTAAAACACCATGTATTTCAGCTACTGAAGCGGAAATACCATGTGCGGCGAGTAATTCTGCCGCCATTGCATAATCAGCTGCCATTTTTTCTCCGAAGCGACTTTGGGATATGGAAATAATGGTGGCCATAATAGCATTACATTCCCTCAAATTGAGAAATCTCCAGCACTTCCCCGGTTTTGTCCTTAAATCATGAGTTGACCCTGTCCAGTGCTCGCTTTATAGTTACCTGCCGTCTTTTTTTGGATTATTAAGACCAATGACTGATACTAGTTTCAATACCTTAGAAGACAAAGTTGATGAACTCATTCAACTTTGTAACAACATGAAAAAAGAGAATCAAATACTCAGGGATGACAAACATAACTGGGAAAATGAGCGCAATTCTCTGATTGAAAAGAACCAGTTGGCCAGAACGCGTCTGGAAAAAGTATTACAACGACTCAAGACACTTGAACAGGTTTAAGCAGGCTCTTCAGCAAGTCTGACAAGCCTGAAAAGCTTAAGAACCCCGAGTATAGAAAGGCTAAAAGGTAAAGAGATTAGTAACAATGGCAGAAGAAGTCGACACCGTAACCATTTCTATTCTGGGTCGTGATTACCAGATCAGTTGTCCTCCTTCTGAAGAAGAAGGCTTGCGCAAATCCGCAAAATACCTCGATAAACAGATGGAAGGGGTTAAATCCCGAGGCTCAACCCTGGCATTTGAAAAGGTCGCCATCATGGCAGCCCTTAATATTTCCCATGAACTCCTGCAAAAATCCCAGCAGGCTGCTGATTCAGAGCATACTTCCCTGGACAAGATAAAGAAATTGCAGGATAAAATAGACCTTGCCCTGCAGGCCAGCAGACAAATTGAGATTTAAATTAAATTGATCAGCCTGTGCCGGCAGGCCGTCTTTTCTGCGATTTTTTCCCTGCGCTGCCCCCCCTCCCCGGAGCCGAACGCCTCACTGAACCATTATTTTTTCCTGCGCTTCTTCCTTTGTAGAATCCCTTTCCTGTGATGCCTTGCCTATGAAGTTTTAAATTTGTTTTACCGTAGATCGCTAAATTCATCCCTTCTCGAATAAAATTGTCATATAATCCTTTCCACTCCCTGGGGTATTGGCCAGCTGAATATGTTCTTGAGCCGATAAGTGTTACCCGGAGGCTTTGCCCAATGACGTTGTGTGCATGTCCGCTAGACGGAAAGCCTTATACGTCGGACTGGCCACCACCTGAACCATAGGGTTCAGGACTCGTTCGGCAGCGGTATTTTGGGGTATATTCTTTTTTAACTTCAACAGTGTGTGGATGGTTTCTTATTTCTGAGACTGCTCTTGGTGTATCATCTCAAGGTAGAGTAGTTGGAACTCACCAACCTTTTAAGCGCCATAATTACCAGTGACAACTGATCCCACCAATTCAATAGACAGAAAAATTCTACGCTCCGCTATGCGTGACTTACGCAGGCAGTTAGGCGTTGAAGAGCAGAACATCACGGCAAAAACTGTTACCGAAACCGCCCTCTTACAATCCTTCTTCACGTTGGGCAACGACATTGCCATATATATGTCTGCCGATGGCGAAGTGGATACCGGCATCTTGCTGGAAACCCTTACCGACCTGGGTAAACGCTGTTACCTCCCCGTGCTGGTTAAAGCAACAACCACCCTTGAATTCAGACAATACCTTCCCGGCCAGCCCCTGATTCGAAATAGTTTTGGGTTACTGGAACCCGATTCAAGCGCAGCGACCATAGCGCCAGAATCACTCTCAACTGTTTTTATGCCGCTGGTAGCTTTTGATGACAAGGGAAACCGGCTGGGCATGGGTAAAGGTTACTATGACCGCACCTTTGCCTTTAAGATGAGTCAGGCAGATGGTGGTGCCAACAGCCCGGTACTTATTGGTCTGGCTCACGAATGTCAGAGGGTAGAAAATCTTGAGGCAGCCAGTTGGGATGTGCCCCTGAAAGGAGTTATCACAGGGCAGAAAATGTACCAGTGCCTTTGATAATACAGTTTTGCTAAAACCAAGCGCTAAATACGGCTATAGCAAACTGCTTTGTGCAACGCTACTAATAAGAATGCCAGCACTGAATACGATAACCAGGACCAACATGAGATCAGGACTCTTCTTCATAACTTCTCCGAGACAATGTGTTAGAGCCTATATTTAAGTATCTTTGTTAGATAGATGTCGCAACCGGATGAACAATAAGGTTTTTATTTTCTTTATGCAACCTTTACTTTTTTTATTTATATCTCAATACCACCTCGCAACCACGCACTACCTTGGATAGACTTGTACCAAAGTCGCAACTACCCCGCCAACCGCCGAGTAATACTATGACCCAGGATGAACTAAAAAAGGCCGTCGCTGCAGCAGCATTTGATTACATACAGAAATACCGCCCGGAGGACAGCGTCATTGGCGTCGGCACAGGCTCCACCGCGAACCTGTTTATCGAAGAACTCGCCAAAATAAAGCACGACATCAAGGCAACTGTGGCCAGCTCGGAAGAAACTGCCCGGCGCCTTAAGTCCCATGGCATTCCCGTGTACGAGTTGAACTCAGTAGATGAGGTGACGGTATATATTGATGGTGCGGATGAAGCAAATGAGTATCTGCAGCTGATCAAGGGTGGCGGCGCCGCATTGACTCGAGAAAAAATAATTGCCGCAGTGGCCAGGGAGTTCGTTTGTATTGCGGACGCCAGCAAATTTGTCGGGGTACTCGGTAAGTTCCCTCTGCCAGTTGAAGTCATTCCCATGGCACGCAGTTACGTTGCACGACAGATTGTTAATCTGGGCGGCGACCCCGTCTATCGTGAAGGCTGCGTTACTGACAATGGCAATATAATTATCGACGTGTATAACATGTCCATAGTAGACCCGAGAAAAATGGAAACTGATCTCAACCAGATAGTGGGCGTGGTCACCAACGGGCTTTTTGCCCACCGTCCTGCGGACATACTCTTGCTTGGCAAAGAATCTGGCGTGGAAAGTTTAACCACAAAAAATTAATGGAATTACTTAATCCACTTCCAGCCTTCCCAAATGCCGGGCTGTTTTTGAATGGCCTGTTCCAGCACTGCCAGGTAGCGCTGCATGGCATCTTTTACCTTGAGTTCGTCGATGCCGTTACTCACCGGTTTTATAACCAGCTCAAATCTACTGCCTCCCAGCCAGTTTAAATAAGCTGCGACAATAGGAATCTTCTTTCTGACCGCCAGTTTTACTGTGCCTGTGGGGCAGGACAAAACAGTATTCAGGAAGGGAAATTCTTTCCGGTTTTTGTCATCGAATACTTCCGGAAAATCATTCGCACTGATAACAAGATGGCTCTTCTCAAAAGCACGCAAAATGGAACGCATCATGCGTTGGGGCTTAACCAGTATAATATCTCCGCCATTGAGATGCCTCTCAGCATGCTCGTATATCCGGTTTACCCTGCCGCCAAACTTTTGATACTGCTGATTGTCCTGTGCATCCATGGCAATGGTTGTAACAGGCAAGGTTAGTCTGCCCAACAAATTACAAAAAAGCATATTCAGGTGGTGGTGATAGGTCATGACCAGAACCCCTTTATGCTGTGAATAATATTCACGCACATATTCTGCACCTTGAATATCTACTTCACACTGGTTAATCCAGCGGGTATTTTTTTGCGCGTAAAAACTGCCCTGGAAACGCGTCAAGCCAACAAGGAGTTTATGACGATCCCAGGCTTTCTCTACAGTTTCTCTTTCAGGAAATATTTTTTCCAGACCGGCAATGAAAGCTTTTTTTTGTCGGGGAATACGTGGATGAATCAGAGCAATGGTTTGGGCCGCGACATTATTGCCGGCGGCATAGGATAAGGTGATGCGCAATAGATATGCCCAGGCAAACATCAGTTTGAAACGCAATGTAGCAAGACCGCTCATATGGCTTTTTCCAGAGTTCCGAGCCAGTGTCATCTGTCACATTACAAACAACAGGTTAAAGCAATTATATTAACCAACTATATAAGCCGCCATATAGAATGACGATAGAAGCAAGGCCGTTCAGGCAGGCTTCCGGACCTTGTAAACCTGGTAACCCATCAGCCCCTTGTTAAAGAGTTTGGTATAGTTATTGAGTACCAGATCCCAGTATTTACCCACTTTGGCCTTACTTGAGCCTGCTGGCTCATCAAGCAATTCATCATTGAAGTATTCTGTATATTCCTGCAACGGCCGATATACCTGACCGCCAATATCCCTGTGCTCTACAATATCCAGATTGGCATTTTTTATATAGGCATCAAGTTCTGATTTCGCAGAAAAATGATTTCCGGATTTGAAAGTGATTTTCGAGACATCTTCGCAACTGATGTCCGCATAAACAAAGGTAGCTCCAGGCTTTAACACTCTTTGCACTTCATTAAAAAATTTCTGCTTTTCATCATAGTGGAATGATGATTCAACACAATAGATAAAATCCAGACTATTATCGGAGAAATTATTCATCTCCATCGAATTGCCCTGAATAGTCCGCAGTCTGTCCGCTACCGACTTTGTTTCTGCAAACTGACGCGTCAGGTTCAGGTGTTCCTCAAGCAGGTCATAACAGGTTAATTGCACAGGGGATTGTTCCAGCAAGCGCACAGCGTAACCACCTATACCGCAGCCAATTTCAACGCCATGATCACCCTGCTTCAGAGGAGACAACATATCCAGAACCAGTTCGAAAAACGCCATTTCAGCGTCAAACAAATTTTTACAGCCATCTTCCCAGAAACCAAAATTAATGGCATGACTCAACTCACCTTCGGCAGAACGGGAAAGGTCTGCCAGGTATCCCCTGATCCATTGGTAGAACTGGTTTATCTGGTCAGAGTCTTCGGGTTTGGATTTCAATACTTACCTCGGTTTTTATTATTGTGACAAATGCCTGTTAATGCCTGGTCAAACCCAGGCTTTGGCATATGTTCAGGGACTTTTAGTGTTTTGTGTAGTTACCTGTTCACAGATCAGATAAGTATTCCGTTATGAATTGCATAACAGCAGTAGCCACATTATGGAAATTGCGGGCAGTAAATACTCTGCCCGCTCCGCTTAATGCTTTCAAACTACCCTTTAGCCCATTCTTTAGACAACTCTTTAGACAACTCTTTAGACAACTCTTTAGACAACATGGGCCTTGTAATCGCCTGCAGCATACTTCTCCGCCATCTCTTCAAGTTTATATATTTTCTTGATACTGGAAATCTGGCCAGCAGTGCCGAAGGCTTCCAATCGCGCAACCACAATTTCTTTCATAGCAGTGATGGTGGGAGTAAGGAATTTACGCGGATCAAATTCTGACTTGTTTTCGGCAAGAAAACGTCTCATTGCGCCGGTGGACGCAAGGCGCAAATCGGTATCAATATTCACTTTCCTGACGCCATTCTTTATACCTTCCTGTATTTCCTCAACCGGAACACCGTAAGTTTCCGGAATCTCTCCACCAAATTCATTGATGATAGCCAGCCATTCCTGGGGTACTGATGAAGAGCCATGCATGACCAGATGAGTCCCGGGAATGCGCTTGTGAATTTCCCTGATTCTTTCTATTGCCAGAATATCCCCTGTGGGAGGCCGGCTGAATTTATAGGCTCCGTGGCTTGTCCCTACGGCAATCGCGAGAGCATCTACCTGGGTAGCTTCAACAAACTGGGCAGCTTCTTCCGGATCTGTCAGCAATTGCTCCATGGTCAGCTTGCCCTCTGCACCATGTCCGTCTTCCTCACCCGCCATACCTGATTCCAGAGAGCCCAGACAGCCAAGTTCACCTTCAACTGATACCCCACAGGCATGAGCCATTTCAACGGCCTTCTGCGTTACCTCAACATTGTATTCGAATGACATCGGTGTTTTACCGTCTTCACCAAGTGAGCCATCCATCATCACGGATGAAAATCCAAGTTGAATGGAGCGCTGACATACTGCCGGAGAAACACCGTGGTCCTGATGCATAACAATGGGTATATGAGGAAACTCCTCGATGGCTCCCTGAATCAAATGTTTAAGAAAATTGGACCCGGCATATTTTCGCGCACCTGCTGAGGCCTGAAGGATAACCGGGCTGTTGACCTCACTGGCACCCTCCATGATTGCCCTGACCTGCTCCAGGTTATTAACGTTAAACGCAGGAACGCCGTAACTGTGTTCTGCTGCATGATCCAGCAATTGTCGTAAACTCATTAAAGCCATGCTTATGTCCTTTTAACTTTGTATTTTTTAATCTTGATTATTCTGTTTTCTACTCATTTTTACCGCGCTCTTCCAATACCGCAACGGCGGGCAATACTTCTCCCTGCACAAATTCCAGAAAAGCACCGCCTCCGGTTGAAATATAGGAAATATCGCCATTGATACCAAACTTGTCGATTGCGGTGATTGTTTCTCCACCTCCAGCAATAGAAAAGCCTTCATTTGCCGCAATAGCTCTGGAAATGCTCTCAGTACCATGGGAAAAAGCGTCAAACTCGAATACACCAATAGGTCCGTTCCAGAGTATGGTTTTCATGTTGGCAATAATTTCACAGAAGCGGCGACTGGTTTCAGGGCCTATATCAAGGATCATGTCATCATCTGCAACATCTTCGACGGCCTTCAGGGTGGCAGGCGCCTGTTCGGAAAATTCTTTGGCCACCATGACATCTACCGGTAACGGGATGTCGGTCTCAGCCATTAACATTTTGGCAGTGGCTATCATCTCCACTTCAACAAGGGATTTTCCAACAGGAAAACCGGCTGCTGCCAAAAAGGTATTCGCTATACCTCCCCCGACAATCAACTGGTCTACCTTTGTCGCCAGTGCCTGCAAGACTCCAAGCTTGCTGGACACCTTTGCTCCGCCAACAATAGCCAGCATGGGGCGCTGGGGATTAGTCAAGGCCTTGTCCAGCGCATCAAGCTCGCCTTTCAATAACGGCCCGGCGCAGGCTTTTGGAGCAAACCTGGCAACACCGTGGGTACTGGCCTGAGCCCGGTGGGCAGTACCAAAAGCATCCATCACAAAAATATCACACAAGCCTGCATAATAGCGGGCAAGACTGTCATCATTTGCTTTTTCGCCGACATTGGTGCGAACATTTTCGAGCAAAACACAGGTCCCGGGAGCAAGTGCCAGGGAATCTTCCTGTGAAAAATCCGGAGGCATGATAGCGACACTCTGCCCCAGTAATTCCCCCAGTCTTTGGGCAACAGGCGCCATCGAGAATTCGGCCTGCTCACTAATGGGAACCCCTTCTTCCGGGCGCCCCAGGTGAGACATTAATAAAGTAACCGCCCCCTGCTGAAGGGCGTAACGGATAGTAGGCAAGGCTGCATTGATCCTTGCATCACTGATTACTTTGCCGTTTTTAATGGGGACGTTGAGGTCTTCCCGGATTAATACCCGCTGGTCTTTCAGGGGGTAATCATTGATACTTCTAATTGCCATAGTATTTATTGCCTTATTATTCATTACCTTATTATAAGCAACTAACTAACTCTCTTTCAGGATCTACGAGAATTTAAGAGAATGCAAAAATGCCGGGTAGGCGTCATGTAAGCGTCATGTAGGCGCTATGTCAGTGCTCTATAGAGTGCCATGTAAACTCTACTAGGTTTTAACAAGTTATTTATAGAGGCGCGGCACGAGCGAAAAATTCCGGGCTCACCCGCCAGGAATGATAACCGATTGCTGAGCAACTTTCTTCATTCCGGCATCAGTAAATAGGCGAATTACACAAGAAAAATTTACACTTTTTGGGGAAAGCTGAGCTTGAAAACAATCATCCATATCGGCCAGCACAAGACCGGTACCACTTCTATCCAGCATTATCTGCAAAGTCACCGTTCGGCTCTGAGTGATTCAGGGCTTTACGTACCAAATGTTTTACTCGGCTACGGAAATCCCTCCCATTTCCTGCTCAACGTTTATGCACTGGATGAACAAAGGGACTCCACAGCCAAGATAATGCTGAAGGAAACAGTAGAAGAAGATTTTTTTACCACCCTGCCAGACCTGTTGCGCACAGATATCAGGCGACATTATCAGTTAGCAAGTGAAACCAACTGCAGTGAAATCCTGTGGACCAATGAAGGCCTCTACCTGCTTAACTCTCTGGAAGAATACAAAAGATTAAGACAGCTATTTGAAGAGTTTTCGGATGAAATCATTTGTGTATGCTGCCTGCGAGATCGAGACAGTTATCGGGAATCTTTTAAAACACAGCTGACAGGTCTGGGAATACCCTTGAGCGACAATCCGGATTCCTACCGTTATCTGGAAGACGATTCCTGGCTCTTTGATTATGATCGGAAGATACAGTTGCTGGCACAGGTATTTGACGAGGTCATCATTATGCCCTATGACCCGGTCGATATGGTGGCGACATTTATGGAAAAAATTGGCTACAAAACCGAGGGAGATACTTCATCCCTGCGTCTTAATACCACGCAGTCTTCCTCAAGTTAAAGCAGGCTATTGATCTGGCTGACAATGTTGTCTGGTGTAAAGCCAAAATATGCCAGCACTTCCTTGCCAGGGGCTGATTCACCAAAACTGCTCATACCAACCACCTTGCCATCCAGGCCAACGTATTTGTACCAGTAATCTACCTGTGCGGCTTCAACGGCCACCCTTTTGCGAACAGCCGCTGGCAGCACTGCCTCGCGATAAGCTTCATCCTGGGCATCAAAGATATCAGTAGAAGGCATAGACACCAGTCTAACCGCCTTGCCTTCATGTTGAAGCTGTTTCACCGCTTCCAGACTGATGGAGACTTCAGAACCAGTGGCAATAACGATCACTTCTGGCTCCCCTTCGCAATCCGCCAGGATATATCCACCCCTGGCGATTTCACCAATCTGCTCGTCAGTACGTTCAAGGTGAGGAACCCCCTGACGCGTCAATACCAGTGAAGTTGGCCCATCTTCATGCATCAGTGCGGTTTTCCAGGCCACTGCTGTTTCTACTGTATCAGCAGGACGCCACACTGACATATTGGGGGTTACCCGAAGTGAGCAAATTTGCTCAACGGCCTGATGCGTAGGACCATCCTCACCCTGCCCAATGGAATCATGGGTAAACACGAAAATACTACGCTGCTTCATCAATGCCGCCATACGCACTGCATTGCGGGCATATTCCATGAAAATCAGGAAAGTGCCACCATAGGGAATGAAGCCACCATGCAAGGCAATGCCATTATTGATCGCAACCATGCCAAATTCCCGTACTCCGTAATAAATGTAATTACCTTTGGGGTTTTGTGTGATGGCAAGACTGCCATCCCAGGCAGTGAGATTGGAGCCAGTCAGGTCAGCCGAGCCACCGATCAGCTCAGGCAGAAGAGTGCCGAATGCCCCAATCGCTGTCTGGGAAGATTTACGGGTAGCCACTGACTCTGCTTTTTCATTACATTGGGCAATATACTGATCGGCCATTTCTTCGAAATCACCACACAGCTCACCACGAATTCGTCGAATCAACTCCATGGCATGGACCGGATACTCTTCCTCGAAGCGCGTAAACAGCTCTTTCCAGGCAGTTTCCATGGCATACCCCTTTTCACGGGCTTCCCAGGTCTGGTAGATATCGTCAGGAATAACAAATGGGGGGGAGTCCCAGCCCAGGGCATCCCTTGTTGCCTGGACCTCGTCTTCCCCCAGAGGAGCACCATGGGTTGCTGCAGTCCCTGCTTTATTTGGAGAACCAAAGCCAATCTGCGTTTTACAGATAATCAGAGTAGGCTGATCCTTGTTCTCAATAGCCGCTGTAATGGCAGCACTGATCTCATCAGGATTGTGACCATCAATAGTCAGCGTTTGCCAGTGATAGGACTGAAAGCGCTGCTCAGTGTCATCGGCAAACCATTCCTGAACATCACCATCAATGGAGATACCATTATCATCATAAAATACTATTAACTTGCCCAGCCCCAGCGTTCCCGCAAGGGAGCAAACCTCATGGGAAATCCCTTCCATGAGACAACCATCACCGGCAAAGACATAAGTGTTGTGATCAATAACGGGAGGAAAATCGACACGATTAAACTGTGCGCCCAAAGTACGCTCTGCTATGGCCATGCCTACGGCATTCGCCAATCCCTGTCCGAGCGGACCTGTAGTAGTCTCCACGCCGGGGGTATAACCGTATTCAGGATGTCCGGGGGTTTTCGAATGTAACTGGCGAAAATTTTGCAATTCTTCAATGGGCAGGTCATAGCCCGTCAGGTGCAACAGGGAATAAATAAGCATTGAGCCATGACCATTAGATAAGACAAAACGGTCACGGTTGATCCAGTTTGGATTGGTGGGATTGTGCCTGAGAAAATCATTCCAGAGCACCTCGGCAATGTCTGCCATACCCATGGGAGCGCCCGGATGACCTGAATTAGCCTTCTGAACAGCATCCATACTAAGTACACGGATTGCGTCAGCACAGGCTTTCCTGCTGGCTTTTCTGCCTGCGTTATTACCGGAAATGCTGGTCGTTTCTGCCGGCATACATCTTCTCCTACCCAATTTTTTTATACAAAAGGTTTTGTTTTATGACTGACTTGTATTCAGATGCTGTGCTTTGAATCGTGACAGTTTTTTATTTTTGCTTTCGCAAAGGCCGGCTATTGTCTCCCAGCCAATCCTAATTTGCTACACACAATAGGCACATTTGGAGCGTTTTAATGCCGCTTTTACCGCTTTACCCATATTTGCCTAAAGACTGATAGGGTGATACATTCTTGCCACTGTAATTCCGGTCTGATTATAAAAATATAAAATATTTCAGATAACCAGTGCCTCCCATTACCATAATTTTGCATACAGCGTTATCAGGCTGACAATGCTGTTGGTGATATTCGTCATACCCGATGGGGGCTGAAGGAATACAGTAATGAACGAAAGATTCAGGAGAATTGTCGGAGAAGTTACGCGAGCTGGTACTTGACCCGTTAAATCCCGGGGGGAAAGAAGTCAGGTAATTAAAACAAACCACCGATAAATCTAATCTATAACCAGTAAGCAGAGTCCTTGTTGTCGTGACAAAAGTTGTGACAGCTTTTGTCACAGAGGTAATTTTTACTCTTGCACCATTACCTGCATGGTATTGGTACATGACCTTAAAAACGAACACAACAGGATCTGCAAAACATAAAAGGAAAGCAAAGCATGACTGAAGCAGTATTGTTTACATCTGAGTCTGTGTCAGAGGGGCACCCGGATAAAGTTTCTGATCAAATATCTGATGCCATTCTGGATGCACTGCTAGCGCAGGATCCAAAATCACGAGTTGCAGTAGAAACACTGGTTAATACCGGTCTGGCTCTTGTTGCCGGGGAAGTGACCACTACAGCCGTGATTGATGTCGAAGATATTATCAGGGGGGTTATTCTTGATATTGGTTATAACGGTTCTTCAGAAGGTTTTGATGGGCACAACTGTGCCGTGCTGAATGCCATTGGCAAACAGTCTCCTGATATTTCAATGGGCGTTACCGCCGGTGAAGGCTTGCACAAGGAACAGGGTGCAGGTGACCAGGGTCTGATGTTTGGCTATGCCTGTGATGAAACAGAAGTGTTGATGCCTGCACCAATTACCTATGCACACCTGCTGGTAGCAAAACAGGCCGAAGTAAGGAAGAACGGCAAACTGCCATTCCTTCTGCCTGACGCAAAAAGCCAGCTTACCTATCGCTATGTGGGCGGCAAACCCCATTCAATTGATGCTGTTGTCCTTTCCACCCAGCATACTGCTGACGTGACCCAGGCGCAGATTCATGAAGCTGTGATGGAAGAAATCATCAAGCCTGTATTACCGGCCGAAATGCTGGATAGTGACACCAAGTACCATATCAACCCTACCGGTCAGTTTATCGTTGGCGGCCCTCATGGCGACTGCGGACTGACAGGACGAAAAATTATTGTTGATACCTATGGCGGCATGGCGCGTCATGGCGGTGGTGCTTTCTCCGGAAAAGACCCCTCCAAAGTTGACCGTTCTGCAGCTTATCTGGCGCGTTACATTGCCAAAAACATTGTGGCAGCAGGTATTGCCTCGAAATGTGAAGTTCAGCTTTCTTATGCCATTGGCGTTGCCGAGCCTACTTCCATCCTGGTAGACACCTTCGGCACCGGCAAAATTGACGATAGCAAGATTACCAAACTGGTGCGCGAACATTTTGATTGCAAACCTGCCGGTCTCATTGCAACGCTGGATCTGTTACGTCCCATATACCGTGAAACTGCAGCTTATGGTCACTTTGGCCGCGAGCAATTCTCATGGGAAAAGACTGACAAAGCTGACGCACTGAAATCTGGTGCTGGTTTGTAAGATTCGGTTTTCTGCACACTGCAGGTCCCCGATTACAGACAGTGATTATAAAAATTCAATCAACTAATAAATGATATACAGGTCAGCGTAAGTCATTACCCTGACCTTTTTATTAAAGGAAACACGAGATTATGAGCAAAGAAGATTATAAAGTTGCCGACATTGGCCTTGCCGAATTTGGTCGCAAGGAAATCACTCTGGCGGAAGCAGAGATGCCTTCACTAATGACGCTACGAGCCAAATATGGTGACAGCAAGCCATTAGCAGGTGCAAAAATCATTGGCTGTATCCACATGACAATTCAGACAGCCGTTCTGATTGAAACACTGATGGCTCTGGGCGCAGAAGTACGCTGGTCATCCTGTAATATTTTCTCAACACAGGATCATGCCGCTGCTGCCATGGCTGCTGCAGGTGTTGCTGTCTATGCCTGGAAAGGCCAGACCGAAGAAGAAGCCGAGTGGTGTATTGAGCAGACTATCCTCAAGGATGGCAAACCCTGGGACTGCAACATGCTTCTGGACGATGGTGGCGACCTGACTTCCATGGCTCACAACAAGTATCCTGAAATTCTTGATAATGTTCATGGCATCACTGAAGAAACCACTACCGGTGTGCATCGCCTGTTAGAAATGCTGGCGAAAGGTACTCTTAAGGTACCTGCAATTAATGTAAATGACTCTATCACCAAGTCAAAGAACGACAACAAGTACGGCTGTCGTCACAGCCTGAATGATGGCATCAAGCGTGGTACTGACATGCTGCTATCGGGCAAGAAAGCCCTGGTAGTAGGTTATGGTGATGTGGGCAAGGGCTCAGCACAGAGCCTCAATCAGGAAGGCATGATTGTTAAGATTAGTGAAATCGACCCAATCTGTGCCATGCAGGCCTGCATGGACGGCTATGAAGTTGTTTCGCCTTATATAGACGGTATTAACACCGGCAAGCCAGACTGCATCAATAAAGCACTACTGCAGAATACAGACCTGATCGTTACCACAACCGGTAATGTCGATGTCTGTGACAAGAATATGCTGATGGCCCTTAAATCAACTGCCGTGGTTTGTAACATTGGTCACTTTGATAGTGAGATCAATACTGCCTATATGCGAGAGCATTGGGAGCTGGAAGAAATCAAACCGCAGGTTCATAAGGTTATTCGAGGCAAGGATGCAGAGGGTAATGAAGACTATCTGATCCTGCTTTCTGAAGGTCGACTTATCAATCTGGGTAATGCTACTGGTCACCCTTCCCGCATCATGGATGGCTCTTTCTCCAACCAGGTACTGGCCCAAATGTATCTTTGGGAACGAAAGTTTGCTGATCTGGACGAGTCTTTTAAAAAGGCTAACCTGAAAGTTGAGGTTTTGCCGAAAGCTCTGGATGAAGAAGTGGCAGCATGCATGGTTAAAGGTTTTGGCGGCGTCATTACCAGAATGACCAAGCAGCAATCAGAATACCTTGGTATTCCGATCGAAGGCCCATTTAAACCAGAAAACTACAAATACTAATAATAATAATAATAATAAAGATGGAAATAGTGAGGGCGCCTGCGGGCGCCCTTTTTTTATTCCTGACTTCTTTATTGGCTGCCAGCTTTTTTCTTACCACAAAAATCCGCTGACACGTCGCCCCATTACTTCATCACTGAACACTATCTCAGCATTGGCACTTGCGACACTACCATTGTCCGGATTGTCACTGCTGCAAGCGATTCCAAAACATACATGCAGCGGTAACAGATGTTCAGGCCTGGGGTGACATTTCAGCGCCGCAGGAGCCTGCTGCCAATTGACCAGCCGGTCCTCTCTTTGTTTTAGCGTCAGGATTTCACTGCTGCAGGTTTCTCTCAACCAGGTATCAAAAGCAAGGTTTTCCTCTTCACTCACCAGGCCAGGCACAAAGAACGAACGCAGATTATGAAAAGACATTCCTGACCCGACAATCAGAATATTTTTTTCTTGCAAAGGCGCAAGCGCTTTACCAAAAGCAATATGGTCCTGTGCATTAAGGTTATTGAGCAGGGAAAGCTGGATACAGGGTATATCGGCTTGCGGGTACATGAGTTTCAAAGGAACAAACATGCCATGATCAAATCCACGCAGGTCATCGAGCCTTGTCGGCATGGATTGAGACTGCAGTAATTCTGCAATTTCATTACATAGATGGGGACTCCCCGGCGCCGGGTATTGAATGGCATAAGACTCAGGTGGAAAACCACCATAGTCATAAATCAACTGCGGGGTGACTGCGCTGGTCAGGGTCGGACAGGACTCCTCCCAGTGCGCACTGATAATCAGGATAGCATCCGGGCGTTTAATTGTTTCAGGGAAAGACTGCAGAAACCGAATTAACCTGGCATGCCCGGGATCTTTTAATAATGGCATGGGACCACCGCCATGAGGTACATAGACTATGCGGGCAGTGTGATTATGGTTATCTTTCATTCAGGCAAGGATACATCGTAGAGAGGCCTTCAGGAAAGCAGGATAAAATCCGGATAAAAGCTGGATAAAAAAAGGGTGCATAAAGAAATCCTTATGCACCCTTTCAGTAGTACTTCTAAAAATGTATTTATTGCAGATACTGCAATATTACAAATAGTTCTTTAGCGTAATTTTATTCTTCTTGTACCAGCGTACTACTTATACTGGTTTTACTTTATTAGCGCATGGTCCTTTCTGACCCTGACCAACTTCAAATTCAACTTCCTGGCCATCATTCAGGGTTGCGTAACCGCCACCTGCTTCGATTTCAGAATGATGAACAAATAAATCCTTGCCGCCATCTTCAGGAGTGATAAAGCCAAAACCTTTATCTGCATTAAACCACTTAACTGTACCTTTACTCATAATATAATCATCTTGTTGTGGTGAATAAAAAATGCTGCCATCGCTATCACCATTGCTAAAGCAGCTTTAGACCTAATCCAGAACAAGTCTGAATTAATCTAATACTGTCATTCTATGTCAAATAAATACGTTTTACTGTGTTATTCCTCAGAAAAGCCATGCTTATTAAGAAAATATTGGCAAAAACAGTCCAGATTTACCTCTAATCAGCCTTTTTTTGACAAACAAAGAGTAATTGAATCGTCTCCGGTTTAAACGAATGCCTTTCCAGGCAGTGTTTAAATCCGGGTTTTACGCCCCCCAAGACGGGCATTAATTTAAAAAAATAGCAACTATTATGCATATCGACCATGGCAATTTTTGAATGCTTGAAATATTTTTTGAAAAACCGGAGGAGCTAAAAAGATCAGTCTAATAGACATACCATGGCAGGGAGATCTGCATTAAGTCAGCAAGGCGCCGATTATGTGGAGCATAGAAATCCTCCAGTTCAAGTCTGAGCTTATCGGTCATATGCGAATACTCCTGCGTATGATGCAGTTTATCCAGCCTCAGATCAGCGCCTTTATCGAAACCAAGAAACGCCAGCGCCTGATTGACAACATTACCCCTGTCTCTGAGTAAATCCTCAGTAAAAAGTAATAAAAACCGATCCCGATCAAACCATTTAAGCCAGTTTTCCAACTGATCCGCATAACAACCACGCCGCAGCAAAGAGCACATTTTCAGCTCATCTACGCAGAGTTCAGGATCAGCCAGCAAGGCCTGCCATAGATCCTGGCCGCGGCTTTTCTCAGCAGCAATAGCCTCCTCTGCAGAGCCGGAATAATGCCGATAACGTTTCATCTGGTTAAACTGGGACCAGAATCGATCAACCGGATTTCTCATCATCACGATAAATTTTGCCTGGGGAAAATCCCCATGTATCCACTCGGGACAATGGGGATGAGTCAGGTAAAACGGTGTTGCCTCTCCCGTTATTTGGCGGCCTTGCTTGCGGGGAAATCGTTCAAGATATTCAGCCAGGGTCTGCCCCTGGTAACGGTGTATATCGTAATAATGCAGCTCTTTTTCTTCAGGCAGAAGGATATCCGGATGTTGTGAGAGATAATTAAACAATGACGTGGTACCACACTTCATGCCACCCAGAACAAAGAAGTCAGGCAGTTTTTCATGACTTTTCTGGTTCATTCGTTTGGCGTCCTGGTGAACAAGGTACTGTGTGATTCAGAACGCTCAGCTTCGGGACGTCCATTCGTGTAATAGTAAAACGACAGCGACTTTCGGCTTTCGCCCTGCGGACATTGCAGGGGATGGGGATGGCCATGATAGGAAGTATCCGAGGTGTTGAAAATCACTGTACGATTAAAAAGCGGTGCAATTTTTTCATAACAACGGCTGACATCCCGATCCCATAATTCCAGCTGGCCACCCCACTCTTCCTGCCAGTCCCTGTTCAGGTAAACCAGCATATTCAGCCGTCGATCGAGATTCAGCTTGGGATGGACATTAAAATCGACATGCACTTTCAAAAAGCCTCCGGGCAGGATCTGATGCAAACCGGCTCCACCAAAATAAGGATCCGGAATAAGCCCTTCAATGCCCGTTAGTTGCTCAAGAAATCCAAGCATGGGGGGGGCATTCATCGCTTGCAGAAAGTCATATAAAAAAGGGTCAATGTCGCAGGTATGCCAGAAGCCAAGCTTTTTTTCTTCCGCGTTATCAAAGCGCCGCCACTCCATACCATCGGGTCTGGGAAAAACAGCACGCACTTTTTCCAGAATTTCATTTTCAAACAGATTGTTTATCACAATATGCGGGAAAGGTTCTGCCCCCTGATACGCGGAAGCCAGAGCTTGTGGGTCTGCATTAAGTACAGGTTTGATTTGCATAATATGGCAAGCTTGTCGAAAAGCCGGGTGTGTTTGCGACTTCTGGGAACTAAAATAAAATTATAACAGCACCTGATTTATTACCAACGAATACTTCGGGCTGTATTATGACGCTTTAACTGTATACCCTGAGATACTGATCATAAGTCAGCAAACTTTTTCCCTGAGCAATCTATTTTATTCATGATTTACCTGATCCTTGGCATCATCCTGTTTGTTCTCATCCTGGGCCCCCAGTATTGGGCAAAACATATTCTGCAGAAGTACAGCGGCCATCGCGATGATATTCCCGGTACAGGCGCGGAACTGGTCAAACACCTGCGCAAGAAGTTTGAGATGGGTTATCTCAAGATCGAAGCAACTGATATGGGCGATCACTATGACCCGACCGACAAAGCCGTTCGCTTATCCAAAGACAATATGGATAAACGCTCATTAACCGCAATTGCTGTTGCAGCCCATGAATTCGGCCATGCCTTGCAGCATGCTAAAAACTACAAACCACTCACCACACGAACTACCATGGTCAGAACCGCACAAAAACTGGAAAGAGTGGGCGGTTTCGCGCTGCTGATACTACCTCTGGTGGCCTTCACGCCAGCCGGTGCCCGCCTGGCCCCTGCCCTGTTTCTGGTGGTGGTGTTGAGCATGCTGGTGAATACTCTTGTACATTTTGTCACCCTGCCGGTGGAATTCGATGCCAGTTTTGGTCGCGCTTTGCCTATTCTGCGAGACGGACAATATATCAATAAAAATGATTATCGGGCGGCGCGGCGTATCCTGGCAGCCTGCGCGCTCACCTATCTGGCCAGCTCACTGTCCGGCCTGCTCAATTTCTGGCGCTGGCTAAAAATGCTCAGACGCTAGACGCGCCTGGCGGGTAGTCGAAAGTTACAAGTCTCAAGTGGATACGGAATAACTTGATAATTTTCGGTCATTATTTCGGCAAAGCCCTTTCATACGGATACTTACTAAAGGCCGTTCCTTGTAGCTTGAGACTTGTAACTTGTAACTTGTAACTTGTAACTTGTAACTTGTGACTTGGGACTAATTTATGTTGTAGACTTGGTCGGCTAAGTTTTTAAAGTTAAAGGGGAAGTATTCATGATGTTTAGTAAATTCAAAGGGCTTCGAAACAGCGCTATATTGCCTGTTATGTCGCTGCTATTCCTTGGTTTGAGTGCCTGCTCACAGGAATCCGCAGAGGTCGCGGAACCCGCCGCGACAGCACCGGCATCCTCGACCACGGCTGCGACAATACAAAGCGGTGTTACCGATGAAAATCTGGCAAATGCCGCTAACAGCGGTGAGGAATGGCTGTCCTATGGCCGTGATCCTGGTGAAACCCGTTTCAGCCCGCTTGATCAGGTCAATTATTCCAATGTGCAAAATCTCGGCGTGGCATGGACCTATGACACCGGCTCATTCCGGGGTCTGGAGGCCACTCCCCTGGTTCACGACGGCATTATGTATGCGACTGCTTCCTGGTCTGTGGTTTTCGCTGTGGATGCGCGCACAGGGGAAGAACTCTGGCGTTACGACCCTCAGGTAGACCGGTCTCTGGGCTGGAAAGCCTGTTGTGATGTGGTTAACCGTGGTGTGGCTATTTATGACGACAAGGTATTTGCCGGTATTATTGATGGTCGCCTGGTGGCCCTGGACGCGGCTACCGGAGACGTAGTCTGGAGCGAAGTGACTGTCGATCAAAGCAAACCCTATACCATTACCGGTGCTCCCCGAATTGCTGATGGAAAAGTCCTGATTGGTAATGGTGGTGCTGAACTGGGTACACGCGGCTATCTCACTGCCTATAACCCCGACAATGGCGATATCGATTGGCGCTTCTGGGTAGTACCAGGTAATCCTGCCGACGGTTATGAGAATGAAGATGTTGAATTTGCGGCCGCTACCTGGGCCGGAAACTGGTGGGAAGCTGGCGGTGGCGGTAATCCCTGGGACTCCATTATCTATGACCCGGAACTCCGCCTGGTCTACGTCGGCACCGGCAACGGATCGCCATGGAGCCACGAACACCGCAGTGAAGGATTTGGCGATAACCTCTATCTGTCTTCCATTGTTGCTCTCAATGTAGATGACGGCAGCGTTGCCTGGTATTACCAGACCACACCAGCGGATAACTTTGATTACACCGCTGTGCAGCCTCTGATGCTGACTGAAATCACCATTAATGGCTTACCGCGCAAGGTTGTCATGCAGGCACCGAAAAATGGTTTCTTTTATGTACTGGATGCCGAGACCGGCGACCTGATTTATGCTGATCCCTATGCACAGGTCACCTGGGCTTCAGGTGTCGACCTGGAAAGTGGTCGCCCCATCGAAACACCCCAGGCACGTTATGACGATGCCATTTCTTTCCTGACACCGGGACCTTCCGGTGCCCATAACTGGCATCCCATGTCTTTCAGCCCGGATACCGGCCTGCTTTATGTTCCCACCATGCAAGGTGGTGCATTCCCCTATTCCTATGACGAAAACTGGGAAGTTGAAAGTGCCGGCTGGAATCTGGGAATAGGAATGGGCACTATGGTAGATAAGGCCGTGCGCCCTGATGAAGAATATGCCGGGGGTACTGGCCCGGTTTATGACTCCCCGGGTGTATTGCTGGCCTGGGATCCGGTTGCCCGCGCACCGCGCTGGGTCAAGGAATATGACTTTACCATTAATGGCGGCACTCTGGCCACAGCCGGCAACCTGGTATTCCAGGGTGGCGCTGATGGTTACTTCAGGGCGTTTACCGCTGATTTTGGAGAACTGGTCTGGGAAGCTGACCTGGGGGTAGGCATCATGGCGGCTCCGATGACCTATGAACTGGATGGCATTCAGTATGTCTCTGTTCTGGTTGGTTGGGGTGGTTCCAGCGGTCTGATCGGACCAAACTCCAGTGGCGCCTACAAACCTGAAGGCCGACTCTGGACTTTCCGACTCGGTGGCAGCGAGATTATTCCGGTTGAAGGTATGCCTTTACCCCAGCTGACCGCTATCGAGTTTAATGATGACCCGGCTGTACTTGCCCATGGTGAAGATATGTACACCACCCATTGCATGCTGTGCCATGGTGCCGGTGGTGCCAGTGGCGGCGCGCTGGCTGATCTGCGTTATGCTGCCCCGGCTACTTACGACATCATCCAGAATGTTGTGCGCGAAGGTGCTTTTGCCGGTCGCGGTATGCCT
This sequence comes from Gammaproteobacteria bacterium, assembly GCA_030427065.1. GTDB lineage: Bacteria > Pseudomonadota > Gammaproteobacteria > Pseudomonadales > Pseudohongiellaceae > Eutrophocola. The sequence goes on along the minus strand of JAUHWU010000003.1, from coordinate 20,371 downwards.
AACCTGGGACACTTGTTGTCCGAAGACGATGTGGATGCGGTCAAGAACTGGCTACTGTCATTGAGAGCTGGCTTGATGGAATAAACGCTAAGCCAGGTTTTTAGCCTTGGCTTTATCTGTAATAAAAGGGCATCTGAATCTCATGACTCAGATGCCTTTTTTTTGGGCTTCGTTCCTACGCTCACCTGCATTACACTGGTTGAAACTCCAATTCCAACAGGATTTTGCCATGAGATGGACCAAGCTCTTCCTGATCCCTGGCCTGGTATTTTACATAACAGCCTGTAGCGATGGTAACGATGATCACCTGGCGCTCGGAACTCTTGAACGTGACCGTATCACCCTGTCTGCCACAGCGGCAGAAGTCATCCTGGAATTACCAATACGAGAGGGTCAACTTGTTTCGCAGGGTGACCTGCTGGTACGCCTGGATGACAGCCTACAGCAATCCGTGGTGGCCCGGGCAGAAGCCGACGTCCAGCAGTTCCAGGCCAAGCTGGACAAAATGCGCAATGGCACCCGACCCGAAGAAATTATGGCAGCACAAGCACGGGTAGAAGCTGCCGAAGCCTCACTGCTGGAAATTACCCGTGATATGAACCGTATCCAGCGACTGGTCAATCAACAACTGGCCGCTTCTGCCGAACTGGAAACAGCCCAGACACGGCGCGACAGTCGCCAGGCCGCTCTCAATGAAGCCCAGGATCAATTATCACTTCTCAACGCCGGGTTTCGGGAAGAGGATATTCGCCTCGCCGAAGCGCAGCTCAATGCCGCAAAATCGCAATTACGACGAGAGCAACAAAACCTGGAAAACCTCACCGTTCATGCCACGCGGGATGGCATTCTCGATAATCTGCCTTGGAATGTGGGAGAACGAGTATATATGGGCGCTACCCTGGCGATGGTTTTGGCAGAAGGCGCCCCCTTTGCAAGAGTGTATATTCCCGAACCCTATCGAGCCGGCATCAGTGTTGGCGATAGCCTGACTGTCAGGGTAGATGGTATCGAACGACCCATGCAGGGAAAAGTACGCTGGATTACAGTGGAACCGGCATTTACGCCTTACTATGCCTTGAATCGGGAAGAGCGTGCACGACTCATGTACCTGGCAGAAATTCAATTACCTGACACGGCCAGTGACCTGCCATCAGGCTTGCCGGCTCAGGTTGTTTTACCCTGATGGAAATCGCCATTCAGGCCAGCGGACTGATCCGGAAATTTGGCTCTCTCACCGCGGTAGACAAGCTGGATCTTCAAATTACGAAAGGCTCAATCTATGGTTTTCTTGGCCCCAATGGCTCCGGAAAAACCACCTGCATTCGTCTTCTTACAGGCTTACTCTCGGCCAATGCCGGCACCATTGAAGTACTTGGCTTATCCTTGCCCGGGGAAACCGAAAAATTACGACGATTAATCGGTTATATGACACAGAAATTTTCTCTTTATGACGATCTGACAATCGAAGAAAATCTTCGCTTTATTGCCAAGATTTATGGCATCAATGGCCACCGGCAAAAATCAAGAATTGAAAATCTTTTGAGCGTTTATAGCCTCGAAGAAAAACGCAGACAACTCGCACGTAGCCTGAGCGGAGGACAAAAGCAGCGCCTGGCTCTGGCTGCTGCGACCATCCATGAACCGCAACTACTTTTTCTTGATGAGCCCACCTCTGCGGTGGATCCGGAAAACCGCCGTGATTTCTGGGAAAAATTATTTGATCTCAGTGATAGCGGCACCACGGTGCTGGTATCAACTCACTATATGGATGAAGCAGAGCGCTGCCATCGATTAGCCATTCTTGCCAATGGCGTTAAGCGCGCAGATGGCACCCCGCAGGAACTGATGGAGTCAATGGATGCCACTGTTGTGGAAATCAGTGGTGACGGTCTGCGTCAGTTAAAACAAGCCCTGATACAAAATCCGGATATTATTTCAGCGGCTCAACAGGGAGTAAGACTGAGAACCCTGATCCGTAAATCAATCAGTGATCCTGTCACATGGTTGCAACAACAAGCGGAATTAAAACTACAGAACCGTGACTTAAGAGTCGTCAGGCCTTCACTTGAAGATGTTTTTGTTACCAGTACCGGAAACTTCCTGCTATGAGCATCATCAGCCGAATCAGCGCGATTACTTTCAAAGAGTTTAAGCAACTCTCCCGTGACCGGCTTACGTTTGGCATGGTTGTAATGATTCCGCTAATCCAGTTATTACTGTTTGGCTATGCGATCAATACCAATGTCAGGAACATACCTGCCGGATTACTGGATGAGGCCCAGACTTTCCAGTCCCGCAGCATAACCCAGGCCATTCTTGCCACCCAGGTAGTGGATTTCACAGTAAGTTACCAATCAGTGAAAGCCGCAGAACAAAGTATTACTGACGGTGAAGTGCGAGCTGTTCTTATTTTGCCAAGAGACCTTGATCAGCGCATAGTTGCTACCCAGAATAATGGGGCAACCGGGGATCTGACACGCCAGGCATTAGGACAATGGATTGTTGATGGCTCAGATACTATTGTTGCAGGAGCGATCAGAAGCTTGCGAAGTATGCCGCTTAATGAATTGTCACCTGGCAACGCCCTGCCGCCGCCACCGACGTTTGAAGTAGCTCTCTACTTTAACCCCGAACAACGAACCGCAGTGAACATTGTTCCTGGCTTGCTGGCTATCATACTTACCATGACCATGATCCTGTTTACTTCAACAGCAATTGTCCGGGAACGGGAACGTGGCAATCTGGAACTATTGATTACAACTCCGGTGCATTCCCTTGAATTGATGCTGGGTAAAATTATTCCCTATATTCTGATCGGGCTGATTCAGATGACGATAATTCTGGGCTTGGGAAGACTCGTCTTTAATGTGCCCATTATCGGCGAGCTGACTCAGATTGTACTCGTTACAATGCTATTTATTGCTGCCAGCCTGACACTGGGATTAATTATTTCCACCATTGCCCAAACCCAGTTACAGGCCATGCAGATGACCGTGTTTATTCTGCTCCCCTCTATTCTGCTTTCAGGCTTTATGTTCCCCTATGAAGGGATGCCAAAAGCAGCACAGTGGATTTCTGAAGCCTTACCCACTACTCACTTTATCCGCATGATTCGTGGCGTTGTATTAAGAGGGGCAAGTATCCAAAACCTGCAGAACGATGCCCTTTTTCTCATTCTTTTTACTGTTATTGGTCTGCTGATAGCTACAATGAAGTTTAAAAAACGTCTGGACTGAGCGATCAATTCCGACAAATAGTCATGGGAATAATTATTCACCCGGAGTATTCCGGGGACTATTCTTTCCAAACCCTGAGATTGAATTAATTGCTATATGCTAAATATGCCCTTTGATTTGCAGATAATTATTAATTCACTGGCAACAGTGTTTCAGTTTTTAAAAGAACAGATGACACAAACCGGGAATCTGTTACAGATTCTGGTTATCGTTGTTATCTACATCATTTCATTGTTGTTTGCGCGACAAACCAAACCCTGGCTGGAAAGCAAAGCGCGAAAAAATATAAGACAGCCCTGAACTACTGCGCATTATCAGTTCCACCCTGCGTCGCATGGAACGGTTTTTCTTTGTTATTCAAATCAGCGTCATCTGGCTAATCCTCAGTGCAGCAAACTGGTCCGGCACTTACCTGATTTATCTGGCGCTGCTGTTCTCCATGGTATGGCTGTTAATTACAGTCGTTACCCTGTCAATTCGTAATCGTCCGCTGCGCCGTTTCATCGCTATCACTGGCTGGATCTATGTGGCAATTTCAATTCTCGGTATTAATGACAATGTGTTGGCAAAAACCTACCCCTGAACTACCCTGAAGGCTCTTCCCAATGAAACTGATGGAAAGGATTCCTTCGTGCCCCATACACCAGCGCAGCTTGCGCCTCATGTAGCTGTTTACAAACCTCACCGGCACGAACTGACGCTCCTGTATCAAGTGGTGGAGAGGTATTACCCGGCTTTCAGTCGGCTGATGGCTCTGCAGGGGACGCCCCTGCCCATCAATGTGGCTCGGGAATTTGAGGATTTCCTCAAGTGTAGCCGCCTGGAGCACGGCTTTCTTAGAGTCCGTTGCCAAGCCTGCCATCATGACAAGCTGGTAGCTTTTAGCTGAAAAGACGCGGCTTCTGCCCCAGTTGCGCGACCAGACGGATGATCGACAGCGCCGCTCTGTTGCTGGACGAGGTTCTGCCCGGTGATCCGTACCAACAATGGGTGCTGAGAGTGCCTTTTCAACTGCGTTTCCTGTTTGTCTCTTACCCCAATCTCATGGGCAAAGTACTGGGGATCCTCACCCGCAGCATTACCACCTGATTGATCCATCAGTCCGGTTTCACTCAAAGCGCGGCCCGCACAGGCGCAGTGACCTACATTCAGCGCTTTGGTTTTGCAGTGAACCTTGATATTCATTTCCACATGTTGCTTCTTGACGGTGTCTTTGTCACCTGGGAAACCGGGGACAAGACCACCCAGGTATTCCGGCGAGTCAAGGCCGCCACCAGGGCCGATCTGGAAGTCCTGTTACACAAGATCAGTACAAGACTGGCCCGCTTCCTGGTCAAGCAAGGTATTCTGAAGCAAGATATCGAGCACAGCACCCTCAACTGGAGCATCTTGAAGAAAACCCTCTGCGTCAGGTGCATGGCCACAGCATTACCTACCGTATCGCCGTTGGCCCGCAACAGGGCAGAAAGGTCTTCACTTTGCAGACCCTGCTGCCCAAAGCAGCCGAGGACGACCGATTCAGCTGGGAGGATTTTCTCTTCATGCCGGCGTGGCCACCCTGGCTCACCAGCTTAAGAAGCTGGAACGCATCTGCCGTTATGTGGCTCGACCGGCAGTGTCAGTGAGGTGTCTGGCACTAACAAGAGACGGCCGGGTGCGCTATGAACTCAAGACACCCTATAGGGATGGCACCACCCATGTGATTTTTGAGCCACTGGATTTCATCGCCAGGCTCGCCGCCCTGGTGCCCAAGCCCAGAGTGAACCTCACAAGATTCCACGACGTCTTTGCGCCGAACAGCAGGTATCCGATGACCATTACCCTGGCCAATTGGCGCTGGCTGCAAGTTTTGTGATTGGCTCCGCTTAATCCCCAGTAATGCTGATGGCACGTAAAAGCCTGTAACGAATCAAGAACCTGTAAAGTGCTGGTAGAACAATCAGGAAGTAGGCATTGATTTCCAGTAACTCCTCAAACAGTCTGGGATGGGGAATACTGATGGTTTTGCTGTCGATTAGTGCACTACCAATGAGCATTAGCAACGCCAGAAACAAAAGATAAAACTTGCGGGTCTGCACAAAATTGACCACAAACTTCTTTTTCTCCGGTATCGATACAATCCAGAATCTGAACAGAAATCCCCAGAGAAAAAGCAATAAAATCGTTCTCCCATGACCACTGCCTAGAAGCCGGATCAGTGCCGGTACTGGTAAATGCTCAATATCCAACTCGCGCAATGTAAAGCTGAAGCAAAGCAGGGAAAGCGCGCCATTGATAAGTCGCACGTTTCGGGTATTACCAGCCAGCAGCAAAAGATAGCAAAAGCAACCTGTTGCAAGAAGCAAAGCCTGCACGTTTTCCATAAGGGAATTTTCATCATGCAGATGGTGATACTCAAAAAATATCACCAAGTAGGCGAATATGCCATTGGCCGCCAGAAATAGCAGACCGAAGAATAAATTCCTTATCTCAAGATTGCTCAACCAAAGCTCCCGCAATCTGACTTTTTTACTTTTAGCGTACCAGCAACTCGGAAATCAGAACAAATATCTAATATCTCTGCGCGGAAAATGGTAGAAATTAAAGTTTCCATAACAACCCAAAGTTGATATCACACCTTTTGCCATAATTGAATTCAGGGTGTTTCTGGAAAAACTAAAGTACTGTAAAAAATTCTATTAAAAATACTGCTAAAAAATACTACTAAAAAAAGGTGGTAGATTTATCGTATGTTAGATAATTTTGCCTTCTTTACCCTCTTATACCGCAGGTCAGTATAATCACTTAAATTAATAATCTTCAACAGAAATTCCGCTGTCTTTTGTAAAGAAATGTAACATTCAAAAATGAATCATATTCTCACTTTATGTTTACCGTCGCCTGCAAGTGAGCTACATGCTTCAATGACCTGACCAGAAGGCAGAAACGGGTTTTCAGCATCAACATCAACGAATGCGAGCAATGCAAAGGGCCGGTGAAGATTGGTGCCTGTATCGAAGATCCTGTGGTCACCCGGAAGATACTGGGTTATTTGAAAGCGAAAGCCGCCAGCCAGGAACTGCCTTAACATTGCCACCCACGCGTGCCATGCCTTGGCAGAAATGGATCAGGGACTAAGCGACTGACACACACCAGCCAACATCAGGGACGATGCAGCCAAGAGATTACAGGATCGCGTGCGGGCACAATATGAAAAAGCGGGGAATATCAGGAACCAGGCAGGGAGTTTCGGAAGATACAAGCCAGGTGGCTAGGTGCAAAGATAGAAAATTGGGGGTTTTTCTGACATCCATAACTGGATAAACTAACCAGCATTGGGCGTTTTTTCTTCCAATACTTCAATGGGAGGCAAACTGTCTATCTGGAATCGTCCTGCCAGCCCCGGATGAATCAGTCCTCATCAAACAAAACCATCTCACTATTATCCAGATCGTCGGTAGCAAAGGGAATCGAAGTCTATCAGGCCGGCAAGCCCACCTTCATCAATAGTGATTTCACTGATGTCCTGCGCAGGACTATCGATAAAAATACCGTGGCCATCAGTTCAGGAATTCGTCACGGATTCTGTGGCTTGCCTTGAAGGCTCCACCGAGAGCTGTGGTCTGTGTGCTTGAGCTGGCATCCATGACTCCCCGTGCCTTGACGCAAAAATGTGTTGCATCAATGGTAACAGCGACATCCTCGGTTTCCAGCAGTGTTTGCAAGGCCACCAGAACCTGCTTGGTGAGCCTTTCCTGCACCTGCGGACGCTGGGCAAAGAAGTGCACAATACGGTTGATCTTGGATAAACCGATAATCTTGTCTTTGGGAATATAGGCTACCCGGGCTGTACCGTCGATGGTGACAAAATGGTGTTCACAGGTGCTGGTCAGGCTGATGTTCTTGACCTTGACCATTTCATCCATGGACATTTTGTTCTCAATGACCGTGATTTTTGGAAAGCGGGCATAATCCAAGCCGGAAAAGATTTCCTGCACATACATTTTGGCGATACGGTGCGGTGTTTCTTCGAGACTGTCGTCACTTAGGTCCAGCCCCAGGGTCTCCATGATATCTACCAGTGAGCCCTTGATTCTGTTGTATTTCTCCTCGTTAGTAAGGGTTTGAGTAATCATCGGCGTTTCAAGACCTTTGCCTATGAGGGCTTCGCGGACCTGGAGAGCCGCTTCATTGGAATGGACGGGAGAAAGCATTTGTGGTTCGATGACAGCTTGATTCATGATTATTACCAACTTTTTTTAATTTTTATCCACGCTTATACGCACTTAATCCGGCTACGGATTCACCCGTTTTTGATATGTCTGCCACCATCAAGGGGAATTGATCGACCAGTGATATAGCTACTGGACAACAACATCTGCACAACCGAAATACCTTCTTCGGCGCCCGGACCAGGGGCCAGTAGGGATTTTGTTCTTACGCGCTGACGATATTCGGCATCATCACTGTCCCGAAACATCAACAACGCCGGGGCAATACTGTTCACCTTGATTGCCGGCGCCAGACTGGAGGCAAAGGACAGGGTCATGTTTTCCAGGGCAGCCTTGCTGGCCGCATAGGCGATATGTTTGCTACTGCCCCGTCCAGCCACATAGTCAGTGAGATGAATGATATCGGCTTGTCCGTGCTGATCAGCGCCCTTTCGCAACAAGTCTGCCAAGGCCAGGTTCATCAGGTAGGGAGCCTGGACATGGACTGCCCAGTTCTGTCTCATCACGTCGGCAGGGTTACTCTGCACGGATTCCGGAATCCAGTCCGACGCGTTGTGAATCAGGGCCCGCAGGGATGCCAGCGTTTTCCTGATTCGTGCAATAAATTCCGTGGTTGAATCCTCATGGCTGAAATCAGCCTGCAGGCATTTAATACCGGCGCCTTCCAGTTCAGCCAGCGAATCCCGGGGCTGACGATAGCTGATACTCACCCCATAGCCCTGCCCGGCAAGGTCCAGTGCCAGCGCCCGGCCAAAGCGCTGGGCTCCACCGGTAATCAGGATTTCACCTTTCATCAGGCCCGACTGGCCTGCAGGGTGACAGAAACCGAATCGGCAAAGCGTAGCGCGTGAGGCTTGTCCACGCGGACTTTTGCGCAGGTTGCCTGCTCGCTTTCCATCAATATCTGCAGCAGATCCTCTGCCAGCTTTTCCAGCAGGCGGAACTGTCCTTCTTCCACATGCTGAATAATCTTCTTGGTAATAATTTTATAATTCAGGGCAGTGGTTTCGTCATCACTGTGACAGGCTTGGTCAGCCTGGTAATGCAATTCGCAATTGATGATCACATCCTGGAGCTTGCTCAGTTCTTCCGGATTAAACCCGATGAAGGTACGCAGGCGCAGGTCGGTAATGTTGATAATGGCATCCTTTCGCTGCCACACCGATTGTTGCGTAGCATTATCTCGCTTCATGTTGTTGCGGGAAGTGGTTAATGAATGGATGTTTGGCATGAATTGATTCCTCGTTATTATGTGCCCTATACGTCCTGAACAGGGATTCGGATTCAAGGCATCAATCCGGCCCGATCAACACCGCGTAAGACTGAATGAAAATTACGAGGGTCAAGTGAATGCCAGAAGGTCCTGAAATCAGAAAAGCAGCTGACATGATTGAAAATGCCCTTGTCCATCGTGTCCTGGAAAAGGTATATTTCGCTTTTGATCATCTCAAGCCCTTTGCCGCACAGATGACTGGCGCCCAGGTAACAGCCGTTGAGACCCGGGGCAAGGCCATGCTGATCCATACCAGCTGTGATCTGAGTATCTACAGCCACAACCAGCTTTACGGCCGCTGGATGGTTAGGTCCCCCGATGACATGCCTGCTACCCGCCGACAACTGCGCCTGGCACTACATAATGCCTGTCACTCCGCATTCCTGTTCAGTGCATCTGATATTGAGGTGCTTGATGCCGATGGTATTGCCCTCCATCCATTCCTGTCACGGTTGGGGCCCGACATCATGTCAGCTGGTGCTGAGGAAATAAAAGCCAGGTTTCTCGCGCAGCGATTCTCCAGGCGTCGTCTGGGGCAACTCTTGCTGGATCAGGGCTTCCTTGCAGGAGTGGGTAACTACCTGCGCAGCGAAATTCTGTTCAGCGCGGGAATCCATCCAGGCAAAAGGCCCTGTGACTGCAGCGACCGGGAACTGGCAGCCCTGGCTTCAGCGTGTCTGGCGCTTGCCAGGCAGTCCTATGAGCACAATGGGGTCACCCTGAATACTGACTTGGCCAGGCAGCTGAAAGCCAGCGGGGTGAAACGCAAGGATTACCGTCACTGGGTATTTGGCCGGGAAAACCAGCCCTGTTGGCAGTGCCAAACCAGTGTGCGGAAGACAACGGTGGCCAGCAGACGCCTGTATTTTTGCTCAGGCTGCCAGCCCGGTAGTTTATAGTCTGTGCAGGGCCGGTGAAGGCACCCAGCAGAAAAATCACTAGGTAGATTATGACCCTGGATGCTTCAACACGCCAGAAGAGAAAGCGGATGCTGACCACTTCCATATTCTGCAGCACACACTGCGGGATAGCTTCAAAGCCAATGACATCAGGATTCCTTACCCGCATCGCGAAGTAATCCTGCACAACCCTCCTGCAGACTGGCAGAAGGAGCCGTAAAAAAGCGCAACTACTTGTTATTTATATCTATTTAGAAAGACAGGGATTTTACTCATCTACAATATCCGGATTAAAAACGATGAATTCCGGACAAACAACTTCATTGCTATCAAAACGATCCTGTTCCCAGTCTTCATTTTGGTCTTCCATTTCATCGGCACAGCGATAAAGAAACGAAGCTAAATCCCGAAGTGCTGCGGGCTCCGCCACCAGGTTCACTTCAGAAAGAAGCTTTAACTCTGAATCACTTTTCTCTGAGAAGCCATAAATTTTCATAATCAGGAAACCTTGAAAGTTGTGAAGGGTTTGGGCGCATTACACCCTTGATAATTCAAAAACGGCTGGAGACGATAGTAATCTTTCCAATTTACACACTACTCTACTTGGAGCAATCTTGAAATGATCATTTTCGGCTGTCTGGAAATCAGGTTTTCCAGCGACCAGGCATATAATTATAGGGGTAACTTGAGTATAATTGCGGCATTACAAGCGTAAATTTCTGGCTGATTAAAAGAACACCAGAATATTATTCATCCCCAAACCTGTGGCTTTCTAAGCCGATGTTATTATGTTTAGATTTGCTGCTGACCGCCTGCCGGTTTTTATTGTCCTTCTGTTCAGCCTTCTCGATTTCACCACTTATTTCATGGTGGAAAATTTCTGGTGGCTGCTGACCTATTTCCTGGTGATGATTATCCCAAAAGGAATTATTTGCGCATGGAACCATCATCACCAACATACCCCGACATTTTATTGGAAACCTCTCAATCGCCTGCTTGAGTTTTTTTATGCCCTGCATACCGGTGCCACAACAAATCTGTGGGTATTGCATCATGTATTGGGACATCATAGAAACTTTCTCGATCAGAGCAAGGATGAAAGTGCCTGGCAGCGAAAAGATGGTGAAGCAATGAATGCTCTGGAATATACCCTGACCATTGCAGGCACCGCTTATTTAAGAGGCTTTAAAGTCGGCAGAAAATTTGTTCGGGTTCAGCGGGATTTTGTAATTTATTCCACGCTTACCTTTTTAATTCTGATTGTGATGTGTTGGTATAAATTTGTCCCGGCCATGTTTTTATTTGTATTACCCATGATTATCAGCCTCTGCTTCACAGCCTGGGTCACTTACGATCATCACTCCGGGCTGGATACTAATGACCAGTACCTGGCTTCATATAATAATATCAATCGCCTGTTTAATATTCTGACTGGCAATCTTGGCTATCATACTGCCCATCACTTTCACCAGGGACTTCACTGGTCAAAACTTCCGCAACTACATGAAGAAATAAAACATCAGATTCCTGGAAATCTGATAAGAAACGAAGTTTTTGTGTTCACAGAAGCTTGATTATTCTCATTACCTACGTCAATTTCGCATTCATGGCACACTCAAGAGTATGATTCTGGCGCTCAACCGGGAATCCGGGAGAAGTGGCAATCGAACAAACCTCAGGCAATAAATAATCTGCAAAAAAAAAGCCCGCTTAATGCGGGCTTTTTCATAAGAGATAAACTCTTATTACTTACGCCATGAACCTTCTACGTAAGAATCACGAACTACTTCAGCATAAGGAACCGAGCTAACAATCGCGCGGATATTCATGGAAGTACTGTTCTCAACTGTAGTCTTCTCGGTAGCTGGCTCTTCACCCCAGACCAGTACCACTTCAGTACCAATCTCGATATCAGAGTTCACAGTACCCAGAGACAGACAGCTGCGTTCGTTGTAGCTGTAGCCAGAGAACATGGACAGACCAATAACCTCGTCACCGCCCAAGATGGCATCAAAAGAAGAGTTGCCATAGTTGGCTATGGGGATATCCATGTACTTAACATTTGGACCTTTCTCAAACATGGTAGCGTAAGCGGCAACCACGTCTTCTTTGTTCCAGGCAAACGTTACTTTCTTACGATGATCATCATTCTGCATGGCTTCCAGGGCTTCGCGGCCTATGAAGTCATGGTCGAATTTGATGAACGGGCCATAGCCAATTTCGTAAGGAGTAACATAGTAGTCTTCAATGTTTTCAGACACAAAAGACCCTGCAATAGCAGCAGTACCTTCGTAGCTGGCAGCTGGCAGCCACTCACGATATGACTTCATGCGGTCATCGGAGTAAACAGCTGGCAGAGGCGATGGAATCCAGCCGGATTCCAGTGTGTTTGAAGCATAGGCACGTGAACCAACAGGAACAATACCGAATTCTTCACCGGCTTCAAGGATGGCATCCTTGATACGCTGGCCTTCAGCATACGGACCCCAGATTTCAAGACCTGGTGCACCAGCCATACCATGACGCAGAGTACGGACTTTAGTGCCGTCGATGTTCATGTCAGCCATGTGGAAGAATTTCAGCTGCTCAAGCTCACCGCCGTGCAGTTTTTCAATGATTGGCCAGGCATTGGGACCCTGGATCTGGTAACGGTAGGAAATACGCTCTACCGGGTTACCCATTGGACGGGAAGGAGAACGATCATCATGGATAATTTCTACGTCATAACCACCAGTTTCAGCATGGAACATAATCCAGTTGGCTGAAGGTGCACGACCTACAAATACCAGCTCATTCTGAGCAAGATGGAACAGGATACCGTCACCGATTACGTGTCCGCTGTAACTTACAGGGACGTACTGCTTGGCACGGTTAACCGGAAAGTTCTCAAAGCTGTTGATTGCTGTGTCTGACAGCAGCTTGATAGCGTCCGGGCCCTTGATGTAGATGTCGACCATGTGATGGCTCTGGTCGAACAGAACTGCTGATTCACGCCAGGCAGCCTGCTCGCTACGCCAGTTATGAAATTCCGGTGCTACAACAGGATAGACATAAGCGCCAATTTTGGAATTGCGCATCATATCAACCGGGCTGTCAACACTCTGCAATAAGTCTTCTAAGCTCTTGCTCATTGTTGATGATTTCCTCTAGTTTTTGGGGGGTCAAAAAAAGGCGCTACGATACATGTAACTGCCTGATTTTGCAATGCCGATCAGTCCGTTTCCTGTCCTGACACAGTGGCACATAATCCCGTTTAAGTTAGGCTGCCGGGGTATAACCCAATAAGGATTTATACTCCAGAAACTCTCCAAAGGCCTGATCACTGAATTCGCGCCCATTGCCGGAATGTTTATATCCGCCAAAAGGAGCATTCAGATCCAGTCCTGCATTATTGATACTGATGTAACCTGCTCTGATTTTTAATGCGATAGCACGGGCATGATCGATGTCCCTGCTGTGCACATAACCACCCAGACCATACTCGGTATCGTTGGCTATCTCGATAGCCTCTTCTTCACTGTCATATCCGATAATGCTTAATACCGGACCAAAAATTTCTTCCCGCGCTATTTCCATGTCATTTTTAACGTCCCTGAATACAGTGGGTTTGACATAGTATCCTTTCTCGAGACCTTCCGGACGGCCTTCACCGCCAGTCACCAGTTTCGCGCCCTGCTCGATGCCACTGTGAATAAGACCCTGGATTTTATTCCACTGGGGTTCGGAGATTACCGGCCCCATGCGGCTATCCTGCTTGGGATCTCCCGGTGTCCAGGTTTCTGCCATTTGCCTGGCAATCTCACAAGCCTGATCCATCAATTTGTTAGGTACCAGCATACGCGTAGGCGCACGACAGGACTGGCCGGAGTTCATCATGATACCGGCTATGCCCCCCTTGATGGCATTTTCCAGATCAGCATCTTCCAACACAATATTCGGACTCTTGCCACCCAGTTCCTGATGTACGCGCTTGACCGTCCTGGCAGCCGCCTCGGCGACCTGGATGCCGGCACGGGTAGAGCCGGTTATGGAAACCATATCGACCTGGGGATGTGCTGCGATGGCCTGGCCCACTTCGGGGCCAAGACCGTTCACCATATTAAAGACACCGGCAGGGACACCAGCGGCATCCAGGATGTCCGCAAATATCTTGGCGGAGAAAGGCGCAATTTCAGAGGGCTTTAATACCACAGTACAGCCCACTGCCAGCGCCGGCGCTACTTTTGCGCAAATCTGGTGAATAGGCCAGTTCCAGGGCGTTATAAAGCCACACACACCAATTGGTTCTCTACTGATATGACTGGTGCCACGGTCTTCTTCAAATTCAAACTTTTCCAGGACCGATATTGCCGTTTTAAAATGGTTTACCCCGATTGCTGCCTGGGTACCATCTGCCAGCCACTTTGGCGCGCCCATTTCTTCAGTAATGGCTTCACCCAGTTCCGGTACGCGTTTTTCGAATTCCTCGACAATGCGATTCAATATCGCCAGACGCTCTTCCTTACTTGTCACAGACCAGGTCTTGAAGGCATTCACGGCGGCACTAACGGCATTATCTATATCAGCATCACTACCAAGACTGATATGACCTGCTACTTCCTCAGTCGCCGGGTCAATTACGTCGAGAGATCTGGGGGTAACCGGATCGACCCACTCGCCATTAATATAAAACTGCATGTATTCACGCATGAAATTATCACTCCTGGATATTCAGTATGAGTTTAATTCTGCTCTCTTCTCGTCGCATAAAGTGCCGGTAACCAGGCCTGTTCGAAACAGTCCACCCGCACTGACCACAAGGAGCCCTGAAAATGGGGGTGCAAGTATAAACATCTCGACCGAACAAGGCCATGATTTCAGTCTGAAACCAGGGAGGACACTTCCAGCCAATTGAGCCGGATTAGCTCCCGGCTGAAAAATTTCTTGAGAAAAATATTTTTTATTCTTTAATAACAAATAGTTAGCGGATATTAAAAGCTTCTCTATTTAAGTCGAAGCAACGCGGCATGACAGTGGGGCAGAAATCCGAAACAGCTAACCTTCAGGACACACAAACCAGGATTCGTCAGAACCGGACTGTTTTCGGTAGCAGTTCTACCGGGAAATCAGATAAATCATTATCTGCAGACAGATAGCTGCATAGACACCAGCCAGAACATCATCCAGCATAATGCCCACACCCCCTTCCACTTTCTTGTCCAGCCAGCCAATGGGGAACGGCTTGAGAATATCGAACAAGCGGAAAAGTATGAAACCTGACAATACCCAGTACCAGGTTACAGGGACCATGAACATGGTAATCCAGTAACCGACAAATTCATCCCAGACTATACCGCCGTGATCATGGACCCCCAGGTCTTTTGCGGTACGCCCACACAAGTAGATGCCGATAACAAAGCTGGCGATAATCAGCCCCAGGTAAACATATGGGGAAAGAAATGCCGCCATCAGCAGATACAGCGGAACAGCAACTATGGTGCCCATGGTTCCGGGCGCCCGCGGTGACAGGCCTGAACCAAAGCCAAAAGCCAGTAAATGTACCGGGTTACTTAATTCAACTTCGCCCCTGATTTCACCCCTGACTTCACCCTTATCTTGATTGGCATCAGCCATGTCAGTCATCTCCCTGGAAATGCATATACCCGCCACTGCCTGTCAGGGTGGAACTCACCACCTTACCGCTTTCATCGACACAGCTTACCGCATGCGCTGCGTCGGGTTCTGTTATTTCACCAATACAGACGACTTTTTCCGGCAACATACCGGCCGCCTCCAGAAACAAGGGCTCATTTGCCGCTGACACCGTCAGTATCAGTTCATAATCATCTCCGGCGCTTAAAGCTTTGGTCAGCCCCGCTTCGCGACCGAGATATTTTTCCATTAAAGGATGCAGCGGGATCCGGGATAAATTGAGTCTGGCCGAGCACTTGCTTTGCTCACAAATATGCCCCAGATCCGCCAACAGGCCGTCACTGATATCTATGCCGGCACTGACAAACCTGGCCAACGCTAAAGCTACACCGATTCTTGGCTCAGGCTTGTAGAAAGCATTATTCATAATTTCCCGCTCTTGCGGCAAAACATTACCCAGCTTGCCTTTAAACATTAACAATGCCAGTGCTGCACAACCCAGGGATTCTGTCATATAGACTCTGTCACCGGGACGAGCGCCATCCCGCAATATGGCCAGGCCATCATCCACCAGGCCCTGCACCTGAATGGTTACCGTCAGGGGGCCACGGCTCATATCGCCACCAATCAGGTAACAGTTAAATTCTGTAGCCATTGCCTTCAGGCCGGCTGCAAATGCTTCGAGCCAGGGCTGACTGGCTTCGGGAATGGTTAAACCAAGGGTGAACACCAGCGGTTTGGCCGCAGTAGCGGCAAGATCACTGAGATTAACGGCAAGCGCACGACTGGCAATCAGCTCGGGTGCTGCTGCAGCAGGAAAATGTATGTCTGCGACCAGAGTATCCATGGAAAAAGCCAGCATCTTGTTGGCCGGTACTTTAATCAGCGCACAATCATCACCAATGCCACGGATGACCGAGTCCCCGGGAGTGGCAGCGAGACCCTGCTGTTCAAAGCAGGTACGAATGATGTCGAACTCGGATAGCATAGAAAGGATAGCCGGGCTTCAGGGTTGCAGGTTAAATCAGGCGCCAGCTTTTATTTCAATCTGGCGACTTTCACGCGCCAGTTTATCAAGTACGCCATTAATATATTTATGACTTTCAGTGGCACCATATTTTTTTGCCAACTCAATCGCTTCATTGATCACAACCCGGTAAGGGATATCAATGCGCTTTGAAAGCTCAAATGCCCCCAGCCTCAGAATCGCCAGTTCAATAGGGTTCAGTTGTTTTATTTCACGATCAAGAAACGGGGTAAATGCGTTATCCAGCTCCTGTGTGCATGAGGCAATGCCGGTAAAAATCTCATGAAAATAATCCCAGTCTATCTTGCCAACATTATCTGCACGGTACTGTGCTTCAATAGCATTCACCGGATAATCTGAAACCTGCCACTGGTAAAGTGCCTGCACCAGAATGCTGCGTGCTTTTTTCCTGTGGGAAATTTTTGGCTTTTCAGGATTGTCAGAAGACAGTGACATTGTATTTACCGCCTGGAGAAAGATTATTTTAAGGTCTGCTTCGCGAGGCCAAGCATCAGGGTTATTTATTTTTAATAGTGTACATTGATACTCAGCTATCCAGTTTTCGAACCAGACTCACCATTTCCATGGCAGCCATTGCAGCATCTGCCCCTTTATTACCTGCCTTGGTGCCAGCACGCTCAATAGCCTGCTCAATGGTTTCGACCGTCAGGATGCCGTTGATGACAGGAATTCCCAGGCTTAGCGATAACTCGGAAAGGCTGCGCGCACTTTCATTGGCAACGATTTCAAAATGATAGGTACTGCCACGAATAACGGTGCCCAGGGCGATTACCGCATCGAAATTGCCAGCCTGGGCAGCTTTCTGGACAGCTAATGGAATTTCCAGAGCACCCGGTACCTTGATAACGGTAATATTGGCATCCTTGACGCCATTACGCTGCAGAGCATCAATGGCACCTTGCTGCAGACTGTCGACGATATAACTATTAAAGCGCGATGCTACGATCGCATAGTTTGCGACCGTGCCGGCAAAATCGCCTTCCAGTGTTTTTAATTTTGTCATCTTATTTACCACGAACGCCAGGGAACCTCTGATTAAGTCTGTCCGTTATCATTTTCACAGGGTATGTATTCAACCACTTCAAGATCAAATCCCGAGATCGCATATCTGGTAGGAAAACTCAGCAAGCGCATTTTTCCAACGCCAACATCGCGCAGAATTTGCGAACCTGTGCCAACGTCCAGATAAATACCTGAGGACACGGGAACCGGTACGGACTGCTCCGAAACTTCATTGATCATGGCAAGCTGATCCAACACATCAGAGCCACCGTTCTCGCCGGCCAATACTACCACAACGCCTTTACCTTCCTTATTAATGCGCTGCATGGCCTGATGCAGTGACCAACTCGGTTTGACAGGGTTGGCAATACCCAGCAAATCCCGCACCATATCGGTAACCAGGACACGGGCCAGAACCGGCTCTTTGGCATCAATATCGCCTTTTACCAGCGCCAGGTGAACCGGACTACCTTCCTTTATTAGATCCTTGTAGCAATACACATCAAAATCCCCATGTTCGGTTTTCATTGAGTATTGATGCGTTCTTTCAATGGTTTGCTCGTGGGCGATACGGTAATGAATCAGGTCCATGATGGTGCCTATTTTCAAATCATGTTCCCGGGCAAATTTTTCCAGATCCGGCTTGCGCGCCATTGAACCGTCTTCGTTCATGATCTCGCAGATCGCTGATGCCGGCGAAAGGCCGGCCAGTTTTGCAAGATCGCAACCGGCTTCGGTATGGCCGGCACGACGTAATACGCCGCCATCATTCGCCATCACCGGAAAGATATGTCCGGGCTGGATAATGTCTTCCGGGCGGGCATCTTGTGCGACGGCAGCCTGAATAGTTCGAGCCCTGTCAGCAGCGGATATCCCGGTGGTTACCCCTGAAGCAGCTTCAATGGAGATAGTGAAATTGCAGCCGAATGGTGTTGAATTGGTTTCCACCATAAGCGGCAATTTCAATTGCTGACAGCGTTCACGGGTCAATGTCAGGCAGATAAGACCGCGGGCATAACGGGCCATAAAATTGATATCTTCAGGGCGCACTTTATCCGCAGCAATGATCAGGTCACCCTCGTTCTCCCGATCCTCGTCATCCATGAGCACGACCATTTTGCCCTGGCGAAAATCATCGATAAGTTCTTCTATGGAGTTAAGCTTCATTAAACAGACCGGGCTTAATTTTCATTACTTGATTGATTGGCAAAGCCGCTACTAATCAGCTTGTCCAGAGTAAGACCGGCGGCATTTTCTTCGGCCATTCCTTTAATAAGACTTTCCAGATAACGACTGAATATATCCACTTCCAGATTTACTTTATTGCCTGCCTGCAGTATTCCGAGTGTGGTTTTTTCTGCAGTGTGTGGAATGATATTCACACCAAATTGATTTCCCTGGACTTCATTCACTGTCAAGCTGATACCTTCCAGGCACACAGAGCCCTTTGCCGCGATATACTTTTTAAGCTCCATGGGAACTGAAAAAACCAGGCGCTCACTGCGGGCATCAGGGTAACGCTTCACCAGTGTTGCCAGACCATCCACATGGCCACTGACAATGTGTCCACCAAAACGGCTGGCTGGCTGCATGGCTTTTTCAAGGTTTACCACATCCCCGGTACCGATCCTGGAGAAAGAAGTGAGCGCGACAGTTTCATTGGAAATATCTACCACAAAACTGCTGCCTTCAATACGGATCGCCGTCAGACAAACTCCGCTCACACAGATACTGTCACCGATTTTTACATCATCGAAGTTCATTTCATCAGAGGAAATAATGGCACGCAGGTCACCACCGGTTTCCTCCAGGCTCTGTATGATTCCTTTAGCTTCAATTATTCCGGTAAACATGGCTTGTACTTTTTCTATCTACATTTATTGCTTTGTTTGGGCATTGATAACGCGGGAGCGCATTCTACAATCTTTTCCCAGCATTACCACATCAAGGAATTCCAGCTCAACCTGATCAGACATCATTGTCATACCCGGCAAATTAAAAAGGGCTCTGGCATCACTGCCTAGAAGCTTTGGCGCTATATACGTAAGCACTTCATCGACCAGCCCACCTGAGAGCATGGCCCCGGCCAGCTCTGCCCCGGACTCAACCAATACATCATTGCATTGGTATTCACTGGCGAGTATGCGCAGCAGCTTTTCCAGATCGACACGTCCCTGCACATTGGCGCAGGAAAAAATACTGACATTGTCATTACCGATAGCCTGATATTTTGCTGAAATCACGTCTTCACTGTCTATTGCAGTAACCAGAAGTACTTTACCTGGCCTGTGTAAGGTTTTTGCCTGAGGCGAAATTCTCAACCGGGAATCGACAATAACGCGCAAGGGCTGCTCACAGAATAAAGTCCCATTCCTGACATCCAGCCCCGGATCGTCTGCGATTACCGTTTCAATGCCGGTTATGACTGCTGAGCTGACGGCCCTGAATCGCTGCACATCTTCTCTGGCTGCCGGCCCTGTTATCCATTTACTTTCACCACTGGCCATAGCTGTACGCCCATCAAGACTCATGGCCAGCTTGCACCTGACATAGGGCAAGCCCTGTGTCATTCTTTTTATAAAACCTGGATTCAGAGCAGCACACTCTTTTTCCATCACCGGGCCTTCAACCCTGATGCCGGCGGCCCGAATTTTTTCCAGACCGCTGCCTGATACTTTGGGATTGGGATCGACCATGCCATAAACAAGCCGCTCTACGCCTGCTTCTATTAAAGCATCACAACAAGGGCCGGTTTTACCGGTAAAGGAACAAGGTTCAAGGGTGACATACACGGTACTGCCTTGCGCATCTGCACCGGCATGTTTCAGTGCCATGATTTCAGCATGATCCTGCCCGGCTTTTTCATGCCAACCCTCGGCAAGGACGCTATCATTACGGACAATAAGCGAGCCCACAGCAGGATTGGGACGCGCACTGTACTTGCCCATTCGAGCAAGTTCCAGGCAGCGTTGCATGTAGGTAATATCTGCGTCGATCATAATCAGGGAATGTATTTAATTGCGCGGATTGCCTAGAGGCTATTCCGCTCGGCCAGAGACTCAGTCTGCGCT
>JAUHWU010000103.1 GCA_030427065.1 Gammaproteobacteria bacterium | reverse complement strand
AAGTCAGACAGCATGAAAATCCGGGCATAAATCGCTTAAATTTTTTTTTATTTCCAGCCGGTATGGGGTTGATGCTGTTGATCAGGATTCTTTTTACCTGACAAGCATCCAACCCCAATGGCGAATCAAGTCATTTGTTTCCGGAACCGACTCCACCAAAGCGGCCTGGCTCCCGGGATAACCTGAAAAAATAAAGCATATGTCAGGCAGCTTTAATCACACATCCATAGGCACAATAGTTCTACTGCTTTTTTTCAGACGACTCAGAACCATGCCCCAGTTTGGCTTGCTCAAGCTGTCTGTGGTGTCGTAAGTAACCACAAAGGCCAATTCATCCGCCTCGAACGGTTGCTGCATTTTCAATTGATGGTCCATAACCATAATATTGGCATCGGAGGCGTCTGTGCCGCGATGTAAACGCTCGCGAATACGAGCTCGCAGCACTTCTTTTGGGGCATGAAAATCCAGAATAATAAAGGGTACATCAAGTGTAAGGGCCAATTGCCGAAAAATATCCCGCTGCCATTTTGCCAGGAAGGTTGCATCCACAATAACCTGATAGCCGGCCTCCACCACAATTCTGGCCAGCGCGAGAATATGTTGGTATAGCCTGGCTGTGATCTCCGGTCGATATAAACCTGATCCAGTCCCTGAGCTGGAATGATCAGCAGGTTTAAGACCATACTGTCTTTTTCTTTCAATATCAGAACGAATGCGTATTGCATTGATGGATTCAAGTAGCGCCTGGGTCTGCATAGTCTTGCCGCTACCGGATACACCATGGGTAATAAGTATGGCGGGGGCAGGGCTTTCACTTTGCTTGCTGGCAAATACAAGGTAATTGCGGAATTCTTCAAGTGCCCGGGCCTGCTCCTGTGCACTGATGGCAGACTGGCTAGCGCGCATCCCGTGAACCTTTGCACGGACCATGGCTCTATAGACAATATAAAACTGCAGGACCGGCAAGCCGGCATAATCTCCCGTGATTTCGAGGTAAAGATTGAGAAAGCGCCGGGCCAGATCCGGACGTCTCCGCTCACGTAAATCCATCACCAGGAATGCAATATCACTCATCACATCGATCCAGCGTAGTTCTTCGTTAAATTCGAGACAATCAAATATCTCAATATTCCCATCGACAATAGCGATATTACCCAGATGAAAATCACCATGGCATTCACGAATAAAGCCAGCTGCTTTACGGGAGCGAAATAAGAGCTCAAGTGCCTGCCCGCGGTTCATCATCCACTCCTCCAGAGCATCAAGCTCCCGGGCACAGGGAAGTGTCAATGCCGAATTTCGAATCTGCTCAAAATTCTCCACGACCGGTTGCTGCACCGCCTTTGGCGAACCGAAGAAACTTTTCGCTTGTGCAATGGCCGCTATACCGTGAAATGCTGCAATTTTTTCTGCCAGCCGATCAATATGTTCATGCGTCAAGCGCGCCTTGGAGAGCCTGACATTGAGCAGGTCTGCCTGTTTGAATCGTCGCATCTTGACGG
This sequence comes from Gammaproteobacteria bacterium, assembly GCA_030427065.1. Taxonomy (GTDB): domain Bacteria; phylum Pseudomonadota; class Gammaproteobacteria; order Pseudomonadales; family Pseudohongiellaceae; genus Eutrophocola. The sequence goes on along the minus strand of JAUHWU010000103.1, from coordinate 8,656 downwards.
CATATTCAATGGCTATCCCTTTGCCTCCCGGTATCGGCCTGGAACAGGAGCCTGTGATGGGAATTACCTCGATGTAAAGGGATGGTGCAAGGCGTCGGTTCAGACGCAGTTCTTCCTCGCAATAATAGCGGCGTTTTTCCAGTGTTGAGAAATCAAGAAAACCCAGATTCACAGCCTTTTTCACCTTGTAGGCAAAAGGCCCGACAAGAAAAATATAGGAAATATGGGTTTCCAGCATCTCCACATTTACGTCCGGATAACCATATATAGCAGGATCGGAAAGTGCTGTGACAAGAATGGCCTGATCCGGCCATATTGATCTTTTATTCATACCCCTGGGTTTTTCCTGTATCTACCATGGTTACAGACATCACCTGGAAACCACCTTTCGGGATCGCTTACCTTTTCCTTACGGGCTTTCCTGTACCATTCATTTAAGCACCGATACTTTTTCTTTCCTCTGCCATGCTTTGCATTTTAGGTTGACCGGAAAAATGCAGGTTCTGCCCGAGCATGTCGGGAGTCACCAGAACCACACCACCGGGGCTGACATGGAAACGTGCCTTGTCGTGAGCAATGTCGCAACCTATCTCTGTGCCGTCCGGAATGACAGCGCCCTTGTCGATGACAGTTTTTCTGATCACACAATATTTACCAATACTCACATCAGGCAAAATTACTGAATCCTCAATCAAACTGTGATCGGAAACCAATACACTATGAAAGAGAAGCGAATGCCTGACCAGTGCACCAGCGATAATAGCCCCACCGGATATCATGGAATCAACTGCCATACCCCGGCGCCCTTCGTCATCGAAAACAAATTTACTGGGCGGTACCTGTTCCTGACTGGTCCAGATTGGCCAATGTTTATCATAAAGATTCAATTCAGGAGTAACGCCCGTCAACTCCAGGTTAGCCTGCCAATAGGTGTCAATGGTGCCAACATCTCGCCAGTAGGCTTGCGTACCTGACGTTCCCGAAGAAAAAGGATAGGCATGGACTTTGTCGTGACCAATGACACCAGGAATAATGTCCTTGCCAAAATCATGACTGGACTGCCCCCCCAACGCGGCATCCTCAAGCAGCTTCTCAATTAGAAACTGCGTATTGAAAATATAAATGCCCATGGACACCAGGGCTGCATCAGGTTTGCCATGAACGCTCTTTGGTTTTTCCGGTTTTTCCACGAAGGACTCAATACGATTGTCACTGGAAACCTGCAAAACGCCGAAAGCGCTGGCCTGATCCAGTGGAATCTCAATGCATCCCACCGTCAGGTCGCTCTGATTTTCGACATGGGCAGCCAGCATCGGGCCATAATCCATCTTGTAGACATGGTCGCCCGCCAGTATCAGTACATATTCCGGGTGGTGACTACGAATGATATCGATGTTCTGGTAGACAGCATCGGCTGTGCCTCTGTACCAGGAATCTTCAACGCGCTGCTGGGCGGGCAGTAATTCCACAAACTCACCAAATTCACCGCGAAAATAGCCCCAGCCTTTCTGAACATGTCGAATCAGAGAGTGAGACTTGTATTGCGTAAGAATACCTACGCGGCGGATACCCGAATTGACACAGTTAGACAGGGGGAAATCAATGATGCGGAAATTGCCACCAAACGGGACTGCCGGCTTGGCGCGCCACTGGGTTAAATCCATCAGCCGCGAACCACGGCCACCAGCAAGAATCAAAGCCAGACTATCTTTCGTCAGTCGGCTGACAAAACGGTCAACATACATTTATAGTCACTTGGCAGTATTCACTGTCGCTATACCTCATTGCTTACAATGGGTTGTCCGTTAACAATAGATCCATATCCCCGAGACTCACGGAATTGAAGGTATCCAGGTCAAAATCATCTTCGTCTTCCTCAAACAGGAATGGAACTTCCTCCTGATCAAAGCCATCAAATCCGCTGCAGGCATCGTCATTGCAATGTGGCTTGTCGCCGTAACTTACTGCTTTGCTTTTTACTACTCCAGTCATTGTCTTTTTTCTCCGTCAGGGGCTATGGTAATGTCACCTCTTGCTGTTTTTTTTCAATATCAACTTGCCTTACCAATCAAATGCTCAGTCTCAAACTCACGTTCTGCAACGGCTTCCAGTTTACGACGATCGATAATGCGTAAGTCACGACGAACCACACGAATAATCCCTTGTGACTGAAACTGGTTAATAAGCCTGCTTACGGTTTCAACTGCGAGGCAAAGATTGTTCCCAATGTCATTTCGACTCATGCACAATCTGAATGCATCAGGGTCAAAACCGCTCTTGGCCATACGGCGGGAGATATCAAGAAGAAAACTGGCAAAGCGTCTGCTGGCACTTAATTTTCCCAGCACATACATCATTTCACGATCCCTGGAAATTGACTCGCTGGCCGCCTGAAGCAACACTACGAGGGTATCAGCATTCCATAAAACACCGGCCCTCCTCCCATCCAGAGTCAAGGGGATCTTGCAAACACTGCCAATATCCAGGGCTTCAAGAATGGCCTTGTGATGACCTCCGTCAATGCCGTCAAAACCAAAGATCTCCCCCGGGAAAAAGAAATCCGTTACCTGTAATATTCCGTTGTAATCAATGAAAGACGATTTAAAAAAACCGGATTTCACCATATACAGTCCGGAGAATGTATCTCCCGCATCATAAATATTCTGACCAGCACGGACATTTCTGTGAACAGGAGCACCGGAGTCACCGGCCTTTAGCCCGGCACCGGCAGAATAGGCGGGACATACAGATGCTTTTGTGCAGTCATGACAGGAAACTGTTCGCACCCTGTTTTCCCTGTTCATCTCAATAATATTTGGTGTAATAATATTTGGTGTTGTAATAATATTTGGTGTATTGGCGATCATGTTTTTATCCTTCTTTTTATTCCTTGTTTATCAAATAAATGTACATGGCTCTACCAGAAAGGCAGACTATCAACCGCCTTTTTAGCAAGGTGTCAGGTTGACTCAACTAATTGATCCAGGTAACTAATTGATCCAACAGCAGGAAAACTTTTTCAATATTCAGAAATGAATCGAATAATGAAATATCATGCGGCAACAGACCCTGCAGATCTTGGCAACAGGTTTTGCAAGGAAATCCCCCGGGATATCCACATAAACCCAATACAGCCGTTCTTTCGGTGCACCACCACAGCCCGTGCCGTCTCAATAACCATGCGATTAAATTTTCGTACTTCAATGGAGAGTTCAGCGACACAGTTACGGGGCAGATCTATATCAATATTCAATGCAATACCCCCATTGCCGATATCCCGACTGAGAAACCAGCCCAGGTCGTCGTTTCCTACCTTGATGGCGACGGGTAAATTTACCCTGGTGCGTGATCCCCGGCGGTGTTCCATGTTTTTCTCCTGCAAGTTAAGTAAGTTTTTGTATTTCTGTAAGGGGAAGACAACTATAGGGATTAAGTAGGCTGTTCTGCTATCCGTAGTTTCTCATAAGTATTTCTGCGTAATAACAAAATGCCAGCAAGGTATTGGGCAAAGCAGTCCTATCAGTTAGAAAACTGTCATACGCTGGTTTCTTGTTTAGCACTCCACCGCTTTTCGTACTCAATAATCGCTGGCATTATGTCCCGGGCTAAAAATTGTCTTGGACTCACGATAAAAATATGGAAGACTAGTAAATAAGGCTTGCATATTCATGGAGGAATTAACGTTTTGAAAAACATTAGGGATGAGGAGATAAAGAGAAAGGCTTCGGTAAAAAGTTGCATTGATACACTGGACGATCTTAACCAACCCCTGAATGCAATCAATAATTATGTAGAGGCCGGGCGTCATTTATTGGGTAGGGGTTATGCCAGCGAAGAAACACTGGTGGACTTGTTCGAAAAATTGTCCGGCCAGGTCTCTCGCTGTTATGAGCTCAGCCGTGAGCTACAAAAAGCTGTTCACAACAAGGAAAAAAACGAAAGACATATACCTAAGTAAGACCACCTACAGACAATGCGTTGCTTATACGTGCCGGCTTTCCGGTCAACGCCAAAGGATGTGCGGGTATTGATTTAAATTTACGAAAATAGAAACAGGTTCAAGCACTTCAAATTTGAATAATTTGATTGTTTCAACGCAGATACAGATTCCTGAGTGTATGCTTGAGCTACTAACAACAATACTCGTGGGCACACTCGCAGTTCTATGAAGAGAAATTCCAAAAGACCTGATTTCATTGTCGGCATTGGCGCCTCGGCAGGAGGACTGAAGGCTTTCCGGGACCTGCTCCCGGGGTTACCCGTCGGAAGAAATATCGCCTATATTTTCCTGCAGCACAGCGTTGAGCATGAGAGCTTTCTCGAAGATATTCTCAAGGATACCTCGCCTTTTCCACTCCGTTTGGCCTCAGCCGAAACCCCCCTTGAAGGGGATAATCTGTATCTTTGCCCTCCCGGAATCCAGTGTGAAATAGCTGAAGGCGGTTTTCAGCTGAAAAAGATTGATCATTTTGGCCCGCGCCATACGATTGATGTGCTGTTTGGATCAATTGCCCGGAAATATCCCGAGCAATGCGCTGGTATTATCCTGTCGGGAACCGGCAATGACGGCACTGCAGGGCTAAGGGAAATCAAGGCCGCCGGTGGCTGGACTTTGATTCAGGATCCTGCGACAGCCGAATACGACAACATGCCAAAACAGGCACTCAATCATTATCTTGCTGATTTTGTGCGCAAGCCTGCGGAAATTGGTGCTGAACTGGCTGAAATATATCAACTCTGTAACCATAAAGCCGGTGTCGACGCCATCAGTGACCAGGAAAAATTACACATGTTGCTGGAAATCCTCGAGAACAAAAGCGGATTCAATTTTCACCGCTACAAGGAAGCCATGCTGCTTCGGCGCATCAAGCGCCGCATTGTCGCAAATAAGCTCAACACGCTCGGCGAATATATTTTACTGGTACAAAAATCAACTGATGAAATCCAGTACCTTACCAAGGAATTGTTTATCACTGTGACCAGCTTTTTTCGTGATAAAAAAGCATTTCAACACCTGAGATCTATATTAAAGAAGCTCATTGAAGAAAAAGATCGGGGTGAAGCCATCAGAATCTGGTCGGCCGGCTGCGCCACAGGAGAAGAGGCCTACTCCGTTGCTCTTCTCCTGGCAGAACTTCAACATGATTTATCCCGTCCTGTGGAAATAAGGATATTCGCCACAGATATCGATCCGGATAATATTAATTTTGCCCGCAAAGGCATCTATTCACCCAAGTCTGTTGAGAATATCCCGGCAAATTTACTGCAACATTATTTTGAAAAAGTTGATGGCAATTATCAAATCACCAGTGACTTGCGTGATCTTGTGGTCTTTGCTGTACACGACGTGGGCCAGGATACCGCTTTTTCAAGAATGGATTTGATCTGCTGCCGTAATTTGCTCATTTATTTCAGCCGCGCTACCCAGGCGCGCCTGTTGAGCAAGTTTCATTATTCTCTCAAACCCGGCGGCTATCTGCTGATTGGATCATCGGAAAGCACCAGCAGTACCGAGAAATTGTTCAAGGTAGTGGATCGTCAAAATACACTTTTCCTGCGCCGCGAAGTAAAAAACCGACCTGGTATTTTCCCAGCTGAGCACCCTCTCCGGCTTCCAGTTCGGGAACACAGTCCTGCCCATATTCCCTGGCAACAGCAGGCCTCGGAAATTTATTTCAATGCATATGCCCCGGCGGCCATACTACTGAACAATCGTCTGGAGTTGATGCATGTCCATGGGAGTGTGGATAGCTATCTCAGCCTGCCCGCTGGTAACTTTAATGTCAGCATTCTGCATATGGCAAAACAGGAACTGAAAGTTGACTTGCAGATGGTACTGCAGCAGGCGCAACGTTCCGGGACTATGGTAAGAAGCCGCCCCATTAAAATGCCTTCCGGTTTCAAGGAAACCGGCCAGGTAATGGTGACAATGGTCGCCATTCCCCAGCAGAGCGCGCCAGAGATTGAAATAAACCAGCTGGAAATTCTACTTGTTTTTGAAGAAGAAGCGCTACAAACGCCAGCAAAGCCCAGCACCAAGAAAGATACGGGTAGCGAGAAATCCATACATATCAAAGCCCTGGAAGAAGAGCTGGTGGTAACCCGGGAGCAGCTGCAGGCCAATATTGAAGCCCTTGAAGCAGCAAATCAGGAACTACAGTCAGTCAACGAGGAGTTTCAGTCCACTCTGGAAGAGTTGCAGTCCTCCAATGAGGAGTTCCAAACCGGCAACGAGGAACTGGAGTCCACCAATGAGGAACTTATCAGTGTCAACGACGAACTGAAAACCAAGAGCCAGGAACTTGAGCATGTGAATGAGGAAATGGACACCATTCTCAACTCGGTTCTTGCCGGAATCATTATGCTTGATGCAGACCTGCAGGTAACCCGTTATTCCGATAGTTGCAAACAGTTGTTCAAGCTCTGGCCTGATGAAGTCAGCAATATTCAGCAGCTCATGTTCCGCCTGGAAGGGCTCACCACTATCTCACAACAGGTACAGCAGGTGATGAAGACCGGCCAGAGCTGTCAGCTTAAAACTGAACTGGACAGCAGGTATTTTGTCATACGGTTAATCCCTATTCTCGACCCCGGGAATCGTGAATTACACAGTCTTGTCATTGCCTTCCATGACGAGACCGAACGTGAAGCTGGTATCCGTGAGGCAGAACTGCTGGCGGCCATATTCAAAAGCTCTGATGACGCCATTATCGTCCAGGGTCTGAAAGGAGAAATAAGGGCCTGGAACGACGGTGCTGCAAAAATGTTTGGCTACCCGAAAAAACAGGCGATAACTCTGAAAGTCAGGGATCTTATTGCCAGGGGAAAGAAAAAATCCTTCACTGATTATATTGACAATATTATCAAAGGAAGCTCATCCCACAATCTGGAAACCATTGCCCTAACCCGAAAAGGTAAAACCCTGGACATCTTGTCCAGCGCATCGCTACTGCGTGACCGCAATGACAAGGTAGACGGCATCTCCATCATGTTTCGCGACATCAGTGAAAAAAATGCCCACGAAACCAAGCTTAATGCCATGATGGAATCCACACCGGATCCGTTAATCATTATTGGGGAGGACGGTAATATCCAGCGTATCAACCGGCAAGCTGAAAAGCTCCTTGGATATAAACGCGCCGAAATTATCGGTAGGAACTATATATTCCTGGTGCCTGAACGTTTCAGAGCTAGACATGACGAACTTCACCAGCAATACATGTTGAAGCCAGTCATGAGGAAAAAAGGTGAAAACCTGGAGCTTACGTGCCTGACACAGTCCGGCGAAGAGATTCCCGTGGATATCAGTCTCAGTCCGGTCATTGGGGTCCATGAAACCACAATCATGGTCCGCTTACGTGATATCCGCACCGAAATGCGGGAAAAAGCCTTACTGGAGCAGGCTACCCACAAAGCTGACGAAGCCAACCGCATCAAGACCCGTTTTCTGGCCGCTGCAAGCCATGACCTGCGTCAACCCCTGCAATCAATCAGCATGTACCTGGGGGCGCTGTCAAAAAAAATAAGCCCCAGCGAAAAAAAGCGTATTCTCAGCCAGGTAAGGATGGCGGTGGACACCAGCAACAGGCTACTCAATGCCCTGCTCAATATCAACAAACTGGAGTCAGGCAAACTCAAGCCCGAGATCGAAACCTTTGAAATCAATCTCCTGCTGCAGCGTGTTTATAATACCGAAGCACCTCTTGCCATGGAAAAAAACCAGAATTTTGTAATGGTCCCATCTGCCTTTAAGATAAAGACAGATCCCGCCCTGCTCGAACAACTGGTAACCAACCTGGTAGCAAATGCCATCAAATTTTCACCACCTCACAGCCATATAGTGCTGGGATGCCGACGCAGGGAAAACCATCTCAGCCTGCAGATACATGATAATGGCCCAGGGATCGAACCCACACAGATGAATAGTATCTTCGATGAGTATCAACAACTGGATGAGGGTACCTACTACCTGGGCAAAGGGCTGGGGCTGGGACTCTCCATCGTCAAACTCATCGCTGATTTGCTAAATCTAAAAATTGAGGTCAGATCCAAACCCGGCAAAGGCTCCTGTTTCTGCATCATTATACCGATAGCTAAACGCAAACAGCGGAAAAAGACATCGCTTCAGCTCAGTCATAATACATCTGCCGCTATTCATAGTGATGGAGATGGGATCAAAGTCCTGCTAATAGAAGACGATGCTGCAGTACTGGACTCTACCACCCTGTTTCTGAACATCTCAGGTTATGATGTGATCACGGCCTCAAACGCTCGCGAGGCCATGGCCGTGCTGAATCACCATACACCAGTAGCGATCGTCACAGATTACGGTCTGGCCGAGAAAGAAAATGGCATCGAACTGGTAAAAAGATTACGAAAAAAAATGCAGAAGGATATACCAGCCGTCATCATTACTGGCTACACCTCGGAACTACGCGGACAAATGGCGCAAACAGCCAACTGCAAAATCATCGCCAAACCCATTGAAGCTGAATTGCTGCTGCAGATACTTGCTGACATGATAGCGACGAAACCATAAGTCCCATCTTCCAGATAATAGCTGCCCATTTGCCTGCAAATAGACCTTGAGAGCAAGCTGCGGCGACATACCTCCCCTCCCCCTCCCCCACCATCCCACCACCCCGCATTAATCTCT
>JAUHWU010000256.1 GCA_030427065.1 Gammaproteobacteria bacterium | reverse complement strand
CAGGGCCATCATCGCGGTTTCAGAGCTGGAAAAATAGGCAGACATGAGGATCAGGAAAATCAGTATGCCCAGCAATACGGTAAGTGAGGTTTCTTGCAAAAGTGGATCTCTGTTATATCTTGGTTATGCTGTCAGTATTGGTCAGTAATGCTCAGGAATAAGAAAATTACACTCGGTCCAGGATGATTTCCAGGACAAACTTGCTACCGAAATAGGCCAGTATAAGAAAGGCAAAGCCGGTCAGAATCCAGCGGTTGGCGGTCTTTCCGCGCCAGCCCAGCTGATGTCTTCCCCACAGTAATATCGAGAAAACGACCCAGGAAATTGTTGAAAGTATGGCCTTGTGACCCAGGTGCTGGCCAAAAAAATCATCCATGAACAGCACGCCGGTTATCAGTACGCCGGTCAGCAATAAGAGTCCAAACCAGAGCATTTCAAATAGCAAAACCTCCATGGTTTCCAGGGGCGGCAAATGACTCACCAGGGCAAACGATTTTTTTTGTTTTAATAATTTGTTGAGAAAGGAGAGTAGTAATGCCTGGAATGCGGCGATGGTGATGATGCTCACTGACAATATACCCAGCAGTATATGCAAGGCTACCCCCGGGCTGTATCCGGATTGCGGTGCATAGTTGCCGGGAATGAAAACTGAAGCCAGGAGACACAATATGGCCAGAGGAAACAGAGTAAGGAAGAGGTTTTCCAGCGGCTTTTGCCAACTGCTAATTAGAACGGCGACCACAATTACCCAGCTAATTAAAGAGGCTACCTTGAAGAAACCAAGGTCGAGACCGTCCGGGCGCAGCGTAATAAGCACAATCACGGCCAGGTGGGCAGTGACGGCAATAAAGCTGCTGACAAATAATTTTTTTCGCTCGGGGAAGCCGCTGTTTAGGTTTTGACGCTGAAAGAGGAAACCCAGAGCATAACTAATGACAGCTATGATACTGATGCTGGTGCTTAACATGGCGGAAAGTCTCTCACATGTCTGCCATCCATTGAAGCCCTTTTTCCGGATATGGATTTCTTCTGTAAATGACCAAGGATATTGTTAATTAGCCCTGTGTTCCTGGTTCCTGATTTTGTAGAATGACCAAACACCATATTGGACAATGACTCATTACCTGGCTGGACCCTCGATGTTTGAAAATTTAACTGATCGCCTTTCACAAACCCTGCGCTCGATTACGGGCAAAGCCAAACTCACTGATGAAAACATTCAGGATAGTTTGCGTGAAGTCAGACGTGCATTGCTGGAGGCGGATGTCGCGTTACCCGTCGTTCAGGAGTTTATCGATAAGGTCAAATTCAGGGCAGTTGGCCAGGAGGTCAGCAAGAGTCTGACTCCCGGGCAGGCCTTTCTCAAGATAGTACAGGCCGAGCTTCAGGCCTTGATGGGTGATTCCAACGAGGCGCTTAATCTTAGCACCACTCCGCCCGCCGTTATTCTGATGGCAGGGTTGCAGGGTGCTGGTAAGACCACCACGGTAGCGAAACTCTCGCTGTGGTTAAAGAATACCCAGAAAAAAACCGTCATGGTGGCCAGTGCAGACGTCTACCGACCAGCGGCTATCAAGCAGCTTGAAACGCTGGCCGGGGAAGTAGGGGTCAGCTTCTTTCCCAGTGATCTCACGCAGAAACCTGAAGACATCGCAAGGCAGGCAATCGCCGAGGCTAAAAAGCAGTTTGTTGATGTGTTGTTCATCGACACCGCAGGACGTCTGGCTGTTGATGAAGAGATGATGTCAGAAATCAAGTCTTTGCATGCTGCCACGAACCCTATTGAAACCCTGTTTGTGGTGGATGCCATGACCGGCCAGGATGCGGCCAATACAGCGAAAGCCTTTAATGATGCCTTACCCCTGACCGGTGTGATCCTGACTAAGGCAGATGGTGACGCCAGGGGCGGCGCTGCGCTGTCAGTAAGACATATTACCGGCAAGCCCATCAAGTTCATGGGTATAGGTGAAAAAATAGATGGCCTTGAGGCCTTTCACCCGGACCGCGTT
>JAUHWU010000102.1 GCA_030427065.1 Gammaproteobacteria bacterium | reverse complement strand
CGATCAGGGTGTTCATGGTTGTCACCATAATGCCAAGATCCAGTTTGCCATTATCCGGCGACAGGCTGCTCAATGCCTGCATCAGGACATTGCTGTCATCGGTGACAGGTACTATTGTTGTTACCCCGGAAGAAGCGGTGTACAGGCTTGCCACCTCGTCCTCATTCATGCTGTTGATGATGTCTCCAGCTTCATCGACGGCAGTGGTAAAGCTCGTCCCTTCCTGCATCGAGAAAGAGGTATCCAGAACAATGACATGGTGTGTGGTATCTTCAGTGACAAGCGCTGCAGGGGGGGTGAAAAATACCGGGCGGGTAAACGCCAGTACCAGAAACAGGAAAAACAGAATCCGCAAGGCCATGAGCAAGAGGTATTTGAGTTTGCGTTGAACATGGATACGTTTTTTTGCAGGCTCCAGAAACATGGCCGTACTGAATTGTTCACGTTCAGTAACCTGGGTTTCCAGTCGATGCAGCCAGACAGGCAGGCCGATACCCAGAAGTCCCAGTAGAAAAAGTGGAGCAATTAATGCCACGAATCAGCCTCGCTTCTCTCTGAAGGTTAAATAGTTGTGCAAGGCCCGGTCCAGCGGGTCAGCAGTATTGATCAATACATGGTCAGCCCGAATACCACTGGCAGCTTCCTGGATAGTCTTGATATGTTGCTGGATTTTCTCACGGTAGGCCTTTGCCATATAACCAGGTTCCACTTCGATGGCCTGACCGGTTTCCATGTCTTCATAAAGGGTTGATTGTTTGATCTGTGGATCCAGTTCCTGCGGAGCAAGCAGGTGAAAAATAATCACATCCTGGCCATGCATGGCCAGCGGTCGAATCTGTTCCAAAAGCTCGTCGGCATCACAATAGAAGTCAGAAATCACAGCAACCAGCCCGCGTTTTTTCACATGTTCCCGAAAGCGTGTCATGGGTTTATTGATGTCGGTGCCCATTGATGCTTCGGCTTTGTCCAGGGTGTGTATCACGCCCTGGAGCGAACCGGGTTTACTGGCCGGTGGGCGGTAATCAATAACCTCATCATCAAACAACATAACACCCACGGCATCATGTTGCCGTGACGCCAGATAAGCCAGGCTCGCCCCCAGATATTTACCATACTGAAGCTTTGACGGACCGCTGGTTTTGCCTGAAGTGCCAAAGCCCATGGAGGCACTGGTGTCCAGTAACAGCATGAGGTGGCTGTTGGTTTCGCCCATAAAGCGCTTGATATAGGTACGGTCGGTACGTGAGTAAACATTCCAGTCAATATAGCGCGGATCATCGCCCTCGCTGTATTCCCGGTACTCGACAAATTCCTGACTAAAACCAAACTTGGGAGACCGGTGCAAGCCATTCACAAAACCTTCAACTACCGCTTTTGCCACCAGTTCCAGATTGGACATGCTGGCAAGTACGGCAGGGTCTAGCAGCCGGGTCTGGGCATTGCGGTTATCAGTATGGGTCAGGCTCATCGCTTGGTCCGTTTTTCTGCCATCTTATTCAGCATTCAAATGCTTGCTCAGGCTGCTTCAGCCGGGGTAGACAGGTCGTTCAGCATGCTGGCGAGAATATCGTCCACCGTCATGCCATCAGATTCTGCATAATAATTTGGCAGTACCCGGTGGCGCAGGATAGGGGTTGCCAGAACCCTGATATCCTCGGGTGTGACATGGTAGCGGCCTTCCATCAGGGCGCGCGCCTTGGCGGCCAGTACCAGGTTCATGGACGCACGAATACTGGAGCCAAAGTTGATGTATTTTTTCACCATCTCTGTGGCCAGTGGATCCGAGGGGCGGGTTGCCCTGACTACGTCCACAGCATAACGGGTAACCGACTCTGAAATGGGAACCTGGCGCACCAGCCACTGAAACTTCATGATTTCCTCACTGCTGGTGCAGGCTTTGACCTCAGGCATATCCACGCGGCGGGTAAAGCGATCCAGCACGGCAACTTCTTCTTCCGGTGACAGATAACCCAGAATTTCGTTAAACAGGAAGCGGTCGAGCTGGGCTTCCGGTAACGGATAAGTCCCTTCCAGTTCGATGGGGTTCTGTGTGGCAAGAACCAGGAAGGGTTTGTCCAGACGATGTAATTGCCCGCGTACCGTCACGGTTTTTTCCTGCATGGCCTCTAGCAGGGCAGCCTGTGTTTTTGGAGGCGTTCGGTTAATTTCGTCGGCCAGCAATACATTGGTGAATACCGGACCGGGAACGAAGCGCCATTCACGTTTTCCTGTGCTCTGGTCTTCTTCAACCATGTCGGTACCGGTGATATCAGTAGGCATCAGGTCAGGAGTAAACTGAATTCGCTTGAATGTCAGACCCAGTGCCGAGGCCAGCGTGTGAACCAGGAGGGTTTTAGCCGTACCGGGCATACCGGTAATCAGGCAGTGTCCTCCCACATAAAGCGTGATAAGCAGGTTATCGACGATTTGCTGTTGGCCGATGATAGTGCCGGCAATCTGCTCACGGATTTTGCTATTGGCAGTCTGGAAAGCTTTCACCAGCTCGCGGGTTTCTTCCGAATCAAAGGTATCGTTCACGTTTTCACTCATAACTTGTTCCTGTGGTTCACTCTTTAAATTTTGTTGTTTTTTCTGAAATTTTTCCCGGATCAGTTTTGTGTTCTGCTCATCTCCAATAGCAATTGCTGGGCTGGGCGGTATTGTGGCGCAATGTCCAGCGCTGTCATCAGGTATTCCATGGTCTTCTCTGTATTGTCCAGTGCGTTGTAGGCATTGGCAATGCGATAGTTTGCTGAAGCCTTGTCCAGCGGATCAAGGGCCAGCAACACCTTATATTCTTCCAGAGCCTGTGCCGGCCGCTTTGTCTCCATATAAAGGTCGCCCAGCGTCACATGGAGGTCCTCAATGAAGGGATCTGCATAGTTGGTATCCATGAGAACGGCTTCTGCTTCTGCCTTCATATCGCGTTCGAGGTAGTAGTCTGCCAGTTTTAACAGGGCGCTGGGAAGATAACCACCTTTTTGCCAGAAAGACTGCAGCGCCTGAAACTCTTCCTCATGATTACCAAGCTGGCTGTTCACCCGGGCCATGACGATATAGGCGCTATTATTCTCAACATAATCCGGATAGGTGAACACAGCTCGCTGTGCCGCCGCCAATGCCTCCTCCAAATTTCCTTCCGCGAGTGCGGCATAGCTGACGCGCATGTCTTCCATCCAGACACTCAATCCGCCAAGCAAAGGCCCGTATTCAATATCAATAAACTGTTTAAAGTGGCGGTCAAACTCCTTATCACTGATGCCCAGACTTTTTTCGATTGCCTGAACAGGAGTAGCGCCATCATTAAACTGATAAAGCATGTCGACAATTTTATCGAAGCCGTATTCCAGATCGATGAAATCAAAGATAAGCCCGGCCTGCATATAGGACACAATGACCTGTCCCTGATAGGTGGGGCGCATGAAGCCATCATCCAGTTCCGAGATCGGCATAAACTTGCCTTCGGCCATGGCCTGCAAAACATCGGTGGGAATTTTGCGACCTGGAATCGGACCTGTCCGCCATTCCTCGTAAACTGAAATGCCTTCACTGAACCAGCGCGGAACAAAATGGTTGGTCGCTTCCAGTGTGAAGACATGAGCCATCTCATGCCACAGGGTAGTCCCCCAGTGATAGGTTTGGTCAGGATGACCGGTAGGTGAATCCATGGCAAACAGATAACCAAAGGTGACGCCCAGAATACCTACACCCGGCATGCCGATGGAACGTACGACAAAATCTTCATGATTGGGATAAATTTCTACAATGACAGGTTCCTTCGGAGTGAAGTTATAGCGCTCTGAATACAGATCAATGCTTTGCCTGGAAAGTTTCTGTGCATAGTTTTTCAACACATCACGCTCATCCCGATGCAGACGCAGAACAAGCTCCGGTAATGGTCCAACGGGTGGATCCGGATAGCTGATGGAAACAAAATCTTCATTGAAGGTATCCAGCAGCCGTAACAGGTTAACGGTCATTGGATTAAAAGCATTTCCTTCATAGGAAATATTCACATGGCGAATGGCGTCATTAATATCGTTCATGCGCAGATAATTCTGCCCAAGATAGATGTGCGCCTCCCAATGATCGGGTTCCAGCTCAACGGCCTGTTTAAAAAAATCACCTGCTTCATCATAACGACGCACAATGGAGGCAAAGTAACCGGGAATAAAATAAGCATCACCGTAAGCCGGACTTTCGGTTAACGCCGCTTCTATCCAGGTCTCATGGTCTGCGCGGGTCATAAAGGCATAGGCGGCCCGCAAGGCTTTCAGTTCCATGGTTGGAAGTGATTCATCCATGGCAAGTTCGAAAGCTTCGTCCAGGGATTTCAGTGCTTCGTCATAGCGATCCCCCTGCAACAGCGAGCGGATCGTCATCATCATGGCACGCAGTCTGGCACCATGGGGTGCAAGACCTTCTTCCATTACGCTGGCAAGATGCTGATTCAGGATCTCAGGATCACCACCTTCGCTCAGGGCTGACGCAGCGCCCATATGAGCCCATGAGTTAAGCGGATCCAGTTCAAGGGCTTCGCTGAACAGGTTAAAGGCCTCCTGGTATTGGTAAGTCTCCATGAAAAGCTCACCCCAGCGAATACGTACCATGGGGTTTTCGGGGAATTGACTGATGGCTTCCCTGAACTGTGTGTTTGCTGCTTGCAGGTCGTCCAGAGCCCAGAACGCTTCAGCGCGAATCTGTGGGAGCTGTTCGCGGGTATCAAGACGGGCATAACAGGTTCTGGCCTCGGCAGTCCGGCCGTTCCAGGACAATGTTTCACACTGCAAAAGCGCCTCGTTATCAAGCGCTCCGTATAAATGATCGCGGGCAAAAACGCTTGCCGTGAAAGGCACTAAAAGAAAAGTAAGACATAATGCCGCAGTAACTGTTTTGCTATTAACAGTCGTACTGGAGATGACTTTTTGTGTAGGCTTATTCAACATCTGCCTGAGAACTTTCCCTCAGCATTTCAATTTCTTCACTGACTTGCGCAGACTGCAGAATGAGAGCCTGTAAACGCTGAATATATTCACTGTTGGGGAATTCATTGCGGCGTAACTGTAATGACTCTATTTCTGCGTCCAGCTCAAGTCGTCTGGTCAATAAACTACTTATACGGGGATTGTCATCGGAAAGCTCTACCGCCTGAACACGCGCGAGAGTGAAACTGGCAGCCCCGTCGCCACGGATCTGTGGATGCTCTGTGGCCAGCTTGCCCGAAGACTCAAAAAACTCGGCAACGCTTCGCTCGGCAAAATCAAACGCTTCCTGGATACTGACATTGTTATTCTTGTTAAGGTCGGCCGTTTCACTGGTCAGGGCATTGGCAAAGAAGGGGCCAAACTCGGTGGCATTTTTCTCATTTCCATTTCGGGTGGCAGTAATTATGATGCGGTTTTCATTTTCAAGACGCTCAAGAATGGCGCCACTGGTACTTGAGGTGTTGACAAGGAAATGATTTTTACCCGGGAAGCTTTCCATAATATTCGCCAGATCTGTATCGGTGATATCCGGACCGGCAATATTAAATTTGTACTGCTCTCCGTCATGGCTGCCATGCCCAATCAGGTAAATAGCGACCCGGTCGTCATCAGTCATGGAGGCAGCAAGTGTCTGGAAATGATCCAGCAGGGCGTCTCTTGTGGCGCTGTCGCCGCTCAGAGAAGTGATGTGAGATTCCTCAGCCAGGGTAAGTGACGCCTCTCGAATCGTGTTTGTCTGATCGGTAAATGCAGTCTCGAACTCCGGCATACCCCCCAGCCCCTGTACGATGGTGACGTACAGGGCGGCGTGTGCTGCAGGAGCAATCACAGCCGATATCAGGGCAGTAGCGGCGGCAAACAGGGATGTGATTGATTTGTTCATAACCCTCTCAATAGGCTTGCTAAATGGTGCGCCAATGTCGTCGAAGCAACCATTCCGCAGTTTTCAATAATATTAATAACAGGAAAAAGAACGGCACATCCCACAGGTAGCTTATCTGTTGTTCGGTGATGCCGGCAGTAGAATAGGAAATGGCTTCCGGTATCTCGTCCCATTGTCCAGGGATCCAGTATTGCCCACCGGTAACCTGGGAGATTCGTTCCAGCAAAGGTCGGTTCTGACGCACATTGAATATTTCCTGACCCTCGTCGTATCGCACTGCAGTTGTTGTCGAGCTGACCAGGTTTTCACCCACTCTGGAAATCGCTTCTATGCTGTAAAGTCCGGTCTGGTTTGGCGCAAAAGACGCCTCATAGACCCCGGGCTGACCGGGCACCGGTTGTAAATCCAGGCTTACCACATCGTTGTTTTGAGAGGACACCACGGCGGAAATTGCCAGGCCCTGATTTTCTTCAGCATCCGGATCACGCACCTGTGCGCGCACACTGATTTCTTCATTTTGTACCCGACTGCTGAGCTCGAAAGGCCGGAGAGAATTGGCCACCAGTCCTCGGGTAAGCTGACGCCAGAACGTTTCATGGCGCATATCTGCCACCGGCAGGCTCATTTGCCAGCGCCAGGTGCCCCCGGTAGCCAGAATATAACTTTGACCCTTCCCGTAGGGTTGGGTGACCAGCAAGGGCTGAATGCGCCCTTCGACATTAATTCCCAACAGGGTGGTGGCTGCCGGGCGTAAGGGCCCAAGTTGTTGATGATCTGCGACTTCCGGTAATTCGGACCAGAGCCGCTCATTCTCGGACTCACTGTCACTAAATTGCAGCATTGGTGCCAGGCGTCCGCTATCGGTAAGGGTTACCGGTGCTTTCACACGCACAAATTCAGCATTCTCGGCACTCAGCCGCGATGGCAGAATTTCGTTGACCACCGTTTCGCCCCAGCCGCCAAGGCCCAGACCATTAAGTCCTGCCAACATCATCAGGCTGCCACCACGATTACTGACGAAGTCACGAATCATGGCATGTTGTTCACTGGTAAGCTCAGCGGCATTCAGGCTGCCAATAATCAGGGCATCGTAATTAAACAGTTCGGCGCGCTCGGTGGGAAAACCATTTTCCAGTTGTTCGGGGCTTTCAATACCCTGGCGGTAGTATTTATTCGGGGTGACCTTGAGCAGGGTGGATAACTGTATGCTGGGGTCGTCATTCAGTGCCCGCTGCATAAACTTGTATTCCCAGCGTGGCTCACCTTCCACATACAAGACCTTGTAACGGCTTTCTTCCACATCAACCACTCTGGCACGGGTGTTATTGGCCAGATTGCTTTCATTATTAATAGGGTCAAGGGTAAAGCGCAGATCAAGCTGGCCCGGTTCCGGTACTTCAATATCCACAAACGCAAGCGTCATGTTCTGGTCATTGCGCAGGACGATGTCCTGGGTGGTCAAAAAGGTGTCGCCGTCATAGACCTTTATTCTGGCATTGCCGCCCTGGTCATGTCGGATGGCGACCCGAGCTGAAAGCGTGGTGCCGGGCAGGGCTTTTTCCGGTAACAGCACCTCGCTGAGTTCCAGGTCCTCTGGAATGCTTTCGCGGCCGATGCCAACACTGTGAATGGGGACACCAAAGCTGGCAATTTCGCTTAATTCTGCCTGTGAGATTGCGCCGCTGTTATCTGCGCCGTCACTGATGAGGATCACCGCTCCCAGGGAAGCTCCGGTAGCCTGACGCAATGTTTGTAATACTGATTGTCCGAGGTTGGTTGCTGTGCCTGGTTCAGGCAGGACCGAAAAGGCATCCATTGTATTGGCGTTGTCGGCAAAGCCGTAGGGCAGAATAGTGTAAATATTGGCTATGTCTTCCAGTGACTCGGGCGTGAGCAACTCTTGCGCCTGATCCATTCTGGTAGAGCCGCCTTCATTGAAGGTCATACTGCCGGACGTATCCAGCATGATGGCGACGGCGTTTTCGCCACTGAGCAGGCGCTCTGAAACCAGCGCCGGCTGCCAGACCACAACCAGTACCACAGCCAGCATCAATAATTGAATAAATCCGATTACGCCAAGCTGATATGCCTTCATATTGCCTGGTCTGCGCGCCATTATTACAAGTAGCGTGACAAAAAAGGCAAGCAGAAGAAGCGGAATAATCCATAATGGCCAACCGCTGGCAAAAATGAATTCGCTGTCATTGAATACTGATCGGGGATATTTAAAGAATAATTCGATCATACTGCCAATACTTATAAGACTCGGTTAGGCTCAATTAGACTAGTTTAGAAGGTCTTCGAATTGAAGAACAACGATTTGAAGTTTCACTTATTATGGATAAGACCATAAAAATTCCATTTCATTTTGAGCTGGTTCTTGCGACAGAATACGTAACGGGCAATTAATGTCTTCCGTGAGTCGATCGCAAACGAAATAAATGATTGAACTCAAACTCGCTATCCCTCTGCAGATGCCGTATCACAAAGGGGGCAGTCATCTAATCATGTTTGTTAAAAAAATACCATCCCCGATCAGGAGGCTCCTGAATGGGTCTTATAAAGTTCATAATGCTGACACAATTTTGGCCTCAAGTTGCCCTGCTTTGCTTGCTGGTTTATGCTCAATTGCACTCTCCCCGGAAACAGGATAATGACTGAACACAGGGATAAACCAGAAAGGAAATTACGAAATATTTTAACCGCCAGGAGCAGGCTTGTTTTTTCAAGGTGATTGGAGCAGGCCTTTCCAGGCAGGTAACCTGCAACAATATAATAAATTCAGGCAAACCCGGCAGCGACACAGTTACAATGACAACCGGATTTAAAACAGGATTTAAGACAAGGATTACACGAACCTGGCTGGCAGGTTCCTGAAATGATTGTCTTTACAGGGTTTCGCAGTGATGAATACAGGTAATCTCAAGACTATTCTCCTACCTACAAGCTTACTGCTGTTACTTGCCTGCAGTGAGCAGCAAGCCATTGATACCGAGGATGCCGGGCCGTTGGCACGCACTGTCGTAGAGACAATGCTTGATAACATGGGAGGGCTGGCGAGTCTGCGTAATATTGACTCCATCGTTATGTCGGGGAACGGAACAAGAAATCGGCTTGGTCAGATCCCTGTTACCGGCGGCATCGATCCTGATGCAACTCTGTCAGGGGTGACTGAAACCATAGATTTCGTTCTTGGCCATGCCGCTTTTGACAATGATGTTGTGGTAGGGGATGGATTCAGTCAGCACCGCACCGAGGCGTTAACGACCTGGCGAGGACAAAAAATCGGCTGGGGGACTACCCGGGGGCGTCCCAATATTGCTACTTCAGTGAATGGTCTTTTTAGCTGGGCTACCCAGAACACCCCTGAAATGTTGCTCCGTCGAAACCCTGTTTCCATCGCCATAGCGGCAGATGGCGCACCGCAGGGACAGGTAGCTCGTCAGGTCAGTTTTAATGGACGCCCTCACTGGGCAGTAGACACACTGTTGGGCCCGGAAGAGATCACTATCATGATCGATCAGGAGACCGGTTTGCCGGGTGGCTTTTCGGCGCTGGATACCGAGACCATGCTTGGCGATGTGAATGCAGAATATCGTTACAGTGACTATCGTCCAGTTGGCGATGTCATGCTGCCTTTTCGCCATGAGATCATCAAGGACGGGCAGCCTTACTCGTCGATGAATTACACCGATATTCGCATTAATGATCCTACTGCACTGACAGTATTTACTGTGCCTGATGATGTCACGGAGCAGGCAGATCAGGTTGTAGCACAGCAGGCCTGGGCGCCCCTGCAATGGAATCGTGTTTCTGACACGGTGTTCCATGTGGTGGCGTTCTCTCATCACAGCATGGTGGTTGAATTTCCTGATTTTGTGGCGGTCATTGAAGGTCCATATACAGAAGCCCAATCGATGACACTGGCGCGCCTGATTGAAGACAATATAGGCAAGCCTATTCGTTATGTCATCCCCACCCATCCTCATTATGATCATACCGGTGGTTTGCGCGCACTGGCAGCAGCAGGTGCGAGTGTGCTGACAGCGCAGGGTCATGAAGATGAAATTCGTGCCATTATTGAGTCTTCTCACAGCAATCCGCCGGATGCGCTCGCACAAAGGGTCGCGGCAGGTGCTGAGGTAGGTCAGGTTGAGCTGTTCAGCGGTATGACTGAAATCAGCGATGGCGACCAAAGCCTGCTTTTATATGAAGTGGAAACCATTGATCACGTTAATCCCAAAGTGCTGGCTTTTGTAGAAGCAGATGGCATTTTGTTCCAGAGCGACCTTTTTTTTGGGGGGCCTGGCCCGGATGCCGCTGCACTTTTTCAGGCAATTCAGACACTAGGCTTGCCCGTTGAACAGATCGTCGGTGGGCACGGAGGTGTTTTACCCTATGCGTCACTTGTTGAGGTCAATCAATAGGTGCAAATGAACACAGGGGAATCAGGCGAACAGCCAGGAAAGCGTGAAAGCAGATTTATAGAATAGAATGAAAACAGCAGCTCATCAGAACTGGCAGAGTGCTAATCTGGACAGTCTGGTCTGTCTGAACTAAAAGAGACTCTCAG
>JAUHWU010000255.1 GCA_030427065.1 Gammaproteobacteria bacterium | reverse complement strand
TGCATCCGATAGAGAGGCCGCCTATGTCATTGATGGCCTGATGCAGAATGAAGTCGTCAAGAGTGATATACACTCGACGGATACGCACGGATTTTCTGAAGCCATATTTACGGCCACGCATATGATAGATACTGCATTTGCCCCACGTTTTAAGAAGATTGGCGAACAGCGGCTGTATGGATTCTCCAGCAAATCTACATATCAAAGGCGCGGTTACAGTATTGTGCCGAGTCGCACAATCAACCGGAAACTCATCCTCAAAAACTGGGATGACATCCTCCGCTTTATGGCTACGATTAAACTGCGCTATTCCAGCGCCTCGCAACTGTTCAAGCGGTTAAGCTCCTATGCGAAAGATCATCCGTTGTACCGGGCATTAAAGGAGTTCGGACGCATTATAAAATCCCAGTTTATACTGACTTACTATGATGACGTAGAGCTACGTCAGCGTATTGAAAAGCAACTGAATAAAGTGGAATTAGCCAACAGGTTTTCAGCGGCTGTATTTTTTGCTAACAACCAGGAATTCCAGGTAGGCACCAAGGAGGAACAGGAAATAGCAACGGCCTGTAAAGTGCTCATGCAAAATGCCATTGTCCTGTGGAATTACCTGTACCTGTCCCAACGGCTATCATCCACGGCTGATCCCGACGACAGGCAGGACATGCTCGAGGCCATTACCAGTGGTTCGATCATAGCCTGGGCACATGTCAATATGCAGGGGGAATATGATTTTACACGGCCCGCCGCTAATGATGATGTCTTTGATATGGCGAAAATTCTTGCGCTGAAACTGGGTTGACCTCTGGCTTTGATATAAGGAGAAGGACGAATCCTTTCAAGACAATGAGTTGGTTCCACTGATCAGAAAATCTCATTCATTCACCCTCGGCCCCCAGGTCCCAAGGCCGTAAACAAAAGTAAGAAACTGTTTTTGTTGCCTGGAGCGTACCATATATGGTACATTCAGCAGAATGATAGCACCTAAGAAAAAAATAACCGCTGTTTTTTACCAGCTCTCCAGCGGGAAAGAACCTGTTAGAGATTGGTTGCTTGGACTGACCCAAGAAGATCGGCAAACAATCGGGCAGGACATTATGGCAGTGGAGTTCGGTTGGCCTTGTGGTGAACCGCTGTGCAAATCCTTATCTGGCTATCCTGGATTGTGGGAGGTCAGAAGTAATATTAAGAGCGGGATCGCCCGTGTGTTTTTCTATATCGACAATTCAGAGATGATCCTATTGCATGGACTGGTTAAAAAGACCCAGAAAACACCGGACAGAGATTTAAAGCTCGCTCAGAAGCGGAAGACGGAGTATCAGAAAAATGGCTAAAAGAAACCCTCGAGCAGGTTCAAGTTTTGACGACTTTCTAAAGGCAGATGGTATCTATGAAGATGTTCAAAATGCCGCGATCAAAAAAGTACTGTCTGCAAAACTAGAAGCTGCCATGCTTGACCAAAATATTTCAAAAACCGATATGGCTAAACGCTTGAAAACCAGCCGTTCACAGCTTGATAGATTGCTTGATCCAGACAATGAAACTATAACACTTCAAACTGCTAGTAGAGCAGCGGCAGTGCTTGGGATGACCTTAGAAATCAACCTTAGCCCGATGTAAAGACCTGGGCCAGATTCGGCCAAAAGCATGCCCTATCAAGCGTCTCAGGAAAAGGTGGTGAGGAATCACTATAAATAAAATAGCTTAAGTGGGGGGAACGCAATATCTCGTCCCCTTATGCCCGCGGACCCAGAGCGGCACAAATCAGCGAAAAAGATGCGAATTCACTCCCTGTAAAAGTGGCGGGAAAAATTACTGGGAAATCAACGGCTTAAACCCACTGAGCGGAGAATCACGTCCGCTTATGTTCTGGGAGCCATAGCTGATATCTCGACGGTGAAACGTCTTGGCTGGGTAGAATCGTGCATTAGCGCGGAAATAGCCGAGCTGCAGCATGAAACCCGCTTTATTTACGGGTGACTGGATACGGGAGAGGGTGGGTCTGATGTCAGGTGTTATGCTGAAATAGACGTGCCGCTCGTCATTGTTAA
>JAUHWU010000254.1 GCA_030427065.1 Gammaproteobacteria bacterium | reverse complement strand
GCGGAAGTCGATGAGCACTATATTCTGGAATGCGGCATCCTGGGCGATATGAATGACTCCCTCGAACGTATCGGCATGAAAATTAAAGAGCCGAAACCGGATTCCAAAATCCATCAGTTGATCGACGTGATCAAGGCGGAATGGGCAGAGCATAAAGACGATACGTCCTTCCCCATCAAGCCACAGAAAATTCTCTGGGATTTGCGCCAGGTACTGGATCCGAAAGATATCGTGATCTCTGATGTGGGGGCACACAAGATGTGGATCGGGCGTATGTACCAGGCAGAAACTCCTAACTCCTGCATTATCTCCAATGGTTTTGCTTCCATGGGTATTGCCCTGCCGGGTGCTATCGCTGCGAAAGTGGCCTATCCCGATTCCAGAGCCGTGGCCGTGTGCGGTGATGGCGGTTTTATGATGAACAATCAGGAAATCGATACGGCCCTGAGAATGGGGCTGGATATCGTGGTTCTGATTTTCAATGACAGCAAATACGGGCTGATTGAATGGCATCAGCTCAGGCATTTTGATCGTGCCACGGCTATAGATTTCGTCAATCCGGATTTTGTCATGCTGGCAGAAAGTTTTGGCGCCAAGGGGTATCGGGTTAATTCCGCAGAGGAATTTATTCCTACCCTGGAAGCAGCACTGAACGACGGCACAGTCTCTATTATTGACTGCCCGGTGGATTACGCGGAAAACATGAAGCTGACCGAAAAACTGAAAACCTTGAAGTCGCCAATTTGATCCAGACCGGAAAATTTGACGCTGTTGCAGGTAAATTGGCAAAGCAGGTAAGTCAGCAAGTAAACACACCAAATGAGTAAAGTGAGTAACACAGTAAAGGAAAGGGCTAACAATGAAATCACTTAGTTTTCAGACCACCCGCTCGGTATTTTACGAGGAAGGCGCCACCGCCAAGATAGGCCAGATGATGGCTGACCGTGGCTGCAAACGCGTGGCCTTCATCACCGATGCCATGATCCTCAAGTTGGGACTGGCAGACGCTGCTCTTGATGGCCTGAAGAAAGCAGGCGTTGATGTGTGGACCTTTTCTGATGTGGTGGCTGATCCTCCCGAGGCGATGATTCTCAAGGCGGTCGCCGAAGCAAAAGCACAGGGTGTTGATGGCGTTGTGTCGGTGGGCGGCGGTAGTTCCATGGATACGGCGAAACTGATTGCCGTACTTTGTGCTGTCGAGCAACCGTTGTCAGAGATGTATGGCATCGGCATGGTGAAAGGTGATCGTTTGCCACTGATCCTTGCGCCGACCACGGCGGGAACCGGCTCCGAAGTGACACCGATTTCCATTGTCACCACCGGTGTGGCAGAAAAGAAAGGGGTGGTATCGCCTCAATTGTTACCGGACTGCGCAGTGCTGGATCCTGACCTGACCCTGGGTCTGCCGGCCAATGTCACGGCAGCTACCGGCATTGATGCCATGGTGCACTGTATCGAATCCTATACCTCAAAACGCCTGAAGAACCTGCTGGCCGATGCGCTGGCACGCGAAGGCCTGAAGTTGCTGGGTGCGAATCTTTACAAGGTTTGCGAAACCCCGAAAGACAAGGAAGCCCGCGGCAATATGCTGATGGGCTCGATGCTGGCGGGCATGGCCTTTACCAATGCCCCGGTGGCGGCCGTGCATGCGCTGGCTTATCCACTGGGCGGACATTTCCATGTGCCTCATGGATTATCCAACGCCCTGGTCTTGCCCCATGTGCTGGAATTTAACATGCCGGAAGCCGAAGATTTATATGCCGAACTGGCACCGATTATTTTCCCGGCCCTGGTTGGAAAATCCCACGCCGAAAAAATTGATGGCATGCTCAAGGGTATCGCCAGCTTTAGTCCAGATCTGGGCCTGGAAACCACCCTGCGTGAAGTCGGCGTTGAAGAGAAAGACCTGACCATGCTGGCGGAAGACGCCATGAAGCAGACACGTCTTTTGGTCAATAATCCTCGGGAAGTGACGTATGAGGATGCGTTGGCGATTTATACCAGCGCGTTTTGAGCGAAGCGGATAAAGGATAAAGGAAAAAGGAAAAAGGAAAAAG
>JAUHWU010000253.1 GCA_030427065.1 Gammaproteobacteria bacterium | reverse complement strand
CTGGTTTTTCCAAGCCCCCAGCCACTCATTAATGAACGACCCAAAAGGGCCGGTCTGGGGATTATTTTCGCCCATGCCTGCCAGGCTTAACACCTGGCGAATTTTTGCAGCAAAACCTGATTCACCGTCTTGCGGTTGAACGGGTTCAAGGCTCAGCATGGAACTGCTGCCTGTAAGAGGCATTTGAATTCTTTCTACGGAAACATTACTTTCATCCTGAATTTTCCATTCACCATTGTCAGCCGCCAATACCAGCTCTTTTACGGTTCGGTCCGCATAGCCGGGTGACTGGTAGGTGAATTGAACTGAAACAGTGGTTTGCTGTGGACTCTCGCTGATGATCCTCAAGCTTTCCAGATTGATGTCAATTTCTGAGGGACGATTGATTCGGGTGCTTCTGTCGTCGCGCCAGCTCTGAAGATCTGTTGTTTCCTCAGGAGAGAATTGAGGATGATAGGAAGCAAAATACCCTTGTAGATCCTTATCCTGCCAGGCAGTCAGCCAGCTATCAACAAAGCTTAGTGGGTCCTGGCTTACTGCAGCGATGGTTTCTGTTGTTTCAGTAACAACAGCCGCTGTTTGCTGAGGCTCATTGGTCTCGGACCAGGCAATCTCTGCATCAACACTTTCAATCACTGTTTCGCTGGCGTCTTCGTCAATGATGTCGTCAACAGCCGCCGTCTCCTGTGTTTGCGCAGCCGAAGCAGGTTCATTAATGTCTGCACCAGTTAACTGAACGACTTCTTCAGTCTCTGCAGCTTCTTGCGCATCACTCGGGTTTTCAGTTTCTGCGATTACCTGTGGCTCTGGTGTGACGTCTGCTACAGTCTGTTCGCCAGACGGTTGTGTTATTTCCTCGCTTTGCGGCGCATCCAGCGTAGCGACTACGGGCTCTATCCCCACAGGGAGCACTTGCTGTGCCTGGGATTCCGGGAGTGCAGCGATTTGCTCAGCTGTCAGTTGCCCTGGAGAAACAGCGGGTGGCGGGAAAATGACGATTGAATCGGAGCGCTGTTCAACCGGCACAAAAAATCCATACGCTACAATCACGAAGAGGACGACTACAGCGATACCAACGCCGTTACTTTGCCAGCGCCAGGGCACCTGGTCCTTAAACGCTGTCAGCGCTTCTTCCCGGTCTTCGACACTCAGGCCGGTCAGAATTGGTTCAGGGTCATCATCAAGTGCGACCAGCTTGCCAATGATGCGTTTGTCTGACGGATTTTCCGCTGAGGATTCTTTTTTGCTCTCTTCTGCCTGGTCAAGAATGTTAAAAATCAGTTCCGGAATTTTACCGGGCAAGCCCTGGGTTTCTGTATATATCTGGTCCAGATTCTCTTTGGTCAAATGGCGTTTTTGTAAGCCCATTTCCACCATGTAAGCATTACAAAATGCTTCCAGTTCACCCCGGTTCATGGGCTTAACTTCAAAGTTCAGGATAATGTTTTTGTTGAAGGTTCGATTGGCTGGCTCATTCAGTTTTTGATCCAGCAACTCCGTGCCGGCAAACACCATGCTTACATCGGGCGTATCATGGTAGTTTTTCTCGAACAGGATGCGGATGGCTTGAAAGCAGTCATCTGGAATCTGATCAGCATCATCAAATACCAGGATCAGTTTTTGCTGATCATAGGGGCGCGCCTGTATATGGCTGTTCAATGCTGTATAGAAATCAGCATTGGCGTCCAGTTGCAGATGCAGTTGCTGCTGAATTGGATTATGAAGTTCGGCTTCAGAATGAGGGATATCGGAGAAAATGACGACTTCCTGATCCTCTTCCATCAATTCCGTGGCGAGTAGCTGACACAGAACGGACTTTCCTGACCCCTCGCGACCAATAATCTTGATAATGCCATCACTGAATGACAGAACTACCGTGATCCCGCTGATGATATCCAGATAGGGATTAATTTTCAGATGGTGCTTTTGCGTTGTGCCCATAATCCTTTGCCCGTACAGACCAAGAACAGTCCAGAAAAGAGAGTGACAACACTTGAATTAACAACCTTATATATATCAATAAGATAAAATCATTAATTACTGTGGTGTCACAAATACGATTTGTAAGGCATTGTATTTACAGTATTGG
>JAUHWU010000252.1 GCA_030427065.1 Gammaproteobacteria bacterium | reverse complement strand
TGGCACCTGACAACCAGTCTCAACTTTGAGACTGTCAGGCTTATTCTTCCTTGTTACGATTGTCCGGCAATAATTTATTGCGCGGGTCTTCCAGACCGCCAAAGGCTTCAAACAGAGATTTAAAGAAGGCGCTTAACTGCAGTGTCATCAGGGCAAATTCCTGGTCAAATTTCTCGGCCGGGGTTTCATCCCCTAAATTTTCAGACTCTTCCTTGATGTCCTCAAAGCGCAGACGTTTTATGCTCAGATCCTCGGCAATACTGCAGTTTAGCTGGTTATTCCACATAACACTGAGCTGCCTGACCTGCTTGCCGGCGTCCAGATGCGCCTCTATCTCCTCCCCTTCCAGATCCTGTCCCTTGCAGCGCACCACATTGCTGGCGTCTTTCGGATTGATCAGCTCGCAATCGTTATGAATAACAAAATGATCGCTGGCCTTTTGCTCTTTTAACCAGCGTGTCATGACATCACCGGGCGCGCGCTTGGGGTCAGGCAGCGATACCGGGAATGAGCCCAGACAATCCCTGAGCAGATTCAGTAACTCTTCTGCCTTTGGCGCACTGGCGGTATCCACTACCAGCAGGTTTTCAGCCCGGGAGATATAGGCATAGGTTTTACTGGAGCGGGTAAAGGCCCTTGGTAATAGAGAGCCATAGACATCGTCCTGGATCTCTCGCTTTTCCTTGCGATAGACCTTTCGTCCCTGGCGTTCCTCAATATGGGCCACCTTTTCTGCCGTGGCTTCACGCACCACCGATGCAGGCAACAGGCGATCCTGGGTTTTGGCACAGATCATGATGTAATCACCAATGACATGCGTCAGCATCAGGCTTTCAGAATCGTCTACGGCTTCGATGGGTTCTCCATTTTCGTCACTGTTTTCCGCACCGTTATTGGCTTCAGGGGCGGCATCTCCCAGCGGGTTCACCCAGCCAACACGCGACTTTTCATAGTTGGAACAGGGCACAAAGGCAAGTTCTGCCAACTGCGATTCAAATTGTTCAAGAGGAAGGTCAAAGGGTTGCGCGAGACAATATAAACGGAGATTTTTAAACCACATAAAATTCGGAACCTGGGAAATTTTCTTTAGTCACTATTTAGCAACTGATTAGCAACTGATTAATGACTACAAAACGGGGAGACGATTATGCAGTAAAAATCCGGGAAGTAAAAATGCAAATTGATTATAGTATGGAAATACAGCCTACAAGAAAGTTTATCCTCTTTTGTATGTATAGCCGATCGAGTAAAACCAAATCAAGCTGACACTATGAAAACGCAGGCCCCAATCAGTACCTATTCACCACTCGAAGAATCGATCAATATCTATTCCCACGCTGTCGGCATAGTCCTGAGCCTTGTCGCCCTGGTATTGCTGATGATCAGGTCAGGTCTGCAAGCCGGGGCCCTGCCATTAATCAGTGTCACAATATTTGGCCTAAGTCTTGTGACGCTCTATACCACCTCTACCCTCTACCATAACTGCAAGCAAGCAGCGCTGCGTGCCAGGTTAAGAATAGTTGATCATGTGTCTATCTATATTCTAATTGCCGGCACCTACACCCCATTCGCCCTGATTGTATTAACGGGGGTCACAGGCTGGATAATTTTTAGCATCAGCTGGGGGTTGGCATTGATGGGCAGCAGTTTGAAACTTTTTTTTACCGGCAAGTACCAACTGCTCTCTACAATCATGTATGTACTGATGGGATGGCTGATCGTTTTTGCCATAGAACCGCTTACGAGCAATCTTGCCGAAGGCGGATTATTGTGGCTGGTAACCGGTGGCATCCTGTATTCCACAGGAGGAATACTTTACAGCATTAAACGCATGCCTTTAAACCATGCCACTTTTCATCTCTTTGTCATGTCCGGCAGCTTTTGTCATTTTATTTCACTTTATTATTTTGTATTACCGGCGCTCTAAAACTGCCTGCCCGGAGTCTGGCACATAAGAAGATTAAAAGGGTGAAGAATTTGAGAGGATTGAGAAGATAGAAAGCTTAGAAAGCATAGAAAGTAATAAAATTTACCGTGACTGTATCGAAGCCTCTGAAATGGTAAAGCCCTGCTCCCTGAATAATTTAAGGCAG
>JAUHWU010000101.1 GCA_030427065.1 Gammaproteobacteria bacterium | reverse complement strand
CGTGACATTGGTGAGGCCAGGGTCTTTGCGCTGAATGATCTGGAGCTGGCATCCAGGTTGTCCTTTTTCCTCTGGGGTCAGGGGCCGGACACAATTTTACTGGAGCTGGCACAAGCAGGCGAACTTGATAACGAAGAAGTCATAGCTGCCCAGGTTTCTCGCATGCTGGCGGATTCACGCGCTCTGCATCTGGTGAATAGTTTTGCCCTTAAATGGCTGAACCTGGATGAGCTGACGGTGATTGAACCCGATCCCGCCCTGTTCCCGGGTTTTGATGAGCAGATGTATGATTATTTCACTCGTGAACTCACTCTTTTTTTATCCAGTGTGCTGCTGGAAGATCGTCCTGTTATTGAATTATTACAGGCAGATTACACTTTTCTGAATGAGCCGCTGGCCCGTCACTATGGCATCGAAGATGTTCATGGCGGTCAGTTCAGAAAAGTTACCCTGACTGATGACAGGCGTTTTGGAATACTCGGTAAAGGGGCGGCTCTATTAAGAACCTCATACGGAGACAGAACTTCTCCGGTACTGCGTGGCGCCTGGGTGCTGGAAAAACTCATGGGGACGCCACCAGCGCCGCCACCCCCGAATGTCGAGACTGATCTGTCCGTGCCGGCAGGCCAGAAACCAACGACGGTGCGTGCCCGTCTTGAACAGCATAGATCAAAGCCGGGTTGCAATCAGTGTCACGGGGTTATCGACCCTATTGGTCTGGCTCTGGAAAATTTCAGTGTCACAGGTCAATGGCGCGACATTGACAGTCTTGCTGATGCGCCCATAGATGCAAGGACAGTTATGCCCAGTGGCAAGGCTATTAATGGTGTCATCGAACTGCGTAATGAACTGGCCAGCAGGCCAGCACAATTTGCCCAGGCTATTACAGAAAAACTGATGATGTATGCCATTAACCGTGAGCTTGAATATTTCGATATGCCTCAGGTGCGCGCCATTGTTCGTAACGCAGCCAATGAAGACTACAGACTTTCTTCCCTGGTGATGGGCATTGTGAACAGTGATGCTTTTCGTATGCAGGCACTGCCCCATGATGACGCTGAAAATGCAAGCCAGGTTGCAGCCGTGAGCGGGGAGTAAATCATGACTGGGAAACATTTTTGCAATTTCAAACGCCGCGCTTTTATGACCAGAACCGCAGCAGCGCTTACCGCTTTGGCATTGCCGGGAATATCAAATGCTGCCCTGGCCTACGCAGTAACACCACTCAGTGACAGGTTGTCGGTGATTAATGGTGTTGGTGGCAATGTGCTGGTATTCAGAGCCGATGATGGCCTCATCCTGGTAGACAGTGGCGCCATGAATGCCATCGGGTCGTTGCAGGAGATACTCAGTAGCGTTGATGCGGGCGCCAGGGTGAAGACTTTGTTTAATAGCCATTGGCATCTTGACCAGGTGGGTGGTAATACCTATTTTGGTGGTCAGGGCGCGAATATCATTGCTCATGAAAAAACCAGGCTGCACCTGGCGACAGACTATTATCTTTTTGAAGAGGACAGGTACCAGTCGGCGATGCCGGCAGCAGCCCATCCCGGGAGTACTTTTTATACCCGGGGCGAGTTAAATGATAGTAATGAAAAAATCAGCTATGGGTATCTGGAACTGGCTCATACCGATGGTGATATTTATGTTCATTTCAATAATGCCAATGTTATCGCTGCCGGCGATGTAATTTCTCCTGGCATCGATCCCGGTTTTGACTGGTTCAGTGGTGGCTGGCTTGGTGGCAGGGTGGATGCTTTAAACCTGCTTCTGGATATTAGTGATGCAGAAACCCAATTTGTGCCGTCCTATGGCTCTGCGGCGGTAAGCAGAGCCTATGTTGAGTCAGAGCGTGATCTTATGCTGTTCATGTATGACACTCTGCTTGATCACATTCGCATGGGGTTTGATGCACAGGATTCTCTGGCCAGTGGCGTGATGGATAATCTGCCAAGACGCTTTGATGATCCCTACCAGTTTTTGTATGACGCCCATAAGGGATTGTGGGCGCATCATAATAAGCTTGAGCCAAATATTGTTTAAAAAAGATGCAGGATGCAGGATGCAGGATGCAGGATGCAGGATGCAGGATGCAGGATAAAAGATAAAAGATAAAAGATAAAAGATAAAAGATAAAAGATAAAAGATAAAAGATAAAAGATAAAAGATAAAAGATAAAAGATAAAAGCAGGTCCTGGTTTAGAGATTCACTATGAGAAAAAACATTATTCATTTTTTTAAAACAATCATGTCGAAGCGGGGTGTTTGCTTGTCTCTTGCCTCTTGTCTCTTGTCTCTTTCCCTCATCGTTTCTGCTGCGGATTCGCTACCGGATTTGATTCAGCAAGGTGAGCGCGAGCAGGCACTGGAGATGATTCGGGTGGGGGCAGATGTGAATATGCGGCAGGGGGATGGCTCAACGGCCTTGTTGTGGGCAGCCTACAATGTTGATGTTGCCCTGGCAGAAGCCTTGCTGTCCCGTGAGGCGGATCCCAATATCATGAATAATTATGGCTCCAGTCCTCTGGCTGAAGCGGTCAAGGCGGGTAACGTGGAACTGGTAGACATGCTGCTGCAGGCGGGCGCTGATCCTGAGGCTGCCAATGCTGACGGCCAGACCATTCTCATGCTGGCTGCCCGTACCGGGGTAGTAGAGGTCGCTGAACTGCTGCTGAAATACGGCGCCAAGGTAAATGTGGTTGAGCAATGGCGCGGCCAGACACCCCTGATGTGGGCTGCTGGAAACAACCATGAAGAAATGACACGCTTGTTGCTGGAGCATGGCGCCGATGTCAGTGTGCGCGCCAGTGCCTTTGACTGGGGCAGCCAGATTACCTCGGAACCCAGGGCTCAGTACCGGCCAACCGGTGGCCTCACGGCTTTACTTTATGCTGCCCGAACCGGCTGTACTGATTGTGCGAGAGCGATTGTGGAGGCGGGCGCTGACATCAATAAACCGTCTCCAGACGCCGTTACCCCATTGATGATTGCCATTGATAACCAGCATTTTGAGACAGCCAAACTATTACTGGAGTCAGGCGCCAATCCTCATCTGTGGGACTGGTGGGGTCGTACTGCGCTCTATATCGCTGTTGATATGAACACTCTGCCAGGTCGTCCCGGGAACAATAGCAGCGCAAGCGCCACTGTCACGGCATTGGATATCACCCGGCTCTTACTGGAAGCCGGAGTCAATCCTGATCCTCAGTTAAATTTTCATCGACCCGGCCGTGGTGGCAACAGTGGCCGCTTTGTGGATGATCAGCTTACTACCGGGGCGACACCGTTATTGCGGGCCGCGAATTCCCATGATCTTGAAGCCGTAAAATTGTTGCTTGAATTCGGTGCTGATGTGGAGCTGCCTAATGTGATGGGGGTGACGCCGTTCATGGCGGCTGCAGGTTTTGGTAATCGCCGCAGTATATTGCGCGGAACTTTTGAGCCGGGAAGAGAGGACAGGGTAATCCCTGTTCTGGAGGTGTTATTGGAAGCAGGCGCTGATATCAACCGTCGGGTTAGTGATACCCAAAGTCACAATGCCCGTATTGCCAGGATGTCCACCATGACCAATCGCCAGGGACAGACGCCGATCTTTGCCGCTACCAAACAAAACTGGATGACAGTAGTGTCATGGCTGGTTGACCATGGTGCAGATATCCATGCTGTGGATGATCTGGGGAAAAATCTGCTTGATGCGGCCACTGCCAATAATGCAGGGGGCCGGGCGGACAGACCGGAAAGTGAAGCCATGATCGCCATGATAAAAAACTTGCTGGCTGGCGATTAAAGATAACTGGCAGGAAAAAAATAAGGGGCAGGAAAGGGAGGGGATGTTGATGGGTTCCTGCCCCTTGCACAAAAATTACTGTGCATGACTAAAGCGGGTCGCTTTAGATTCACTTACATCATTGGGTTGGGAAAAACCATTACCCAGGCTAATGCTGCTACAGTCAACAGTGGTGGCAACATCATCAGTAGAAACATATTCTTTACTTTCATCATCTCGTACTCCTTAAACTTCAATTTGGATATCGTTGGTTGGGCTCGTTCTTTTATTCTTGTTATATACATTGCAGAGACCGTGCCAACAACATGGGAAGAATACTAACTTTCTGAAATATAAAGATAAAATTGTTAATTGATGAAATAAAACTGTTCTCAAACACTTGACAATGCAGCGATACTTGTCAAATATGGCAAAAACTATGACAAAAATGGCAGGGATAGTAGAGATAGCAGAGCAATGCAGTTAATCACATCAGACCACCCGATGCTTACCTCTCCCATGGCTGCCATGCTGGACGGCTATGACTGCCCGGCCATCCTGGTGTCTGCGGACTATGAGATTCTTGCCACCAATACACGCTATCAGGAAAACTTTGGCGAAATTGATTTTTCCCGGACCAACCGCTGTTTCCAGGTATCCCATGGGTACAGTGTGCCCTGCGATCAGGCTGGTGAGGATTGCCCCCTGGGAGCGGCGCGAAAGTCGGGCCATAAAGAGCGTGTTCTGCATATTCATCAAACCCCCCGCGGCAAGGAGCATGTGGATGTGGAAATGCTGCCCATCCACAACAGCGAAGGCGAGCTGATCTATTTTGTTGAACTGCTGCACCCCGTACCTCTGGCCAGTGGCAGTATCAATGAGAAGGAACTGGTGGGTGAAAGCCCTGCATTTAATAAAATGCTGGAAAACGTTACCCGGGTGGGTAAAGCCGATATTGCGGTACTGCTTTTGGGTGAATCAGGAACTGGTAAGGAACTGGCTGCGCGGGCCATTCATGAGGTCAGCGGACGCAAGAACAAGCCACTGGTGACGCTGGAGTGTACCGGACTGACCGACTCCCTGTTTGAGAGTGAATTATTCGGCCATGTGAAAGGTGCCTTCACCGGGGCGACGTCCAACAAGAAAGGCCTGGCTGAGCTGGCCGATGGCGGCACCCTGTTTCTGGATGAGATCGGTGATGTTCCCCTGCAAACCCAGGTGAAATTATTGCGCCTGCTGGAAACCGGTACCTTTCGTCAGGTAGGCAGCGCCGAAGTAAAGCGATCGGATTTCAGATTAATCTGTGCGACCCATAGAAATCTGAGCCAGATGGTAGATGCCTCGGTGTTCCGTGATGACTTGTTTTATCGTATCAATGTTTTTCCCATTCACCTGCCCTCCCTGAGTGAGCGCATGGACGATATTCCATTGTTGGCCCGGGCACTGTTAAAGCGGGTGGCGGGAGGTAAGAAATTCAGCCTGACTCCGGGTGCGGAAGAAGCGCTAAAGCAGCATCGCTTCAAAGGTAATATTCGGGAGCTGCGCAATATCCTGAGTCGGGCCATTGTATTAAGCGACACCGATGAAATTGAAGCGGACACCATCAGGGATTGTTTTTTTGACCGTCCCTCTGAAAATTTATCGCTGGAACAGGATGTAGCAATGATAGTGTCAGATGAAGACGTCGATCTGAAAACACTGGAGCATAATTATATTTCCAGCCTGATGCAGCGCCATCATGGAGATAAGGAAAAAGTGGCGAGTATTCTCGGGATTAGCGTACGTTCCCTCTATCGCAAAGTTAACGGCGAGTAAGAGCGTTGCTTGTTAAGATTTAATCATCAGGAGACTTTTTCAAGTCCTATAGCGACTCCCTGACCTACTCCCACACACATAGCCGCTATCCCTCTGTTTGCACCGGTCTCGTGCATCTGTAGTGCCAGCGTTCCGCTTATGCGCGCACCGGATGCGCCCAGTGGATGCCCCAGGGCAATGGCGCCACCATTGGGGTTGATAAAGTCGGCATCATCGGGAAGTCCCAGAGCTCGTGCAGAGGCCAACACCTGACAGGCAAAGGCTTCATTAAACTCAAAGATATCGAAGTCCTGAATAGACATCTGCAATCTTCCGAGAAGCTTTTGAGTGGCTGGCGCCGGACCAAATCCCATGATTCTGGGGGCGAGTCCAATGCTTGCTCCGCCCAGTATTTTTACCAGCGGCGTCAGTCCGTATTTTTCCACGGCGCTTTCCGAGGCTATGATGAGCGCGGCAGCGCCATCGTTGATGCCGGAGCAGTTACCTGCTGTCACCGTGCCGCCTGCGCGAAAAGGTGTGCCCAGTTTTTCCAGGGCCTCAAGAGTTGTTTGTGGGCGCGGGTGTTCATCCGTATCGACAATGACAGCTTCACCTTTACGTTGTGGAATGGCGACAGGACATATTTCTTTTGCCAGACGACCAGTGGCGATGGCGGCAGCGGTACGTTGTTGTGAACGTAGGGCAAAGGCATCCTGATCTTCACGGTTGATGCTGAATTCCTGCGCGACATTTTCAGCGGTTCCGCCCATGGACTCGGTGCCGTACAGTTGTTCCATCTTTGGGTTAATAAAGCGCCAGCCCAGGGATGTCTCATATATTTCTGCTTTTTGGCTAAAGGCCTTGTCAGCTTTTGGCATCACCAATGGTGCACGCGACATGCTCTCCACACCGCCGGCAATAAACAGGTCGCCTTCGCCTGCCTTGATCTGGCGTGCTGCCATGATGATTGCCTCCATACCGGATGCGCACAATCGATTAACTGTGATTCCTGGCACTTCCTGTGGAAGACCTGCAAGTAGCAGTGCCATTCGTGCGACGTTGCGATTGTCTTCACCGGCCTGATTGGTATTGCCGAGAATCACATCATCCAGCGCCGCCCAATCCAGTGTCTTATGGCGCGCCAATAAGGCCTTGATGGGTTCGGCGGCAAGATCGTCAGTGCGCACAGAGGAAAGGGCACCACCATAGCGGCCTATGGGCGTACGAATATAGTCACAAATATAAGCGTTAGTCATGAATCAGAAGTCTTCCGTGTAATGCGCTTCAGTGCTTTGGGTAATATCTTCTTTGGTAAAGCCGGGCATGATTTTTTTCAATACCATACCTCGTTCAGTGAAATGGAATACAGCGCGATCGGTGATGAGCACATCAACAACATTTTTAGCGGTGAGAGGTAATGTGCAGCACTTTTTCACCTTGCTGTTACCGTCCCGGTCGCAATGGGTCATGGTGACTATGAGTCGTTTGGCACCCGAAGCAAGATCCATGGCACCGCCCACGCCCAGCAAAGGTTTGCCCGGTACCGCCCAGTTCGCCAGATTGCCGGCTTCATCCACTTCCAGTCCGCCCATCACTGCTACATCCACATGGCCACCCCGAATCATGCCAAAGGACGCCGCACTGTCAAAGTAGGAAGAGCCGGGCAGGGCAGTGACAGGAATCTTGCCGGCATTGACCGGATAATCCATGGCGCCGCCGCTGTCAGGTTCAGGGCCTACCCCCAGCATGCCATTTTCCGTATGCATGATGATGCCGTCATCACCAGTAATCAGGTCAGCCACCAGGGTAGGAATGCCAATGCCCAGATTCACTATTTCACCGGCATTAAGTTCTTCCAGTACCGCTTGCGCCATGGCCATGCGGGAGTCGTCGACTTTTTTATGGCTGGTAGACACTGAAGCAGATGAGCCCAGATCTTCCTCGCTGGTGTGAGCCTGTACCAGGTAATCCACGAAACAGCCGGGCGTATGAATGGCATTCGGATCAAGACTGCCAACGGCTACTATTTCCTCTGCTTCCACGATCACCAGTTTCGACGCTGTCGCTGCGGCCTGATTAAAATTATTTTCTGTCATGCGGTATTGCAGGTTACCTGCGGTGTCAGCTTTCCAGGCGCGAATCAGGCTGACGTCACCTTTAATCGGTTCCACAAACACCATTTCCCTGCCATCAATAGTGCGCGTTTCGCGGCCCTGCGCCAGTGGTGTTCCGGCCGAGGTGGGGGTGAAGAAGCCGCCAATACCAGCGCCCCCGGCGCGGATGGCTTCGCCCAGAGTGCCCTGTGGAAGTAATTCCACTTCAATACGACCCTCCTGAACTGCAGCCACGGCTTCCGGGTTGCTGGTAAAAAAGGAACCGATGGCTTTTTTAAGCTGATCATTGCGTAACAGGCGTCCACCACCCAGTCCGGGTTCGCCAACGTTATTACCGACATAAGTGAGATCTCTGACATCGGTCTCAGCGATAGCATGGAGCAGATGGACCGGGTTGCCGGTCATGCCAAAGCCGCCGACAATCAGCGTGTCGCCATTGTTTATCAGAGTGGCAGCTTGTTCAGCTGAAATTTGAGGGACTGTTTTCATGATGCATTCCTGAATATTCAGGTAATTGTACAGAACACCGAACAGCACACAAATGCAGTGATGGCTATTCAGGGTCTGTCTGTTCTTCTGCCTCGGTCTGTTCTTCTCGTCTGCGTTGATCGGCTTGCTGCAGAGCAAGGCGGATGGAAGGTTGCTGCTCCATGACTTCCTCTACATCCTTGCGATCAAGCACATAAAACGTGCAGGGGGTAACACTGGTTACTGTCGCACTGCGAGCCTCGTCATGCAGGAGAGCCATTTCGCCAAAAAAATCGCCGGCAAACAGGGAGGTCAATTTAGTGGTCTTGCCATCTTTTTCCCTGGAGATTCTGACCACACCGCGCGCGATAAGATATAGTCTGTCACCTTTATCACCCTGTTTTATGACCACTTCCCGGCCAGCAACGCTAATGCGCTGCATTTTCTTGCTGAGTAAGAGAAAATCTTCTTCAGTAGTTTCACTGAAGAAGGGGACTTTGCGTAGTAATTCATGCGGCTTGACACCGAGACGGGTTATTTCCTGTCCCCGCAATGCCCATAGCTGCTTATAAAGTTCTTCCTCCATCTGTTCTCCCATGTTTTTCGGGATAGTGCCCTGAGTAATTTCATCGCTGATGGACTGGGCCTGTGCGAGAAGAATGAGGCGCATACCAAGGCGTTGCTGCATGGCCGAAACAAACTCGGGGTATTGCTCGGCCATGGTATTGAGCGCTTCCTCGGCACGTGTCTTCCAGGTCTGATACTGATGGCGCACCTTATCCATTACCTCGGATTTGATGCCGATTTGGGTTTGCAGTTTTTCGAGATCACCCAGAACTGCATTGCAGGCGTGAAAATGGCCCCAGGCTTCCTCATAGTTGATAACAATGAATTCAAGACGCAGGTTTTCAAGGAAAGTTGTATTGTTCAGGTATTTATCCAGTAAGTTGTGCAGCAGTATCTGCATACGTCGAATCGTCAATGACTTATGTAAAATGCTTCGGTACTCTCCGTGATAACGTAATGAGTCAATCTGTGAAGCCATGACACTGAGCAGACTGCGCAGCGCTTTCTCGCTTAAGTGTCCCTTGTTGTAGAGGTCGTTGTATTGAGCCTGTTCATTGGCATAGGAACGAAGATAGAGCAGGATGATTTCCTGTTTTGAGTCCATCTCATGGCTGCGCATATGCTGTAGCGCCCTTTGTTGTTCCTGCAAGGCGCTATGACAGTATTTTTGCAGTCTGTGGGCAATGGAGCCAGAAAACATGCCGCCGTGCTGAATTTCAGGCAGTCGTGAAAGTGCCAGCTGCAGAGCACTTACGGTTCCTTCTGCTCTGGCAATGCGATCCGAAAG
The DNA here is from genome assembly GCA_030427065.1 of Gammaproteobacteria bacterium. Classification (GTDB taxonomy): domain Bacteria; phylum Pseudomonadota; class Gammaproteobacteria; order Pseudomonadales; family Pseudohongiellaceae; genus Eutrophocola. The sequence continues at coordinate 1,188 of JAUHWU010000101.1, read as the reverse complement.
CGGTGGTTTGTTAAGCCCAAGTTTTTCTACCAGCCACTCGATACTGAGTCCCTGTATCAACAACGTAAATAATACTGCCCCCATCACCAGGGCAATAAAAACGTCGTGCAGGGGGAAGTCCGGCAAACTGAGCACGATAGCCAGTGCAATAACTCCGCGCAGACCTCCCCAGAACATAATGTGCTGGTAATTCCTGCCAGTAATAGCGCTACCTGGAATGCGGTTGCTGAGCGGAATCATGCCATAGATGACAACAGCCCGTGACAACAGCATTCCTGCAATTACCCAGGCCAATATGTCAGCAGACAGCCAGAGTTCAGCAAGGTTAACGCGCATACCTACCATCAGGAAAATCAGAGCGGTAGCTACATAAGCCACGTATTCCCAGAAATGATCAATGTACTGACGTACATAGGGCGAAATTTTGATTCTGCCCCAGTTGCCAAGAGTCAGTCCAGCCATAACCACGGCGACCACGCCGCTGACATGGAATACCTGTTCGGCAAGGATGAAAGACGCATAGGCGAGAATTGTGGTCAGAGTGGTTTCGATGTAGACATCAGTCCTGATCATGCCAACAAGCAAAGAGGTAACCATTCCCAGTATCCAGCCAACCAGCATGCCGCCCATAAATACCATAAGAAATTCCAGGGTGGCGCCGCTCAGGGTTATATTTTCAGCGGCGATTTCAGTGCCCAGTCCGCTGATCAGGATAGTAGCCAGTACCAGGGCGGTTGCGTCATTAAAAAGACTTTCGCCTTCAACCAGTATGGTCAGGCGTTGGGGTGCGCCCAGTCGCTTGAACAGCGCAATTACCGCAACCGGATCAGTAGCGCTGAGGATTGCGCCAAGCAGAAGCGCTGCGGTAAGTGGTATCCCCGTGGCGAGGGAGACGATACCCCCGATAATGCCGGTGGATAACAGCAGGCCGGGAACTGCCAGGGTGAGAATCGGTATAATATTGTGCCACAGTTGTCTTGCGTTCATTTTAAATGAAGATTCAAATACAAGGGTGGGCAGAAAAATATAAAGAATAATATCCGGTGACAGGCTCAGGCTATGCAGAATGTCCAGTGCCGGAATTCTGTCCTCCAGTACGGCAATAAAAGCCCCGATAATGACCAGCATGACCGTGAAAGGCAGGCGAACTTTTTTTTCTATAGCGGATATAGCGGCAGCAATTATCAG
>JAUHWU010000100.1 GCA_030427065.1 Gammaproteobacteria bacterium | reverse complement strand
AGGGCATGCCCTGCCCACAGAGGCCCAGTTTGAATTTGCCGCGCAAAGCAGTTTGCGAAGCGACACGACTGGTAACTACCAGTCCAATACCTGGCAGGGTTTGTTTCCTTTTCAGCATGATGCCCAGGATGGTTTTGTTGGGACGGCGCCGGTAGGTTGCTACAACGCCAATGAGTTTGGCCTTTATGACCTTATCGGCAATGTCTGGGAATGGACGCAAACGCCCTGGTTTTCGACCCATGCCTTCCTCGACAAGGAAAAATATCCGCAAGGCTATGATCCAAGTCAGCCTGGTGAACCCGTTGCCGTCATCAAGGGAGGCTCTTATCTGTGCGCCCCCAATTACTGCATGCGTTATCGACCTGAAGCGAGGCAAGCACAAAGCAAGGGACTGGGTACCTCGCATATAGGATTTCGCACTGTTATTAACCCCTGAATTTGCACTGACCTGTCTTTATGACGGCATTGATTGAATTCATTGGATGGGTGCCTTATCTTCCACAACTCATTCTGATTTATCGTATGTAAAAAATATGGCCGACCCTGATCAACACGACATTCCCGACAAGCCTACCGGGGAAGGCGTCCACCTTGCACAGTGGGAAAAACCCTTTGAGCTGATTATTTCTCCCATAGAAGAATTTGTTCATCGGCAATCCACTACCGGCCTGCTCTTGATGTTCACAGCTGTGATAGCGCTGGTGCTCGCCAATAGTCCAATGGCATCGCAGTATCAGCAGCTAAAAGACCTTTACGCAGGTATTAGTGTTGGCGACTGGCAATTCAAACTGTCGTTATTGCACTGGGTTAACGATGGCTTGATGGCATTCTTCTTCTTTATAGTAGGACTGGAGCTGAAACGGGAAATTTCTGTTGGTGAGCTATCTAATCTGAAACAGGCCACTTTGCCCATTGCCTGCGCCATTGGTGGCATGGTGGTTCCTGCTTTGATTTACACAGCCTTTAACTTCGGCATGGCAAGTATAAGTGGCTGGGGGATTCCCATGGCCACTGACATTGCCTTTGCCATCGGTATACTTGTGTTATTGGCAAACCGGGTGCCCAAGGCCCTGATTACTTTTCTGGTAGCCCTGGCTATAGTAGATGACCTGGGTGCGGTTCTTGTTATCGCTGTTTTTTATACCAACACTATCGACCTGTGGTGGCTTCTCGCCGCCGCGTCGGTGTTGGTCTTACTGATATTCCTGAACCTTGGCGGCGTCAGAAAAATTCTTCCCTATTTTCTGCTGGCGATCGTGCTCTGGTTTACCCTGCTGCAATCGGGCGTCCATGCCACTCTGGCAGGTGTGCTGGGGGCTTTCACAGTGCCCGCGCGTCCCAAGTATGATCCGACGAAATTCAGTGAATACGTCGCTAAACTGATGAATAAATTTGATGAAAGCTATAACCGCAAAAAAAACATTCTGCTCAATGATGAACTGCATGCAGTTGTTCAGACACTGGAAGAAGGCATTCACAGTGTGCAACCACCGCTGCAACGACTTGAGCATATTTGGCATCTGCCGGTTTCCTTTCTGGTGATTCCAGCCTTCGCGCTGCTTAATGCGGGGGTCCCCATAAGCGTATCTTCCCTGCAGGCAACACTCACCAACCCGATAGCCCTTGGTATTGAAGCAGGACTGCTTATTGGTAAGTTTGTCGGCATAACCGGCACTGCCTGGCTGGTCCTCAAACTGGGCATTGCCAAGCTTCCTTCCGGTACCAGTTTTTCACAAATTGCAGGCGTCTCTTTCCTGGCCAGTATTGGTTTCACCATGGCGATATTCATTGCAGAGCTGGGCTTTGAGGAAAACAGCGAAGAACTGTTACTGGCAAAAACAGGCATCCTGCTGGCCTCTGTGACAGCCGGGATCATTGGCTATACCTGGCTTTATCTCAGCGCAGATAAAAAAAGCAGCCCGCAGTAATTATTAACACCACGTAAAAAAACTGGATTAGCAATGGCAAAGAGAGTTTACCTTTTCAATGAAGGCCACAAGGACGATCAGGACTTGCTTGGCGGCAAGGGGGCCAATCTCTGTGAGATGACCAACCTGGGCCTGCCTGTGCCTTTTGGTTTTATTATTACCACCGATACCTGCCGCGAATTTTTTGCCAATGGCAACAAGCTGCCTAACAGGCTGGAGCAGGAATACCGCGTCGCCCTGGATCTCGTCGAACAAAAAATGGGCGCGCACTTTGGCGACCCCGACAACCCCTTATTGTTGTCAGTGCGCTCCGGGGCGCCGGTGTCCATGCCGGGCATGATGGACACAGTGCTTAATCTCGGCCTCAATGATGACATCGTCGAAGGCCTGGCGCGTAAAACAGGGAACCCCCGTTTTGCCTATGACTGCTACCGCCGTTTCATCCAGATGTTTGCCAACGTGGTACTTGGCGCGGACGGCGCCCAGTTTGAACAGGTCATTGATGACTACAAAAAAGCCAACAACAAGTCAGTGGATATCGACATGGAAGCCGAGGACTGGCAACGGGTTATCGACCATTTCAAACAGCTGGTGGACCTGCCCCAGGATCCCTTCCGGCAATTGCTGCTGGCAGTCGAAGCGGTATTCCAGTCATGGCATACCCCCAGGGCCAACGTCTATCGGGAAATGAATAATATCCCCGAATCCCTGGGCACCGCTGTCAATATTCAATCCATGGTGTACGGCAATTTCAGTGATGACTCCGGTTCCGGTGTCGCGTTCACGCGAAACCCGTCCAATGGTGAGAAACTGTTTTTTGGAGAATTCCTTTTTAACGCGGCTGGTGAGGACGTGGTGTCGGGCATCCGCACCCCCCTGCCCATTGATGCCCTGAAAGATAAAATGCCGGAGGTCTACCAGCAACTCTTTGATACCCAGGAGATGCTGGAAAAGCACTACCGGGACATGCAGGACATCGAATTTACAATCCAGGAGGGGCGTTTTTACATCCTGCAAACCCGCAGTGGCAAACGCACCGGGCGCGCGGCCATCAAGATTGCCGTGGACATGGTGAAAGAAGGCCTGATTTCCGACAAGGAAGCCCTGCTCAGGGTTTCACCGGAACATGTGGAAGCTTTTCTGCATCCCATGGTGGATCCACAACACAAGCAGGACATCATTGCACATGGCCTGCCCGCCAGTCCCGGTGGCGCTACGGGCGCGGTGGTCTTCTCTGCGGACGAGGCAGTGACAGAAGCAGCCAGCGGAAAAAAAGTGATTCTGGTCCGACGTGAAACCACCCCGGAAGACATCCATGGCATGAAGGTCGCCGAAGGCATCCTCACCGAACTGGGTGGCATGACTTCCCATGCTGCGGTGGTCGCCAGAGGCATGGGAGTTTGTGCCATCACCGGTTGTAATAATCTGAATATTGATTATGCCGCCGGCAGCGCCACCACGGCGTCCGGGCAGGTCATCAAGCGCGGAGATATCATTACCCTGGATGGCCTTGCCGGTGAAGTCATGCTGGGTGATATTCCCAAAATTGCGGCCTCTTCCAGTGATGATTTTCAGACTTTGCTGAACTGGGCAGACAAGCACCGCAAACTGAAAGTACGTGCCAATGCAGAAACGCCGGAAGATGCAGCCAAGGCCCTTGAGCTGGGTGCAGAAGGAATCGGCCTGTGTCGTACCGAGCACATGTTCTTTGCCGCCGAGCGAATCGATGTAATGCGCGGCATGATCCTGTCGGAAAATCGGCAGGAACGCGAATACTATCTGGTACAACTGGAGAAATTTCAGCATGACGATTTTCTGGAACTGTTTCGTATTATGGACGGCAAGCCCATCACCATTCGCCTGCTGGATCCCCCCCTGCATGAATTCCTGCCCCATACCGAAGAAGATATCGGTGCACTGAGTACCCATATCAACAAGCCGCAGGCGCTGATCAAAAATGCCATTAAGGACCTGGCAGAAGTAAACCCCATGCTGGGACTGCGTGGTTGCCGCCTGTCTGTCTTGCAACCGGAAATTACCGAGATGCAGGTACGCGCCATCATCAGCGCTGCGCTGGCTGCCAGGGAACAGGGTTGTCATCCGCTGCCGGAAATCATGATTCCCCTGGTGGTGAACGTACGCGAAATACGTATGATCAGTGACATTATCGACCGTGGCATCCAGTCAGTGATGAAGGAAAAAAGCCTGTCAATTCGCTACAAGATCGGCACCATGATGGAAACTCCCCGCGCCTGTCTGGGCGCTGACCGACTCGCCAATGATGTGGAGTTCATGAGTTTTGGCACCAACGATCTGACACAAATGACTTACGGCTTTTCCCGGGACGATGCCGCCAAATTTATTCCTGCCTACCTCACCAACAAGCTCATCGAGATGGATCCATTTGTCTCTCTCGACCAGCGCGCCATCGGCAAGCTGATGAAAATGGCCATCAAGGATTCAAAGCGCAAAAAGAAAGGTATCAAATACGGGATTTGCGGTGAACACGGCGGTGACCCGCGCTCGATCAAATACTGTCACAAGCTGGGTCTGGATTATGTCAGCTGCAGTCCCTACCGAATTCCCATTGCCCGTATTGCCGCCGCCCAGGCCAATGTCGAATAGTCAGAATTAAGGAATTTTCATAATGCATATCCTGGTTACCGGCGCCAATGGTTTTATTGGTAGACATCTTACCCGCCAGTTACTCCTTGCAGATGGTGAGCTAAAACCTGACAGGCTGACTGTCATGGATCTGAAACTGGATCAGATCCCTGCCCATCCAGTCATCAAACGCATACAAGGTAGCTTTGCCGATGAAGCATTACTGGCACAGGCCATGGACGAACCGGTGGATCTGGCTTTTCATCTTGCCAGTGTGCCCAGTGGGCTTGCTGAGTCAAATTACGCGCTGGGCGTGGACGCCAACATCCATGGCACCATGGCCTTGCTGGAAAAGTTGAAGCAGCAGGACAATAGACCGACTGTGATCTTTGCCAGTTCAATTGCTGTCTATGGGAAACCTGCTGTAACCGAAGTTAATGATGACACCCTGCCCACACCCAACCTCAGTTACGGTGCGCAGAAAGTTATTGGTGAAGTCCTGCTGAATGATTATGTCAGGCGCAACTGGCTTGGAGGTTGTTCGGTACGACTTCCCGGCATAGTGGCAAGGCCACCGGAACCCAATGGGGCCGTCTCAATCTTTTTCAGCGATCTGATTCGCTGTCTGAGCAATGGAGAGTCATTTACCTGCCCGGTCTCTGGCAGCGCCAGAAGCTGGCTGATGTCGATCACCTGCTGCATCGAGAATCTGCTTCATGCCGTATCAACGGCAGGAACTGAAAACAACAACAATCCACGAACAACAAACACCTATACTCTGCCAGCCCTGCATGTGACGATCGAGGATCTGGTTACAAAAATAGGCGAGCTATTTCCACAGCATGATGTTCAGTCGTTAATTCACTATGCCCCGGACCCGTGGGTTGAAGAGAATTTTGGCAGCTACCCGCCCCTGACACTGCCAAGAGCAGAAGCCGCCGGATTTCATCACGATGGCGATATTGAGTCACTGATAAGAAATGCTTTGGCAGGTCTGGAATAAATCCGGAGGCTATTCCTGGCGGGTTAGTTGATTACTATTTTCAAACGCTTCAATGATTTTTTGATGACGTTTCTCCACCAGTTCCCGATCAACAGGATGAGTAATCACGTAAAACAAATTTTGCTCGATTGCTTTCACTACCCAACAGCCAAATTGCAGGGGATCGGTTCCCGAAGCTGCCGCGTTAGCCAGTTCATGACCCTCATTCGCCGCCAGTGCCCCGCCATATTTTTCCGGCCGGTTGAGCCCCGAATGGGAAAGGTTGGTATTAACGACACTGGGGCATAACACAGACACCCCGACACCATAGGGCTGCATATCCACTTTCAGGGCTTCGGCCAATCCGATAAGACCGTATTTACACATGTTGTACATGCCCTGCCCGCGGCTTGGCTCATAGACTCTCAAGCCACTGATGGAACTGGTGATGACTACATGGGCATTGTCGGGATTTTCCAGCAGATAAGGCAGGCAGGCCTGAATGACATAGGCAACCCCCTTCATATTGACGTCAATTACCCAGTCCCAATCCGACACACTGGCATTTTCAAGAGGCCCCATATTGCCGGCAACACCGGCATTGGCACAGACGATGTTAATCACGCCAAAAAATGTGTTGGTATCATTCACTGCCTCACATACGGCGTCCCTGTCGGCGACATCCAGAGGATAAATTCTTACCTGCGCGCCCAGCTGCTGCAATTCATCACGAGCCGATTCAAGTTTGCTCTGATCAATATCCGCAAGCGCCAGGGACATGCCACGCTCGGCAAACGCTTTCGCCATACCAAGACCGATACCGGATCCACCTCCAGTAATGAATGCTATTTTCTGATTAAAAGTTTTAATAGATTTTTCCTTGGCAATCCATCGTTTAAAACCCTGGAAAGCAAATTATGTAGATTACTATATAGTTAAAATAAAACTGCTTGCTAAAGTATAAATTGCGCTACACGTTCAATTAACCAATAGGAAGATGGTATGCCAATGACGTAAGCCGCTAACAGTTCCATTCGCTTGCGTGTTATCACTTCTCTCATGCTATGCCTGTCCAGACGTGACTTTTTTAATTCCGAATTAATCATCAGGAACAAACCACTCACCAATCCAATAAAGGCAAGCTGACCTACCTCTACACCGAGATTGAAAAACAACAGGGAAATAAATATTTCATTTTGCACCAGACCTATCTCACCCAATGCGCTGGCAAAACCGAGACCATGCAGCAAACCAAATCCAAGAGAAACGATAATCGGGTAATGATAGGTCAGACTGTTGCTGTGATCGCGACTGATTTCAAACGCCAGAAACACTATAGATAAAGCGATAACCGCTTCAACCGGTACGATGGGAATAGTGAGTAACCCCAGTGAAGACAAAGACAGCGTGATGGAATGGGCAAGGGTAAAACCGGTAACCGTCCACAGTATTCGTTTCAAGGTACCGGCTATCACCAGAAGCCCGAGCACAAATAGCAAATGATCCAGTCCGCCAATAATGTGTTCAATACCCAATGTCAGATATTCCAGCGCAATATTTCCCCGTTTTGCTGTAAGCGGAATTTCCCACTGCGGTCGTGTCGGTGTCAGCATGGCTGTCATGTTATCGCCGGCCAAAGTGGTCAAGCGGTAGAACGTTGCCAGGGAGGGATTGTAAAAAGGATAGTCCAGAGTAATCAGTTTTCCTGCCAGGGGTTCCTCACAAGTGACAGTGCCATTGCTGCCCCCTGAACCAACTACCCTGTTTTGTTCAATGCAGTCAGTTGGCCAGGCAATAGCAGGTTGATTATTGGTTTCAACGGTTTCCGGTACGCGGACAGAAAACTGGTATACGGCGGAGAACTGTTCGGTGAGAGTAACCACTACTGGTCGCGCATCGTGGGCAAGCAGCGCTGACGGCAAAAGTGCAATAAACAATAGAACAGAGGACAAGAGCTTCGACGTCATATTTACTGCTCCGCCTGCAAGTCCAGCCTGACCTCATAGGCGTCAATGACCTGTTGCTCGGCCTCCCTGCGGTTTTGCAATACGGATTCAAAGCGCCAGTCATCCAGTACCCGCTCTTTTATTGATTCCAGGGAAGGAATATAGGGATCAGTTTTACTGCGCAGCATGACCAGATGAAAGCCATAGCGGGATTCAAAGGGGCCTGCCCATGCCTGATCAGAGGGAGTCAACTCATCAAGCTCAGAGACAAAACTTTCAGTAAAATTGTTCACGACAAAATCACGGGTTCGCTCTACATAGTTTTGCAGGAAGGGATATCGGTCGCCGAATTGGGGCGCGTCATTAAACGCTATATCGCCAATCCCGGTGCTGCCCAGCAAACTCAAGGCATCCTGCCGGGCCTGTTCCCGGCCACGCTCACCGCTATCAAAGAAAATATGGGTAAAGGTGTAGACCGCATCAATCTGATAATCGGCTCTTCTGTCATTAAACCAGGATCCTATGAGCGCATCATCAGGCACAAGTGACTGATTCACCATATTCTCAAGTAAAAATTCGACCTTCTGTACCAATCGCTGGCGAATAATGTAATCCCCCTGGTCCATCCCCATGGCCAGAGCTTCGCGGTAAAGCGCCTCTTCCCGGACAAAGTCAGCAACCAGCTTTTCCAGATCACTATCACTCATACCATCCAGCTGCTCTCTGAACAACTCTGGTTGAAAGGCCTGCGCCCTGAACTGCATAAAATTTAACAACGCCAGTCTGTCCACCGGAATAATCTTGTCCATATTTTCACTATTCGGCACAGTTGGCTCTGACCACTGGTACGCAGCAAAAATAAGTATTCCTGCAACGATAAAATGCAGCAGGGGTTGTTTGATAAGTTTTGCCATAAGTAATTGAATTTGCAGAATTGAAAAAATACTATACCAGTTGTTTAGTTAACAAAGTTTAACAGTGGCGTTTTTTTAATAACAGCACGCATCTGATAACCTTGATAGCTTACGCGATAATATAAAATCAAAAAACAACGAAACCCTAAAAAACTAATAATAAAAATGCATCGACTGTCTTTTGAACAAGAACGCGTAAAAGGAAATTATCCATGATAAGCCAATTGAATATTGCCAGAGCAATGCTGGTATTCGGTTTTTGTTATGGTTTGACCAGCCTGCTGGCAACCTTTACCCATATCGGAGATCCGGCTTACCTTGTGCAAAGTAATTTCGGAGGTGGCCAGGCCCATTCCTGGTATCACGCGCTACGGGAAGCCTGTGGGGATATAGCCACTATTGTTATTGTGCTTTACCTTTTTTTTGCGAATGAAAAAGTTCGCCAGCCCCTGACATGGTGGATCAGTCTGGTTTTGTTGCTGGGTTATTATCTTCCTTACTGGATTGGCATGCCCTTCATGGCAGAGCTGGGAGCACCGAGTCTGCAGGCAGAAATTAACCATATAGTTCAGGCTTTTTTCGCTCTTGCCGGACTGCTGTGTGCACGCAAGGCTTTCTTTCATGATTCTGATGCTATTGTTTCTTGATTAAATAACACCAAGACGGGGAATACCTAGATGTACCTGAAGTTGCTGAAAAAAAATGTGAAGCAAGGCATCCTGAATTTGTACTTACCAGATGGAAGCAGTCACCGCTTTGGTGAGTCCGGTATTGAAGCTCACTGGTACATCCGTGATGAGAAGGCCATTAAACGAATTGCCCGGGATTGGGAGTTCGAACTGGGCCAGACCTACATGGAAGGTGGATGGGATACCGGTGGGCAGGACCTGCGTATCCTGCTGGGCCTGCTGCGCACCAACTTTTCCCCCAAGGGCGTCATCAAATGGTATACCCCACTGGTGAAGCTGTACCAGCAGTTCAATCATATCACCCGCAGTTACCGCAACATCGCCCACCACTATGATACTGAAGAAACTATTTTTCGCATGTTTCTCGATAAGGAAATGTATTATTCGTGCGCCTATTTTAAAGATCCGAATGACAGCATTGAACAGGCACAACAGAACAAGGCATCACACATCGCCGCTAAATTGTTACTGCAACCAGGTATGAAGGTTCTCGACATCGGTTGCGGCTGGGGCAGTCTGGCTTTTCATCTGGCCACTCATCATGATGTGCATGTCACCGGCATCACCTTGTCAAAGGAACAATTGCGGGTTGCCACGGATGAGGCAAAGGCCCGCGGCCTGGCGGACAAGACCACATTCCTCTTATCCGATTACCGTGAACATGAGGGTAAATATGATCGTATAGTCAGTGTCGGCATGCTGGAACATGTGAGCGTTGCTGCCTTACCGGTCTATTTCAACCGCGTTAATGACATGCTTGATGACGAGGGTGCCGCCCTGATTCATACCATTGGCAATAAAACTGTCCCCCTGGAAACCAATCCCTGGATCAACCGCTACATCTTTCCAGGCGGCAGGATTCCAAGCCTTTCTGAAACCGCCATTGGCATTGAAAAAAGCCGCCTGATGCTGACCGATGTCGAAATCTGGCGCATGCACTATGCCTGGACACTGCGGGCATGGCTGGAACGGTTTGAGGCGCATAAGGACGACATACTGGCACTCAAGGATGAGTCTTTTTACCGTATGTGGGAATTCTATCTGGCGGTGTGCGATATGAGTTTTGAATTTGCCAATTTAGTGGTATTCCAGTGTCAGCTGGCGAAACAGCATGGTGTTGTACCGGTAACCCGGGATTATCTCTATAAGCCATACTCCGAATAGCAAATTATGCCCTCCCGCTATACACTTTAGCCACTGGATTGATCTGTACCCATGGAGATTTGAAATCGTGCGTTGTCCAAAATGTTTTGCCGACATGAAAGAGCAAAAAGTACTCACCCAGTCAGGTGAAGTCATGATTGATAAATGTGAGCGATGTGCCGGCCTCTGGTTCGACCAGGGAGAAGCGGAAAAGGTCAAGGATGAATGGACCTCGGTTACCCTGGATGACGGCGATGCCTATCTCGGCCAGATTTATAATGAAATCACCAAAATTGATTGCCCGCGTTGCAACAAAACCATGGAGTCGGTAAAGGATCCCAAACAGCCTCATATCCAGTATGAAGTCTGCGGGGAACATGGTGTTTTCATGGATGCCGGCGAATTTACCGACTTTAGGGAACTGACACTCAAGGAAGCGTTTGACCATATTCTGGATATCTACAGAAAAGGCAATAATAAGCAATCTGATCAGGACTAAGCCGGGCTGAACAATTGACAATTG
>JAUHWU010000099.1 GCA_030427065.1 Gammaproteobacteria bacterium | reverse complement strand
GACCATAATTAATGCGACTGATATGGTCTGCTCGCTGTAGTACAGCAATTGCCTGAAGATGATTATCCTGACTTTGATAATAAGCCCCGAGCGACAGCAGGTTTTGGATCAGCTGCGGTGAATACAGTCCTTCATGTCTTTCCAGTTCACTTACTTCGAGTAAATAGGCAGAGATGTCCTGCACCGCCTTATCAGACAACGCTGATGGAGAGAATGTTATGGAAACAGGTTCAAGCATATTGTCAGGCTGACCACTGAGGAGGGACTGTAACTGTTGCCCCCTTACACCCTGTGCTGAGAGTTGCCCTGCAGTGGTTTTATCCAGCAAAACCCCATCAAAGATGATTGAATCCAGAAACTCCTCACTCTGGGCATGGGTAATACTGGAGAACGCCAGGCAGACAAGAATTGACAGAATAAAAACCTGCTTGAAGGATGTAAGTAGTTTCATACACTAAATAATCAAACCGCACTAATTACTGTTATGTGAGCGAAATACTACTAAATATCACTCTCTGTGGTACCAGAGTTACAGAGTAGGCCTTTTATTTCAATAAGACTGGCGAATAATTGAAGTTTTACGCTACTGAATTCTAATTGTATTAATAATATGAATTTGATTTTCCAGAAAAGGGATTAACAGGTTTTTAGCATTACCCCAATCCACCAGCTGCTCTAGTTATTTCGTATTTTTTCAGTCTTCAACTCATCTTTAATATCATTAAGCACAAAGAGCACTTTAGCATCCAGCTTACTTGTGATAACGGCAATGAAACCGGAGACCAGAAAGGCCGGCAGCAACACATCAAGGGCATTGAGATAGACAGTACCACTGACCCAGCCTATGGACGTCATTAACGGCGGAATGACAAACTTGAATAATATCGTGGCAAGGAAACCCGCCACCATCGCGCACTTGGCGCCCAGTGCGGTGAGCCCGGACCAACACAGGCTGAGTATCATGACCGGGCAGAAGGTTGCGGCAATACCTGACCAGCCAAAAATGACAATCCAGAAAATCCCGTTTTCAAGATCATAAAGCAGAATGCCCATACCGATACCAAATGAAAGCAGGGCCAATATCATTGTCACTTGCCAGCTCAGTTTCATCAGGGTGTCATCACTCATTTCCGGATGCCGGGTTTTCTGCCAGTAATCCCTGACCGCAGAGCTGGAAGCCAGCACCAGCAGGGAATCAATAGTAGACATAATGGCGGCCAGCACCATGGCGATATAGACGCCGGCAAAGAAAGGCAAAAGCAAGGCCTGTGACATTACCGGAAGAATATTATCGGAATCAAAACCCAGATCAGCATCGTTGAACAGGGCCCTGCCTGTCATCCCCAGCAAGACAGCACCGGTGTCGGCCAGAAAGGTCCACAAAAGTGCGACAACTGCCCCTTTTTTTATTTGCTCTTCATTACGAATGGAAATAAAGCGGACAAAGACCTGTGGCGATCCGAGAAAACCAATACCAATAGCGAGAAAACCAAGCGTCTGCATGACGGCAAGGGTGGTCCAGCCCTGCCCTGCGGTCAGAGTCAGATGTGCGGGAAAATTATTACCCAGAGACGCCAGCAGATTGGTAATACCACCCAGCTCCAGCAATCCTACTAGCGGCAGTAATACAAGTCCGCACACCATTAGCAGACCCTGAAAAACATCAGACCAGACCACGGCAATAAAGCCGCCCTTGGTGATGTAAAAAAGCACTACGAGAAACCCAATGGTGGCACCCAGGTAATGATTGATATCAAGGAAGGCATTAAAAGCTTTGCCGGTAGCAAAGACCTGGGAACCGGCATAGATGGGGACAAAGACTATCAACGCGCCGGCGGCGATCAGACGCAGCCAGTGGCCATCGTCACGAAAACGGGATTCCAGATAATCAGGAATGGTGACGCTGTCATACTGATCGGTGAGTCGCTTGAAGGGCTTTGCCATCCATAGCCAGGCAATGCCCACTCCCAGCAATTCACCCACGGCAATCCACAAGCCCTGCAAACCCACCGCAAAACCGGTGCCGGTGAGTCCCAGTAACAACCAGGCAGATTCACCAGTAGCACGGGCTGAAAAAGCGACATTAATAAAGCCAAGTTTTTTGCCGCCCGCATAATAGTCGCGAATGTCATGCATGCGGCGCGAGGCTAGATACCCGATTATCAGGAGAATACTGCAGTAGAGAAACACCGCAGTGGATTTCCAGAACAGATCGTTGATAACCGCCTCCTTATTATTGTTGGAATGGGCTGACTATCGTGGGGTCAAGTAGGCGCCGATATCGGCAAGCTCCTTGTCGCTGATCTCGGTCTTGCGAAAAGGTGGCATGATTTTCACACCGTTGCGGACAAAGGTTGCCACCAAGGCCGGGGTCAGGTCGAGACGCTGCTCCAGCACTGCCGGCTTTTCACCCTTGTAGAGAAACTCCAGTGCTGCTGTTCCCGGGTGTTTGCGAGCACCCGGGGCATGGCAAGGTGAACACCAGTGTTCGTAAACAGCCTTGCCATTAACCGGGTCGCCGGACTGGGCCAGTGTTCCTGTGCTTATCAATATACCGGCAAGCAGAATCAATGCCTTATACATTGCTGCCTCCTTCTTCATCCCTGGCAGAGTTTATATCGGCAATCCCCTTGCCTTCCTCATCACGAATATGTTTCGGCCAGATACCATAGCGACCTGCGGAAATAATGCCATTGGGATCGATGGCATCCTTGAGACGCTGTTGCAGCCGCAACAGCGCATTGTCATTAAACGAATAGGTGGCCGCGCAATCATCCATAAAAGCAGTATGGGTACGGTATTCTCCCCAGCCATTTTCCGCGGCGACTCGCACCAGTTCCCGAAAAATCTCCCGGGTCTTTTGGTTGGTGTCGCTATCGCGGCTTACAGTGAAACCGATCAGAATGGTAAAGGTGCGTTGGTGATAGGAATAGGGAGGCACATTAAATACCGTATTGCCGCCCATATCACGCAAGACTTTACCCAGTACTTTATTGGCTTGCAGCACCGCCTCGCCAGTCATGGGAACCACCGGCGAGAAGCCAAGATGACCATTGGTCCCGGCCGGATTGAAGTTGGAGCGGTTACCCAGCTGGAATACAGACATGGAGGGTACGCCCAGATGGTTTTCGTCCGAAGTCTGCATCAGCTCTTCATAGGGCATGGGAAATTGAAGCGCTTCCTGATCCTGAAAGCGGACGCCTTCAATGTGGGCAAACTGTTTTTTTACATACGCCCAGGAGCTGTCGACGATCTCCTGTGGCCCGTAAAACTTGAAGGAAGAACTCCAGAACGGCGTGTTGTTGCTTTGCGCAAATTCATCAAGGATGCGAATATCTTCGGCGTTGGCGCGCTCATAACGTTCCTGCATTTCCGGGTTTTGTCCCAGCACGAACTGCATCGGTGACTGCACACCGGCATTGGTATTAAGAATGCCGCTATACATCATCTTTGCCGTCACCCGCGTCAGTTCATGAACATCGTTGTAGCCCATCACCTGCACCGAACCGGAACGGAAGGCTTCCGGCGCCGGATACAGCCAAAAGCCCATCTTGGTCACCACACCAAAATTGGACTGGGCAAACAGCCCATCCAGCCAGGGTCCATAACCCCAGCGATACTGTTGCCAGGTTTCGGCATTGGGCATGGCGCCCATGCCGGTGCGCACCACGTCGCCATCGGCCAGCACCACTTCCATACCGCAGTGGGCCTCGAAATGATCCCGATAGGGATTCACGGTATAACCCACGCCATGATCCAGGGCGTTGCCAATCAGGCTACCCCAGCCGGGATCGGGGCAGTCAATCCACAGATCGAGCCCTTTCTCCTGTATGTAGTTATATAAATCAAAATAGGACACGCCCGGTTCCACCAGCGCAAAGGCATTTTCCTCACTGACCTCAATAATACGGTTCATGCGCTTCAGATCCAGCACCACGCTGCCGTTGAGCACCGGCGCCGATCCGCCATAGCCCAGATTTTTACCGGTGGATACGGGATAGACAGGAATACGGAATTCATTACAGATTCGCATTAATGCCTGCACTTCTTCTGCAGACCGGGGAGCCAGCGCGATGGAGGGGATTTTTTCCTCTTCCTCGCCCCACAAGGGTGAGTAGGCATCGCGGTAGAGGTCCACATCTGCTTCGTCGATGAATACCCAGTCACTACCGATAGCGGCCTGAAACTGGCTTAGTGCTCTGTCAAAATCACTCTGGCTGACACCGGGGGGATATCTCATTGAAACTCCATTTTTTTTGCTTTTCGTCAATATTGAATTAACTTAAGTTGCCTAAAAACAACCTGTGTTTCAAGCCAATTGGGCCATTCTTTGAACTTATTTTGCACCTTGCCATTGTGATGCTTCAAACTGCTATAAAAGCGGAATCTGCATCACAAAAAGACTGTTTACGAGTATAATTATACCCCCGTTCAATTTACTCTAATCTTACTCATTGATTTTCAAGGGATAAATATTCATGAAATACCGCAACATACTGACTTCGGTTTCTCTGGCACTAGCATTGTTTTTCCCCGTGCTGGCAACAGCAGCCTCCAAGGTGGAAATTGATACCAATATCGAGGTAGCACTGGAGAAATTCTATGCCGAGTCTGCTGCCGGCAAACGCCTGGCAGAACGCTCAAAAGGCATGCTGGTTTTTCCCCGGGTGGTCAAGGCGGGTATTGGTATTGGTGGTGAATATGGTGAAGGGGCGCTGATGATCAATGGCAGCCCGGTTGATTATTACAACACTGCGGGCGCTTCCATAGGCTTTCAGCTGGGTGCCCAGGTAAAATCCCAGATTATTTTATTCATGACAGAAGATGCGCTGGATACTTTCCGCAGCAGCGACGGTTGGGAAGCCGGTGTTGACGGCAGTGTCGCCGTGGTGGAATTTGGCGCTGGCGGTGAAATCAGCTCCAACTCTGCACAGGAACCTATCATTGGTTTCATCTTCTCCAACAAGGGCCTGATGTATAACCTCACCTTTGAAGGCTCCAAGATGACGAAAATAGAACGTTAACTTACAGGCCCTGCCAGATCAGTCTTTCCTGTTTTGAATATAGCTACGGGCTAAATCCGGGAAGTCGGTAAAGACGCCGTCGACCCCGGCTTCATCAAGAAACAGCCTAAGCAAATCCTCAAAATCATCGGCATAAGCCGGTATTCGACCCGGGTCGCGGCGCAAGGTATAGGCATGAACCTGCAGGCCTGCAGCATGGGCACGCGCCACCAGCGGCGAAAAATGGATATCTCCTGGGCCGGAATCCTGAGTGATAATCATCTCCAGGGAGGGGCCGACCCCATTGGCATAAGTGGCCAGTTTGGCCATGCCCTCTGCTTCAAGCATCCAGTTATAATCATAGGGACGCCACTCCCCCGCTTCCAGGGTAAAGCTTTCCTGCCATTCATTTTGCGCAATAAGCTGAACCAGGGGGATGGCCATATCCATGGCAGGCAGTAATTCATCATGGATGCGTACCAGTTCATTGAAATCAAAGGTTTGCAGAAACACCTTGTCAGTCATGGTTTCATAACCATAGCCTTTTAACATCGTTAAAATCGCTTTGGCAGCGTCTTTGCCTTCCTGATGGTGAAACCACGGCGATTTTATTTCTACGTAGAGTCCAGCCTCGCGACCGGTGGAATGGTTAAGTCCCTGGATAAGCTCGATTTCCTCAGCCAGCGTGTGAATACCAAAACGGGATTGGCCAGCAGGAAACCGCGACTCGGCACGGGGACTTTCCGTCACCTGCAACTGACGTAATTCTTCCAGTGTAAAATCAATGACATAGAAAGCGCCATCACTGCGGGCCCGACCCGGGAACTGTTGCGCCACATCCGTGACGCGGTCCAGGGTAAGATCATGCAGAACAACCAGGGCACCATCCCGCGTCATCACCACATCCTGTTCAATATAATCAGCGCCCTGGGCATGGGCCAGTACTTTTGACTCCAGGGTATGTTCCGGCAAATAACCACTGGCGCCACGATGGGCCACCACGATCTTGTCGTGTGACTTCTGTTCGGCAGCTATAGTGTGAGGAATCATCATGGGCATTAGCAATATGAAAAGGAGTTGTTTAGGGAGTAAAGACATATGTCACCTGATAAGTATGGTGAGGCTACCCTTCCGAGATTAAAAACAGTTAAAGAAAGCGCAAACTTTCAACCTGAATATTCAGCAATAGAAAAATTCTGCATGGCCAGATTAGCGCATTGTGTCGAATATAGTATTATTCTGAGAAGCGCAAGCAAAGCTCAACAGGATGAACTATGAACACCCGATACACTACTACGAACTATACCTTGCCAGTTCTGTTCACGTTCTGTCTTGGCGTGCCCGGATTAAACCTTGCTGTGGAACTGGAACCCGGAAAATGGGGGATTACATCGTCGATCTCCTCGCCTATGGCCCCCGAGCCTACCACTGAGTACGTGGAAGATTGTATAGAACAAAGCGACTTTGATCCCATTGCCGAAATGATGGAACAAGGCATGTCTTCCATGTGTGAAATCACCGTGAACGAAGATTCTGCCAGCAGACTGGATGCAGACCTGTCCTGTGATATGCAGGGAGCAGGCACCATGGCAGGCAAAATCCAATTTACTGCGAATGAGCGCTCTGCCCAGGGCGATATGCAAATGAGCATGTCGTTTAATGGCCAGAGCATCAACATGGCCAATAGCTGGAAAGCGGAATATCTTGGCGCCTGCGACTAATTCATCAGTTAGCCAGAAATGATTCAGAAAAAGTGTGAAAGCTACTGAAATAGTCAGCGTAGAAAGCTAAAATAATCGCTTCGTAATAAAAGCCCCAGAACTGACTACCTTGAAGACTGAATTCCTCGGCAAGACCCTATCAGGACCATTTACTGTTCCTTCCGGCATCGTCACCTGTGCCGCGCCCATCATCCAGCGCTTTTTTGACCAGATTCCCGAAGTTGGTGTGCTGACTACCAAGAGTATCTGTCTTGAGCCCAGGCTGGGTTACCGCGAGCCTATTCTAAGCCAGTATGCTCCCGGCTGTTTTGTGAATGCCGTTGGCCTCACCAATCCCGGCGCTGTCAGATCTGCTGAATTGATGGCAGAACTGGAAATACCCGAAGACCGCTTCCTGCTGGTGTCAATTTTTGGCGGCAGTGTGGAAGAATATGTGGAGGTCGCCAAAATCCTGGCGCCTCATGCTGATGGCCTGGAACTGAATCTGTCCTGCCCTCATGCGAAAGGCTATGGCATGGCCATGGGGCAGGACCCGGCGCTGGTCAAGGAAATTACCGCCGCGGTTAAGGCTGCCGTCGACATTCCTGTCATTCCCAAATTAACGCCTAATGTTCCTAATTTTGCCGATATCGCCGAAGCGGCCCTGGCCGGTGGCGCTGATGCCCTGTGTGCCATTAACACTGTGGGTCCAGGCCAGCACATACGCCATGGCCATGCCGTGCTAAGCAATGGCGAAGGCGGGATGTCCGGCAAAGGGGTGCTACCCATAGCACTGAAATGTGTCAGCCAGATACGCCATCTTGATATTCCGGTGATCGCCTGTGGTGGCTTGTCCAGCGCCGAAGATGTGCGCTCCTTCCGTGAGGCCGGGGCGACTATTTTTGGTATTGGTTCTGCCCTGGTTGGCATGACCACCGCTGACATCGCGCAATATTTCAAAGCACTTAACAGCGACCTTGAAAACGCTACTGAAACAGCGGAATCACTGGTTCATTACGATATCGACATGAATTTTTCACCGGTGACACTGGTGGAGAACAAACGTATTTGCGATGACATCTGTATTCTTACCTTTGATCGCAAGGTACCCGTCAAACCGGGTGAGTTTATCCATCTGTGGGTGCCCGGCCTTGGTGAAAAACCTTTTTCGGCCTTGACCGATGATCCTTTTTCACTGGTAATCATCAACCTGGGGCAGTTCACAGAAGCCTTGATGAGCCTCGAACCTGGCACTGAAGCCTATGTGCGTGGACCACACGGTATAGCAGTCACTCCAGCCAAAGATGCCACCATTATGGCGGTCAGTGGCGGCACCGGTCTGGCTGCGGTGTACCAGATTGCCCGTGACTTCAGCAAAACCGGCACCAACAAAGCGGAAATATTCTTTGGCGCCCGAAGCAGGGAGCGCCTGTATTTCATTGATGAGTGCAAGGCGATCTGCCCTACCCACATTGCCACCGATGATGGTAGTGAAGGTTATCATGGCGTGGTGACTGAATTATTACGCCAGCGGCTGGCAGAAATGAGCCAGGAAGAACTGGATAAGCTGGTGTTCTATAACTGCGGCCCTGAGCCCATGGTCCATGCAGCAGTCGCGGTGCAAAAAGAATTTTGCCGTGATGAGCAGATTTTCAATGCGATTGACTACATGACCAAGTGTGGCGTTGGTATTTGTGGAGCCTGTAATTCCCCGGACGGACGCCGGCTCTGTGTGGACGGACCTTTTCTCGTTGAGAATACTGACTAACAATATTATTCCGACGCCCGTTTGAATACGGCTTTAAATCAAAACACAGAACGTCCGGTAATACTGGTCAGATATTCCAGGGCGGCAACACCAGCCAATGAATTTCCGGAAGTCTCCAGCGCTGGCGACCAGACTGCCACAGAGTATTCGCCGGGTAATACCGCAATAATGCCACCGCCAACGCCACTTTTTGCAGGCAGTCCCACACGAAAGGCAAATTCACCAACCGCATCGTAAAGGCCGCAAGTCAGCATCAACGAATTCATTCTCTTGGTTTGCTCTGTGGTCAGTATGGATTCATCCAGTGGTTTGGAAAAACCATGATTGGCCAGATGCAGGCTTGCATTGGCAAGCTCACGACAACTCATGGCGATGGCACACTGGTGAAAATACAGATCCAGCACCTCGTCAACATCATTAAACAGATTGTTATTTCCCTTTAAAAAGTTGGCCAGTGCCCGATTAATGAAACCCGTCCGGGCTTCAGATTTTGCAACTTCATCATCAAAATTAATATCAAAGCAGCCACTGAGCACTCTCATATAATCCAGCAATGCCTTTTTGGGGTCATCCAGATTGGAAACAAGCACATCAGAAATGACCAGTGCGCCGGCATTAATAAGGGGATTACGGGGAATTCCCTTCTCATATTCGAGCTGGATTAATGAATTAAAGGGATTGCCGGAAGGCTCCCTGCCAACACGGTTCCAGAGATTGCCTCCTTCGAAGCCCATGGCAAGACTGAGGGTAAAAACCTTGGAAATACTCTGGATGGAAAATCGCTCTTCACTATCCCCTGCAGTAAAGCTGTTACCAGTTACCGTATGTAAGGCCATGCCAAACTTGTCACCCGGAATACAGGCCAACGCCGGTATATAGCTGGCCACCTTGCCCTTGCCATGGAGCGTTTTTACATGGGCAGGAATATCCTGGAATATTTTTTCAAATTCCATTGCCGATCCATACTCGAGCTGTGATTTATTATTCGCGATAGGAATTTACAGGCGGCAGCTGGGCACCTGTTCCCTGTGGCCGTGATTTTTCTGCGGACACATTAACCCTCAGCTTGCCAATGCCATCTATACTGGCTTCGATCACTTCGCCATCCTGAAGAAAGCGCTGTTCTCCTCTTACTGATGTGCCCATGCCAACGCCCCCCGAGGTACCATTGTTCAGAACATCGCCTGGATACAAGGTAATCAGGGACGAGGCATATTCCATCAGTTCGTATAGAGAATGAATCATGTCACCAGCTGTAGATTCCTGCATTCTCTGATCACCGACATCCAGCGTCTGACGCAGGTTTTCCATGGGATCACCAAAGAATTCCTTGGGCACGATCCAGGGACCCATCGGAGCAAAAGTGTCATGGCCCTTGCCAACAAACCAGTCCACACCCTGAAAGCCGCCGGGAGGACGACCACCACGATCTGAAATATCCATGGTTACCATGAAACCAAAAATATGATCCCAGGCATTATCCGCAGAAACATACTTGGCCGTTGTACCAATCACTGTGCCAAGCTCCACTTCCCAGTCTGTCTGGTTGCGGCCATAGGGAATCACAACTGAGTCGCCATCGCCAATGACTGCGCCACGGGTAGGCTTGAGGAAAAGATAAGGCGCACCGCGATTTTCCCGACGTTCACGCCGCGCTGCAGCGATTTCTTCTGCCGTGCCGGTTTCATTCACATGGGTATAAAAGTTCACCGCGGCATTCATGATTTTACCGGGATACATAATCGGTGGCAGGGTATCGACTGAGTCCAGCCCATGAACCCACGCGGGCTGTCCATCATCAAGCAGATTATTCAGAACCAGGTGATTGGTAATCTCATAGAGACGGCGCTTGAGTCCATACTCATAGCGCTCGATCAATTGAATCATGTTCGCTGGCATGGGCAAGGCAGGAACGCTTCCTGCCTTTTCAAGTGCCGCATTGGCAGCATCCAGCTCCACGATCAGGGAATCACGATAGACAAGACCAACCCGGGCTTCACCATTGATAGCGAAGGTGCCCACTTTAAAAGGGGCCAGAATATCGTCAATGGATTGTGCAAGAAGACTGTTCGTGGAAATGAATAGAAGAAACGCCAGTAAAGGCCTGATAGATTTTTTGGATAACATGCCCTTTCCCCTCTTTAAATTTTTTAAATTTTATGAGGGGATAAGTTTTACGCGGGGCTTGAAGAACTGTCAAGGGATACGTAAACGTCAGTCGGATGACGGTCCTGCGGACCTTATCCGACCTGCAACGTTTCCGCTGATAACCTGTGACTGGCGACTTATTTAGCGTAATACGCCTGTGCAGCAGCTACAGCCTTGCCGCTATTA
>JAUHWU010000098.1 GCA_030427065.1 Gammaproteobacteria bacterium | reverse complement strand
GGCCAGAGCAGATACCGACGACCGGCATGCGCTTGAGAACCGAACCTATACCCGATATACGCTCAAACATCACAGGGACGCTAAAGACACAAAGAGTGAGGCAGGGGGAAAAAGTGAAAAATTCAGTCGCCGGATTGTAGAATTCGATGAGCTGCTTGACCTGCTTGGCAATACGTTCAGGGTGGCGCTGAACGGAACTGTTGATGTTTCAGCGTTGCAAAAGCGCTGGGAAAATCTGCCTTAAATGACTGCAATTGCGCGCGGGGGCTTGACATTAAAGGCTAAATCACCAAAACTGCGCGCCATGAATACCCCCATGACAATTATCAAGGGCATTATTATCCAGCGCTGAACGCGGGTTGGATCTTTGATTATTTGTCAGAAATAGATTGAAGAACATTAAATAAACCCGCCACCAGGCGGGTTTTTTCGTTTTGGATCCGAGTCAAAATTCACCAGGATAATTTTGATCAAAATTTTACAAATTAATGGAGTTTGATGTGACTGAACAGACTGTCACCAGTACGGTAGGCTCGGGCAGCTTGCCCAAGTATGTTTCACTGATGGATACCACCTTGCGCGACGGCGAACAGACCCAGGGTGTGTCTTTCAGCGCGGGTGAGAAACTCAATATCGTGCAGGCCATGCTGGAATCTCTTGGTGTCGACAGAATCGAAGTGGCCTCTGCCCGGGTTTCAGCAGGAGAGCAGGAAGCGCTGCGCAGTATCATCGAGTGGGCAACAGTTCAGAGGCTGGAAGGGCGCGTGGAAGTACTTGGCTTTGTGGATTATGACCGCAGCGTCAACTGGATCAGGGAGGCCGGTGGTCAGGTGCTGAACCTGCTGGTCAAGGGCAGTGAAAAACATTGTACCAATCAGCTCGGCAAAACCCTTGATGAGCACGTTGCCGATATTCTGCAGACGGTTGCCTATGCCAGGGAACAGGGACTGCGCGTGAATGCCTACCTGGAAGACTGGTCCAATGGTTACCATGACGACAAAGGCTATGTATTTGCCCTGATGCATGCCATCAAGGACTGTGGCATTGAACATTTTATGCTGCCCGATACCCTCGGCGTGATGAGTCCTGATGAGGTCTTCAGTTCTCTGTCGGATATGCGCAGGGAGTTTCCTGAACAGATATTCGATTTTCACCCACATAACGATTACGGGCTGGCAACAGCAAACTGCATGGCTGCAGTAAAAGCCGGTATCGCCAACCTGCACTGCACCATGAACTGCCTGGGCGAACGCGCAGGTAATGTCAGCCTGGCCGAGCTTGCTGTCGTGCTGCGCGATAAAATGGGCATTGAAACCGGTATTGATGAAACTCATCTGCACGATATCAGCACCATGGTTGAGCAGTTCTCCGGAAAATATATTGCCGCCAATATGCCTATCCTGGGGCAGGATGTATTTACCCAGACTGCCGGTATTCATGCTGATGGGGATGTGAAGGGCGGCTTGTATGAAACCCGACTCTCTCCGGAACGTTTCGACCGCAAGCGCACCTATGCGCTGGGCAAACTCAGTGGCAAGGCATCCGTGGTCAAGAATATCGAAGAGCTGGGCATCACCCTGTCCGATGTTAATCTGAAAAAAGTATTGCAGCGAGTCGTGTCCCTGGGGGATTCCAAGGAAACCATCACTGCTGATGATCTGCCTTTTATCATCGCTGATGTGCTGGAGAGTAATGACTATCAACATATAAAATTGGTGGAATGCCAGATTCACAGCCAATATGAAAAACATTCACAGGTGCATCTGGTGGTTCAGATCAATGGCGCTGAATATGCTGAGAGCGGGAAAGGTAATGGGGGTTATGCCGCGTTTATTGACGCACTGAAAAAGATTATGCAGTTGCAGAATTTTGTACTACCGGAACTGCTGGATTATTCCGTGCGTATTCCCCGTGGTGGTAAAACCGGCGCACTAACTGAATGTACTATTACCTGGGCCGGTGATCATGGGGGTAAAACAGGAAAGAATTTACGCACTCGCGGTGTCCATTCCAATCAGGTTTATGCAGCGGTGGAAGCAACCTTGCGGATGATCAACACGCGCATGCATAGTGAGACCGAAGCGAATTAAAGGCGGATAAAGGGTAAAAACGGATAAAGGAAAAAGGATAAAGGATAAAGATAAGCAGTTTGCAGAGTCATCTGACGTCCACCTTTTTCTTTTATCCTTTATCCTTTTTCTGTGTCACTTAAATTCGGAAATGTCGGTAAATTTATTGGCGAGTCAAAAGTCGAAAAAATCATGAAACAGGAAAATCCTTTGATCGATTTACGTAGCGATACTGTCACCAGGCCATCAGCTGAAATGCGACGGGTAATGGCGGCGGCGCCGGTGGGCGATGATGTGTGGGGTGATGACCCGACGGTTATAAAACTGGAAAGTCTGTCAGCCGGGATGATGGGGACACAGGCAGCTCTGTTTGTTGCCAGTGGCACCATGTCAAATCTGCTGGCCATCATGACGCACTGTCAGCGCGGCGAGGAATATATTGTCGGTCAGGATGCCCATACCTATAAATACGAAGCCGGAGGGGCTGCTGTGCTTGGCAGTGTCCAGCCGCAACCTCTGCAACTGGAAGCTGACGGCAGCATTGCCCTGGAAAGAATTCGCGCCGCGATCAAGCCCGATGATTTTCACTTTGCCATCAGCCGCCTGCTGTGCCTGGAAAATACCATTGGCGGCAAGGTCCTGCCGATGAGCTATATCGAAGCTGCTTCACAACTGGCGCAAAGCCATGGCCTGCAACATCATCTTGATGGTGCACGCGTATTTAATGCGGCGGTAAAACTGGGTATAAATATTCAGGACATCACCTGCCATTTTGACTCTATTTCGGTCTGTCTTTCCAAAGGCCTGGGGGCTCCTGTTGGCTCGGTTTTGTGCGGCTCCGAAGACTTTATCAAGCAGGCCCGGCGCTGGCGCAAAATGCTTGGCGGCGGTTTGCGTCAGGCCGGTATCATCGCTGCTGGCGGCATTCATGCACTGGAGAATAATATTGACAGGTTGCAGGATGACCACGATAACGCAGCCCTGCTAGGCAAGGGACTTGCAGAAATTGAGGAACTGGAGGTGGACCTGGAAAACGTGCAGACCAATATGGTATTCCTGCGCACACGCGACGGAAATTATCAGGCCCTGGCAGATTACCTGCAGGCGCATAATATTCTCATAGAAGCCGCAGAAAAAATTCGTCTGGTTACGCATCTGGATATCAGCAGGGAAGCTATACAAACCATCATCAGCAGTATCAAGGCTTACTATGCCGGGTCCGGGGGGAAGGCATGAAGTCATCACAAGAGGAATTGGTCATGCATCCAGTCAGATCATTAGTTGAGATGGAAAGTCATCTTGCATCGATACGACAATCACCGTCTGATGAAGGCGTGTTAGAAATGATTGTGTCACGCCCGATCACCGGTGGGCGTCAGGTGATGGATAATGCGGATCTGAATATAGACTTGGGCCTGGTGGGAGATAACTGGGTCAACCGCAGGGACAAGCACACCGCTGATGGCACGGCAGATCCGGGCAGACAACTGACGCTGATGAATTCCCGTGTAATTAATGCCATAACGGAGTCCGCTGAGCGCTGGCCGGAGGCCGGCGATCAGTTTTTCGTGGATTTCGATCTGAGTGATGAGAATTTGCCGCCGGGAACCCGCCTGGGTATTGGGCAGGCTGTTATCGAGGTGTCAGCGTTACCGCATCTTGGCTGCTTCAAATTTGGTAAACGCTTCGGCAAGGACGCTAACCAGTTTGTTAATTCAGCTGTCGGCAAGTCGCTGAATTTGCGGGGCATCAATGCCAGGGTCATAACAGCCGGCGTGGTTGCACCGGGTGACCCCATCAGAAAAGTAATCTAGCTTTTTACACTATTTACTTACCCGCACTTACTGGAATCTCTTCAATGAAACTTTATCATCACGGTTCTTCAGCCTGCGCGGCTAAAGTGCGCTTCGTGCTGGAAGAAAAGCAGCTGTCCTGGGAAGGACAGTATGTGGACATCCTCAAGGGTGAGCAGTTCAACAAGGACTATCTTACTCTAAATCCAAAAGGGGTTGTCCCGCTGTTGATTGATGGCGAACTGGTTCTGCCTGAATCGACTGTTATCTGCGAATACCTGGAAGACAAGTACCCTGAATATCCTCTGATGCCTACAGCAGCTGCAGAAAAAGCCCGCGTTCGACTCTGGACCAAGGCCGTGGATGAAGAGTTGCATCCGGCCTGTTCCGCAATCACCTATGTGGCATCCCATCGCCATACTATCCTGCGCAATGGCAAAGGTAATTTCGAGGAGTTTGTTGAAAACGGAGATGCAGCCGGTAAAGCTGCGCGACTGCTGAAATGGCAATGGATTCAGGAAGGTGTTAAAGCCCCCGGTGTGGCAGATAAAATCCGTTTATACCTGGCTTATCTGGATAAAATGGAAGCGGCTTTATCAGAAAGTGCTTGGCTTGTAGGGAATAGCTTCACCATGGCGGATGCAGCATTGACGCCATATTTGAACAGACTGGCGGCCTTGGCGATGGAGCCGCTATGGCAAAATGGCCGTTTGCCGAAAGTTGAAAACTGGTTTCAACGGGTTAAAGCCAGACCTGCCTTTGAACCGGCGTTTTTGAAATGGATGCCGGCGGAGCTGACTGAAGAGATGTATTCCAATGGCCAGCAGTCGTGGCCGGAAATTGAGAAGTTAATTTCCTGATAAGTTAATCATTCTGTCGGATGACGGCTTGCAGCCTTATCCGACCTACAACGATTTCTTTCCCCTGCCGGGGAGGGCCTTACTTCTTTTTAAAAAGACGTAAGCAAGAAAATCTGTTTCGGGTTCGCTGGCTTTCGGCTTCCTTCGTTCCATGAATATCGCAACGGGCCGCCGGGATTCGCCATCCAGGCTTAGCCCGGCTCAAATAGCCGTCCCTGGCCATTTGTCCCTGCAATATTCCTGCTCCTGCGCAGCTCACACTCAACGCAACGCAAGCTTCGGCATCTTTATGTGGAAATTTATAGTTGTTGTCTTTGAAGAGTTGCTGAGTATAAGAATCTTGTAGGTCGGATAAGCGAAGCGCCATCCGACAAGAAGATCAACCGTGAGCTACTTTAAGCTGGCGGTGAATTTGCGAATAAGTTAACCATTCTGTCGGATGACGGCTTGCAGCCTTATCCGACCTACGTTGCTCCCTTGTCAGGAAAGTGGCGCTGACTCGAAATAGCATGGTAGGTCGGATAAGCGAAGCGTCATCCGACAAGACGACTACAATTAAGTGCTAATAATAAGCTCTATCAAGCGTTACTGGTTTTCAAAAAAGCGTCTGCCACTTTGTTACCAAAGTCCGAAGTAGACAGCATTGTCACACCAGACCCTTCCTTGGATAAATCAGCGGTGCTGAAGCCATCAGCAAAAACACTTTGCATGGAATGCCATAAATTTTTCGCTTCCATGTCCATGCCAAAACTCATTTCCAGCATCATGGCAACAGAGCCAATCATTGAGTAGGGGTTGGCGATGTTCTTGCCGGCGATATCGGGGGCTGAGCCGTGGGAGGGTTCGTAATAGGCTTTCTTGTCACCCATGCAGGCAGAAGGCATCAGGCCCAATGAACCAAGAATACCACCACCCTGGTCTGACAGGATGTCGCCAAACATGTTTTCCATCACCATGGTGTCAAACATGGTGGGCTTCAGGCACAGATAAGTGGCTGCAGCATCCACCAGAATGTTGATGACTTCCACTTCCGGATAGTCGGCATGGACTTCTTCCATCACTTCATTCCACAGCACACTGGATTTGAGCACATTGCTCTTGTGAATATTGTGCAGGACTTTTTTGCGCTTCATTGCTGTCTTGAACGCCACTTTCATGATGCGCTTGATCTGGTCTTCATCATATTCAAGGGATTCAGTGACATAACGTCGGCCATCTTCATTGATGCCGGTTTCCTTGTGGCCGAAATACAGACCACCCACCAACTCGCGGATCATCATGATATCGATGCCTTCGCCGATGATTTCAGGTTTCAGCGGCGAAAAGTGCGCCAGTCCCTTGGGCAGGTAAACCGGGCGGAAATTGGCATAGGTATTGTAACGACGACGCATGGGCAGCAGGGCACCCCGTTCCGGCTGTTCGTCTACCGGGATTTTCTTGGATTCCTCATGGCTCAGGCCAATGGGGCCTTTCAGGATGGCATCAGCTTCATCACAGACAGCCTTGGTTTGATCGGGAAATGCGCTGCCACATTCGAACCAGGCGCTGGCGCCAAAGGGGGTGTGGATGAGGTCAAAAGTCACGTCATTGCGTGATTCGACGAGTTTCAGGATTTTAACCGCTTCGGCCATGATCTCGGGACCGATGCCGTCTCCATCCAGAAGGGCTATTTTATAGCTTGTCATGGGCGCTCCAGCTGATGATTCGGGTTATGAAAAAGCGCGCTAATGTACCACTTTCGTCCCGGGCATTCAAAACACAAGGCCCCTTTTTCACGCGGAAAAGAAAAGGCAGGGGAATATCTCCTTTTTTTCTGTTGAAATGGCTATTGGCGGTACTCAAATGGGTTAAGACAGTCTAAAATGCACCGCTCAAAATTAAGTGGCGGTCCATATCCAGAACTGCCCCGAAAAAATCGCATCAGCGGAGCACATTATCTTATGACCTCACCCCAGGCCACTACGACCAATCAGAAACTGATCACCTGGATCAAGGAAATTGAAACCCTTTGTCAGCCCAGTGCAGTCCACTGGTGTGATGGCAGCCAGGAAGAATACGACCGCCTTTGTGAAGAACTGGTAGAAGCGGGAACCTTTATCAGGTTAAACCCGGTATTACGTCCTGGCAGCTTTCTAGCCCGCTCCGATGTGCGCGACGTTGCCCGTGTTGAAAGTCGCACTTTTATCTGTAGTGAAAAGAAATCCGATGCTGGTTCTACCAATAACTGGATGCAGCCCACTGAAATGCGCGACACCCTGAATGGCCTGTTTGAAGGCTGCATGGCCGGCCGCACGATGTATGTTATTCCATTCAGCATGGGGCCTCTGGGTTCCGATATTGCCCAGATTGGCGTACAGATTACCGACAGTCCCTATGTGGTTGTCAGTATGCGCATCATGGCCCGTATCGGGCAGAAAGTTCTGGATATCCTGGGTGATGGTGAATTTATTAAATGCCTGCACTCCATCGGTTATCCGCTCACTGATGGCCGTGTGGATGTGTCCTGGCCCTGTGATCCGGATAATCGCTACATCGTTCATTTTCCAGAAACCCGTGAAGTGGTTTCCTACGGTTCGGGCTATGGCGGCAACGCCTTGCTGGGCAAGAAATGTGTTGCCCTGCGTATTGCCTCTGTCATGGCGCGCGATGAAGGCTGGCTGGCAGAACATATGATGATTGTCGGCGTTGAATCTCCGCAAGGGGATAAGACCTATATTGCCGGCGCTTTCCCCAGTGCCTGTGGCAAGACCAACCTGGCCATGCTGATTCCACCTGAAGGTTTTGAAGGCTGGAAAGTGCATACCGTGGGTGATGACATCGCCTGGATCAAGCCTGGTGCCGATGGCCGCATGTATGCCATTAACCCGGAAGCTGGTTATTTCGGCGTGGCACCCGGTACCTCCATGGACTCCAATCCGGCGGCCATGAAAACCATGGACAGAAATACTATTTTCACCAATGTCGCGCTTACCGATGATGGTGATGTGTGGTGGGAAGGCATGACCGATAAACCTCCGGCCCATCTGATTGACTGGAAAGGCCAGGATTGGACGCCAGGCTGCGGTCGCAAGGCAGCACATCCAAATGCCCGCTTTACCGCGCCGGCGAGTCAGTGCCCCAGTGTTGACCCTGAATGGGAAAATCCGCTAGGGGTTCCCATCAGTGCATTCCTGTTTGGTGGTCGCCTGAGTACGACTTTTCCGCTGGTATACCAGAGTAATAACTGGGCCCATGGTGTTTATATGGGCGCCACGCTGGGCTCTGAAGCCACTGCCGCTGCCGAGAATCAGGCGGCTATTCGCCGCGATCCAATGGCCATGTTGCCGTTTTGCGGCTACAACATGGGTGACTACTGGAAGCACTGGCTCAGCATGAAGGACAAGGTTGAGCATCTGCCGGTTATCTTTCGTGTTAACTGGTTCCGCAAAACCGAAGACGGCGGCTGGTTATGGCCCGGCTTTGGTCAGAATATGCGTGTCCTGCAGTGGGTCGTTAAACGTGTGAATGGCAAGGCAGACGCTAATGAAACCGTCTACGGTCAGGTGCCCAAGTACGAGGATATCAACTGGAATGGTCTGGTTTATGATGAGGAAACCTTTGCCCAGTTGATGGCTATTGATCCGTTAAAGAGTATTCGTGAAGTAGAAGATCAGACCAAGTTGTTTGACAAGATTGGCGATCATCTGCCGGAAGAGATGAAGCAGATCCAGCAGGAAATGCTGGCACAGCTGAAATAAATTCCCCATCTGCACTTTCAGGAAAAAGCCCGCTGTTAGCGGGCTTTTTTGTACAAAAATTATATTAACGGGTAAATAGCGAATTGTTTTCAATGGCACGGGTAATGATTTGCTGGTCCCGCACCATTAATTGGCGAATTTTCTGTTCACTTAATTCATGATCTTTTACATCTGTTGGCGCCCAGTAATCAAAACCGGTGCTGAGATAGGGGATGCGTACTTTCATGTCTTTGGTGACGACTGCAATACTGTGCCAGTCGCTGATATTGATGGACTCTCTGGATTCCTTGTTCAGAAGACCAATACCCAGACTATAGGCCTTGTCTTTGGTATCAGCGCCAAGCAGCTCCAGCATGGTGGTGGCGATGTCCAGATGGCTGGTTAAACGGGACACTTTCTGTGCTGCTTGCCCTGGTAGCTTGAGGACAAAAGGCACATGGGTCTGCTCTTCGACAAACGTGGAATTGTGCCCCCAGTTTCCTTTTTCCATAAACTCTTCACCGTGATCGCCGGTGATGATGACGATAGTGTTGTCCAGCAGTCCTTCCTGCTCCAGTGCATCAAGAATCCTCTCAATCTGCAGGTCTACCCAGTATCCTGAATTTCGATACCGATTCAGAATGCCGTTGATATTTTCCTGTAAATACTCCTTTGAAAAATCCGCATAGTTCAGGGTTTCCGGATAGGGCTGTCTGATGGCGTGATCATCAGGAAAGAAGTAGGGCGCATGGGTGGATTCGAAAAACTGGAAAGTCATAAACGGAGCCGAGCGTTCCTGTTCAATGAAACGCAGCATGGCGCTGGTGTTTTCCTCGTCCCGTTGCCAGGGAGACAGATCCGCATTGGCTTCATGAAAGGCGTCTTCTGGTAAGTGGGCGAGGATGGTCTTGTCAAATTCCGGATAGGTAAATTTTGCCCCGGTTCTGAGATCAAAGTCATAGCCCAGCGCCTGTAAACGGTCCATCAGAATAGGGCTTTGCCGGGCATGCATAAAACTGTCCCAGTAAGAGCCGTAGAGACCGTAGAACATACCAAACATACCCTCACGGGTACCATTACCACTGGAATAGTGGTTCAGGTAGTGCGAGGATTTATCGGCGAAGGCCCAGGTGTTGGGCATGATCTCGGGTGTCAGCTGATCCCAGCGCAGTGACTCTGCCACTAACCAGACGATATTGGTAGGGGCGCCGATTTCATCAAAGTGCGTGTCATGAAGTGGATAATGTAATCGGCTATTGTCTGATGTCCTTATGGACAGCCCTCTCTCAGCAGTCTCCATTCCCAGTTTGCCGGCCAGGGAACGAAAGCGGATTTTCTGGAAAAAAGGGTAATCGTAGGCATGCTCAAGTACCGCAGGTTCGTTTTTGATATCACTGATGCCATAGCTCACACCCTGCACCAAAAACAGCCCGACAAAGAAGCTGGAAACAAGTGCCGGGCGCGGACTTCCAAACGGGATTTTCAAGCGCTGTTTATTCAGCACCAGTACCAGAAAGAGCCACTGAACAACAAGTATTCTGATCACCACGATAGCAATACTCAGGTAGGTGCCATTACTGGAGTTGAGCGATTCGATACCGCCTTCGGTAAAAACGAGATTCAGGACAAAGCGGTTGATATGAAAAGCGTAAAGATCAAACACCATGCGGTCGGCCCAGATAAAGATCAGGCCAAGGCACGAAATTAATAGCGCGAGTCCCATGGCGATCCAGGTACGACCGGGAAGCCATTTTTTAGCCGGTAATACCACGATGCACAGCGGCATTAGGTAAAACAGGGAGTAAAAAGGCCATGCGCTTAGATGAAAGAGCGTATTGATAGATAATGGCTCACCTTCATAGCCCGAATAAAAAAACGGGAAGGTCATGAATAACATGTGCAGCCATGACAAAAGTAAAAACGGCAAGAACCAGGGCGAGTTGTAAGGCTTGTTCTTTTCAGTGCTCAAGGATCATATCCTGCTTTTATGCATGAGCACATTATTCTAGGGAAGCAACCTTACAATAGTCTTACCAGATGATGCGGTTTTATAAATTCAGGGGTTTTCTGGTTTACAGGGGTTTTTCACCGTTTTGACTAAATTCTGCTGATATTATGTGAAACTCATTGATCCAGAGGCTTCCCTGTCAGGCCTGAAGAACATCCAATAAGCACCGCTGGCGATTATCCAGCATAACCAGGCTGTACATAGATCATGGGACAGAAAATGTGCGCCCCGCAGTTGTTGTGCAACACCAAATATTAGTCCAAGCGTTATGACTGTACCAAAGGCCAAGTTCTTAAATTTGGGAAAGTGCAGTCGAGCAACAAAATAAGCGCCAAACCAGGCATAGGCGGCGCTGGCATGCCCTGCGGGAAAGCATCGACCCGGTGCCTGGTTATAAGCGGAGAAATCGAACAAACCATGATAAAGCTTGTTGCCCCCATATCGGCTCAGATCCCAGGGACAGTCCA
>JAUHWU010000097.1 GCA_030427065.1 Gammaproteobacteria bacterium | reverse complement strand
TGCCACGGATGAGCGCAGTGACGCCAATAATATCGGGTTCCGTCGCTTGTTTAAGTACATCACCGGCGCCAACACAGCCCGGGAAAAAATCCAGATGACCGCGCCAGTAATTCAGAGCGATTCGGTTCCCACTGCAGCATCGTCAAAGGGGGAAAAAATCGCCATGACTGCCCCCGTGCAACAGACAGCGACCGAAGCGGGCTGGAAGGTCGCCTTTGTTTTACCCCTGCACTTCACCATGGACACCGCCCCGCTTCCCAGCAGTTCTGATATTGAATTGCACCAGGTTCAAGCGCGTACCATGGCTGTTCTGGGATTCTCAGGACGCTGGACTGACAGGAATATTCGCCAGCATCAGGCCGAGTTAATGAGTAAGCTGGAAAAAACTGCTGTTGAAATAATTGGCGAACCGGAGTTTGCGGCCTACAACGCCCCCTTCAGACCGCCTTTTATGCGGCGCAATGAAGTGATGGTTGAAATCGCCAGTAAATAATCGACAGCCAAAAAAAGGGCCAGATTTTAAAAAAACCTGGCCCCGTTTATTCACAACGCTCTCTATACAACTATAGCTATTTTGCGCTTAAGTTCCTTCAGTGGTCTGAACAGACTCTTCAACCTTGGGGACGATATTTTTCTTGCGTAATAATTTGTCCAGCGATTGCAGAGACATGATGTGATTGTAGATCACTTCCAGGGCGCCACTTTTACGCAATTCCAGAATAGTCTCATCTGGCAGATTCGACAGTTTTTCCTTATCCACAATGTAGAAACCACTTACTTCCTTTGGTGTCTCAACGCCGGGGATATTAATGGTCAGCGTCTGCGGAACCAATAGTTCCAGCTCTTCCAGCTTGACAGCAAACTGCCTGGTCATTTCTTCCTGCTGAAATACCCGTACCAGGAATTCCTTGATGTTTGTCATCCATTCAGTTTCGGTACCGTCATCATTGAAGATAAGATTGCCTTCTTCCTTGTTGACGATGCTGGCAGTTTCATAAATACCAATAAACAGGCGTTCCTTGTTTTCTGTATCCGGCTGAATAGCGAAGGGATAACAGCGAACCGAAGCAGGATAGTAACCACCCACCCAGCGGCCCTCTTCTACAAACAGGTTTTCACCAGGTTCCAGGCCCCACATGACAGCAGCAAAAAACGTTTGTGTGTTTGGGTCCTTGACGAAAATAATCGGGTAATCAGTGCCCGCCTTGGCAAATTCAGGTGTATAAACCTTGGCAAAATGATTATTGGCAATATGATCGGCAGTACCCGATTCCTTGATCCGCACGCCTTTGTGCGCGGATGACGTCAGAGAAACAGGTGCAGTTAATGCCGGAGTAGCTGGAGCTTCAGCCATTGAAAATCCCCCTTGATTGGGTTTGATAAATTAGTGGTGAAAAAGCAAAGCGCGCAGTATACCAAGGAAGGAGACACAAGTTGCAAGTTTCAAGTTACAAGTTGGTTGCAGGTCGGAAAAGCGCAGCGCCTTCCGGCATGACACCTCGAGGACGCCCAGGTCATTTAACGACAAACGTCGGATGGCGGCCTGCGGCCTTATCCGACCTACAGGCTTTATCCTTTATCCCATTATCCCGCCTGCTTGCCTCTTGTCTCTTGCTTCTCAAGAACCAAAACTACGTCGATACCACCGCATCACCACCCGACGCCACCAGACAATCAACCCTGTAACAAACATCAGGGTTGGCAACAGACTGGCCAGAATCCAGCCCCAGCGGGCAAAAACATTCTGGCCGCCGGGACTGGCAAAATGCACGCTGCGAAAAAACCCCATGACGCCATCGCGGGGTCGAATCACGTCACCCTCGCTACCGAAAAACTCGAGAATGGCTGCCATCTGCCTCGGAAAGCCCAGCTGAAAGCCGGACACCCCCCAGGCGATCATCAGGATCAAGGCCCAGAAGCCGAAGAAGCTGTGCAACTGCCACAGCAGTGAACGGGAACTGCCCGGCAGGATCACCAGGCCTTCCCACCAGCGTCGTTTTCCCTGCCACCAGATCAAAAGGCCAGTGGCACTCATCAACACAAACAGGGCGCCACCAACACCATTGATCTTGCGTCCCAGCTCCCGGCCCAGCATCAGTTCGTCATGCACATCCGCCACCCATTCCACCGCCACGATGGGCCACGGACGGGCCAGCCCGATGTCTTCACCGGTGTACTGATTAAAATAGTGGGGAATATACTCACCGTCTTTTTCCAGCACGATAAACGTGGCTTCGTGGTCCTCAAACCCTTCAATGGTAAAACCCAGCTCATAACCCACATAGACTTCTGCCATGCGTTCTTTCAGGGCAGCGCCCGTAAGCGGCTCGCTTTCCAGGGGGACCAGGGTCTTGGGTTCAAACCAGGTATAGAACGGTGACTTCAGCAGCAAGGCCGTGCCACTGATGGAGATAACCAGCACATACAGTCCCAGCCCGATGCCCAGCCATAAATGGATCTGGAAAAGGGCGCGGCGAAACAAGTGAGTTTGTGGTGCCTGCAGCCAGCGTTGCCATGAGTTCATTTGGAATGTTTCTTTTAATTGTTGTTTTTGGTAATTCCCGCCAATCAATAGTGCCAAAAATTGGGCCTGCTGCAAATCTTTATCAGTTCACGCCTTCAGGTATTAATAGTCTGATTATATTTTTTATCGGGTTTTACACTGATACCATTTAGGATTATCTTTCTACATATAGAGTTCGCCATCAAGAGCGAATTCCAATTCCACAATACGCACACCGGGAAATCATCATGAAAAAAACACCTTGCCTGTCACTACTACTGGGGGCGCTGGCCTCACTGTCTGCCACAGTATCTCTCGCTCAACCCGGCGCTTTCAGGCCACCCCTGCTGGACTGCGGCACCTATCAGGATGCGGAAATGATTTGCGGCACCCGGGCACCGGAAGATTTTGAGGTGACTCCCGATGGTCGCTATCTGATAGTAGCCAAGTTCGGCCAGGGGGAAGACAACCCCATTGACCTGTTTAACCTGCAAACCAAAGCCTTCACGCCCATGACCATTACCGATGCGCGCCAAAATGGCTGGGGTGATCCTGCCTGCACCGACACCATTGGCGATCAGGTCAGCCCTCACGGTCTGTCGCTTTCACAACGCAGCAGCGGTGAATGGCAGTTTTACGTGGTGAATCACAACGTTCGCGAATCCATGGAGATGTACGAACTGGAAGCCGACGGGAATAGCTGGCGTCTGGCCTGGCGCGGCTGCGTGTTTGCCGATGTTCCCTACAATGATGTCGCGGCCCTGCCCGATGGCAGTTATGTGGCTACCCGACCCACGGCTTTTCTCGGTGAGGGCGACAATGTCTTCAGCGGCGAGCCTACCGGCAATGTCGCGATCTGGAATGCCGCCGATGGCGAAACGGTATTACCCGGCACAGAAATTGGTTACCCCAATGGTGTGCTGGTGTCCAAAAGCGGCCGCTATGCCTATATCAGTGGCTGGACCACCAGTGATTACCATAAATACGATTTAAGCACGCAACAGGAAGTCGCCCGGGTGGACCTCGGCTTTATGCCGGACAACCTGACCTGGACCCCCAATGGCAGTATCCTGGCAGCAGGGGTTAAAGGCATTAATGGCAACTGCCCCGCTGACAGCGACAGCCCTTGCCTGCAGGGTTTCAAGGTAGTGCAGATCGTTCCGGGCTCCTCGGCCGTCACTGAAATTTATGACTCAAAGGGTCGCGCTCTGATCAATGGTGTCTCGGTGGCCATCGAAGTAAATGAGAATGTCTATGTCGGTTCGTTTCAGGGGACACGCATGGTGAGGTTTTCCCGTTAATCACACAAAACGTCATCCACATCAGTGAGCACTCTAGAGGGGGAACTGGAATAAATGTTCCCCCTTTTTTTATAGCCAAATCCCCCTTTTAATCTGAAACCTTTCAATTTGCCGGTTTTATTGCCGAACCTGAAAAAGCTGGTAGAATTGCCGCCTTTTTATACCTGCAGTAGCGAAAATACGCTGCGCACATCATTCAACAATACCCGGGAAAACCAAAATATCATGAGAAATGTTCGTTCACTTCGTGCAGGTATCGCCCTCGCCCTGATCACCACAAGTCCGCTGGTGTTTGCCACCAACGGATACTTTACCCATGGTCTGGGTACCAAGAACAAGGCTCTGGCTGGCGCTGGTACTGCTACTCCGCAGGAAGCTATCGCTACCTCGGTGAACCCGGCTTCCGCTGTGGTATTGGGTAACAAGTTCGAAAGCGGTCTTTCGATCTTTTCTCCACGACGCTCTTTTGATGCCTCAGCCAGTCTGGCCAATGGCCGTGGTGGCGCTTTTACCATTGATCAAGGCGAAGTGGAAAGCGGCAGCAAGTTTTTCCCGATTCCCTATATTGCCCGCACCTGGGATCTGAATGAAGACACCGCCGTTGGTCTTTCCCTCTATGGACGCGGCGGCATGAATACGGATTACGTTGGTGGCAGCGCCACGTTTGATCCTGATGGTCCAGGACCGGCACCGGTAATGAGCTTGCCTGGCGCCTACGGTGCCGGTGATGCCGGCGTTGACCTGATGCAGGCCTTTGGTGACATCAGTTATTCCAAACGTAATGGCCAGCTGGCCTGGGGCGTTGCCCTGGTCCTTGCCGGTCAGGCCTTCAAGGGTAACGGTTTTGCGGCCTTTACCCCCTACACCCAAACCTTTGCGGCTTCCGGTGGCACTGCCATGCCGGATTCTCTTTCCAACAATTCCCGCGACTACTCTTATGGCGCCGGTTACAAGCTGGGTTTTATCTGGGATGCCTCAGAGCGCATCAATGTAGCGTTGAGTTACCAGAGCCAGATCGAGATGGCAGAGTTTGATGACTACAGTGATCTGTTTGCCCAGGGCGGTGGCTTTGATATTCCTGCCAGTTTACGTGCCGGTATCTCTTTTCGTCTCAGCCCGACAACGATTTTCCATTACGATATCGAGCATACCCAGTTTGGCGACATCGACTCTGTCGGCAATCCCCTGTCCAATCTGTTCAGTTGCCCGACCGCCGGTGCCGGCGGTACTGATCTGGGCTCATGCCTGGGCGGTGAGCGTGGTGCCGGATTTGGCTGGGATGATATGACTACCCACAAGTTTGGTTACCAGTGGGTACCCGCCAGTATGCAGGACTGGACCCTGCGAGTTGGCTTCAGCCATGGCAAGCAGCCGATTCGGGATGAGCAGGTGCTGTTCAACATGATGGCCCCCGGCGTTATCGAAAACCACTTCACGACCGGTTTTACCCATGTGCTGGATAGCGGCAAGGAATACAGCTTCAGCCTGATGTACGCGCCGGAAAAGAAAGTGACCGGACCCAATCCCTTTGATCCAACCCAGCAGATCGAGCTGAAAATGCATCAGTTCGAAATTGAATTCGGGTATAGCTGGTAAATTGAAATCGAACAGTTAAAAAAACTGCACGGCAATATCCTCCAATGGATACTGCACAAAAGTCCCGGCAAGCTTCATTAGTGGAGCTTGCTGGATATCAGCCTGTTTAAACTGACCCCTGATTCCGCCGCCTGAATAGCCAGCATCCGATGGGTTTCCGGGGGTACGCGAACAACAAATTTGCCGCTAAACTCTCGCGTAGCAAAAGGCTGTGGAATATCTTCATCGTGCTTCTTCATATCGGCTATACACTGTCTGACCAGCTTTTTTATTCCCGCCAGGGCGCTTTCCTGTGACTCATCAAGCCAGCTCAAACTGGCAAACTCTGCACACAAACCCACATATTCCTGATCCTCTTCGGACCAGGTCACACGATAAGTATATTTATCCAGTACCCTTGCCATTACGTTCCTCGATCAAAGCGATTGCATTAAGCACCTGTCTCACCTGATAGGCTTTTGCCATCCCCTTTTTTTTCTGAATATTTATCCTCGGATCACCTTTCCAGGGAGTGCGGTAAACCCGATGGCTTGATCCATTATTTCTGGCCATGCCAAACCAGGCATCACAGACTTTACAAAGATCTCTGAAACGCACCCCATTCGGATTGCTCTTCATCTGCATAACAATGGATTCAAGGCTTGCCAAAATGATATCACTATTGATACTAATAATTAATATGGATTTTTTGTCTCCTCAATCTAGTATCGATTCAATCTACCTGCCACCCAAGCCCTTAAAAATCGGCGCCCTCAATGCATAACTTATTTTTCCTTACTGCATATTTTTTATCCTTTATCCTTTATCCTTAATCCCCTCAGAAAAAGTCACTGCCTCATAAGTTAAACCAGAATTCAGAAAGGATATCTTGTGCCATCCCTGAAAGCCTTTTCCCTGCTCGATCTTGCCCCCATCGTTGAAGGCGGCACAGTGCGTGATGCGCTGGTCAACTCCCGTGATCTGGCCCGGCATGCTGAAAGTATGGGCTATAAGCGTTACTGGATGGCGGAACACCATAACTCCACCGGTATTGCCAGCGCGGCCACCTCGGTGGCGCTGGGTTATGTGGCTGAGGGCACCAGCACTATTCGGGTCGGCGCCGCCGGGGTGATGCTTCCCAATCATTCACCGCTGATTATTGCCGAACACTATGGCACGCTGGCCTCTCTTTATCCGAACCGGGTGGATCTTGGTCTGGGTCGAGCACCGGGCACCGATGGAAAAACCGCCTATGCCATTCGCCGGGATAATTTTCGCGCCGATGAGACCTTTCCCCAGGATGTGCAGGCGCTGCAGGCCTATTTCAACGAGGGTTACCAGAACATCAAGGCGATACCCGGCAATGGTTTAAAAGTCCCCTTATGGATTCTTGGTTCCAGTCTGTTTGGCGCCCAGCTGGCTGCCGCGCTGGGTCTGCCCTATCTGTTTGCTTCTCACTTTGCCCCGGACCAGCTCGATCAAGCGCTGGCCATTTACCGGGAGCAGTTTCAGCCCTCGGAGCAGTTAAGCGGACCCTATTGTGGCGCCGCCATAAATATTTTCGGTGCTGACACTGATGCGGAAGGCAAGGCATTGATGCGGAGCGTCATGCAGGGATTTATCTATCTGCGCCGCGGCCAACCCGGCCCGCTAAAACCGCCAGTGGATGACCTGTCAGAAATTGCCTCACCCCAGGAAATTGCCATGGCGCAGCAGGTCTTGTGTGAATCCGCAGTGGGAACCAAAGCCTCAGTGAAACAGTTTATTGAGCGTTTTCTGGAAAGAACCCAAGCGGACGAGCTGATCCTGACCTGTCACTGTTATGACCACGAAGCACGTATTAAAAGTTTCGGGATTGGGGCGGAAATTATTCAGACACAATTAGCTTGAGGCAAGGCCAGCAATCATCAACTGATGATTAATAGTGATAACGCAACTGGGCAATTAATATGGCATTGCCTTTAACGGTATAGACAATACGATGTGTCTCATCAATGCGGCGTGACCAGTACCAGGATAGCGCATGCTTTAGCGGCTCCGGCTTTCCTACCCCTTCAAACGGTGTGCGCTGAATCGCTTTAATTAATGCGTTAATCCTGCTCAGGATTTTCTTATCGCGTTTTTGCCAATGCAGGTAATCTTCCCAGGCGAGCTCTGAAAAGATTAATTTCATTCCGCCAGGGAGCCTGGGACCAGCTTTTTCTCTTTTCCTTTACCGCTTTCAAGGCTGGCAATGGATTCCACCAGACGACGCATATTTTTTGGGCTACGCAACAGATAGGCGGTTTCTTCCAGTGCCTGGTAATCGGCCATGGACATCATCACTACAGCTCCCTCGCCTTTTCGGGTAATGGCCACTGGCGCATGGTCGTTGCACACTTTCTCCATGGTTTTCGCCAGATTACTTCTGGCCGATGTATAACTGATACTGTCCATAATATTTTCCTGTACATGTACATATTTATGTACGTTAAATCGATGAGCAGTATAGTATCGCAAGCACTTTCGGGCAATAAAATCATGACTTGCGTATTATCAGAATAGACCCCATTTTGCTCTACCGCCATAAAACCACTGGTATCACAGCGCCAATCACGTTACCTTGCGCTCATTTTTACGGCCACGAACCTTATGACTACTTCCGCCTTTTCCAGTCTGCCCCTGTCGCCCGAGTTCATCGCAAATCTCGACTCGCTGGGCTATACCGAAATGACGCCGATCCAGGCCCGGAGCCTGCCGGCGATTTTCGAAGGCAAGGATGTCAAAGCCCAGGCGAAAACCGGCAGCGGCAAAACCGCCGCCTTTGGTATTGGTCTGTTGAACAAAATTGATCCCACCCTGTTCCAGACCCAGGCGCTGGTGCTGTGCCCGACACGGGAGCTGGCGGATCAGGTCAGCAAGGAACTGCGCAGGCTGGCGCGCCCCATTGCCAATACCAAGATTCTGACCCTGTGCGGCGGTACCCCGATGGGTCCGCAGTTTGCCTCACTG
The DNA here is from genome assembly GCA_030427065.1 of Gammaproteobacteria bacterium. Classification (GTDB taxonomy): domain Bacteria; phylum Pseudomonadota; class Gammaproteobacteria; order Pseudomonadales; family Pseudohongiellaceae; genus Eutrophocola. The sequence continues at coordinate 2,549 of JAUHWU010000097.1, read as the reverse complement.
GAGCATCCGGCCCAGGTCGTAGTGGGCACGCCGGGACGGATTCTGAAACACTGCCAGAAAGAAAGACTGAAACTGGACGCCGTCGCCACCCTGGTGCTGGACGAGGCCGACCGCATGCTGGACATGGGCTTTCTGGAAGATATCTCCGCCATCATTGATTACACCCCGACACAGCGCCAGACCCTGTTGTTCTCGGCCACCTACCCCGACCAGATTGAAGACATCAGCCACAACGTGCAGCAGCAACCGGTGGAAATAAAAGTGGAAAGCCTGCATGACAACAGCGTGATTCAGCAGTTGTTCTTTGAAGTGGAACGGGATCAGAAAACGCCGGCTTTGGTGACCCTGCTGAGAAACTATCAACCGGAATCCTGCGTGGTGTTCTGTCAGCGCAAGCAGCAATGCCAGGAGTTGGCCCACGAACTGAAACAGTACGGTTTTCAGGCCATGGCTTTACATGGCGATCTGGAACAAAAAGAACGCGACCAGGTACTGGTGCGCTTCTCCAATAAAAGTATCAGCGTTTTGACTGCGACTGATGTAGCGGCTCGCGGACTGGACATCAAGGATCTGGACCTGGTGGTCAATTATGAAATCTCGCAGGACCCGGAGATCTATGTCCACCGCATTGGCAGAACCGGGCGTGCAGGCAAGGAAGGTCTTGCTTTAAGTATTTTTCAGCCTTCCGAAATCAAAAAGGTGCAGGCCATTGGCGCCTATCTGGAAAAACCCCCGGTGTTTAAAACGCTGCCATTGGCCAGTAATAACGATATTGCCAAAGCCCCGATGGTGACGCTGATGCTGGACAGTGGTCGCAAGAATAAACTGCGTCCCGGCGATATTCTGGGTGCGCTGACAGCAGGCAAGGAACTGGAGGGCAGTCAAATCGGCAAAATAGATCTGTTTGATTTTATTGCCTACGTGGCCGTGCAAAGAGAGGTGGCGCGCGATGCGCTGAAGATTTTATCGGAAGGCAAAATCAAGGGCCGCAAGATCAGGGTCCGAAAGCTCTGAGTCCAACCCACTGCTATGCCAATGCCGGTTTCTCAAGAGCAACTACTCTTTTCTATCCAGCACAGGTTTCGACGGATTATCAAAAGGCTGAAATAACAGCGTGAACATGTTCAGGGATTTTTTATCCTGAAAGCCCTTGATGCCGATCTCCATTTCCGTCTGATCCTTTTCTGCCTTGTCCAGGTAACTGGAAAAAATCCGGTCCCAGCAGCTCAGGTTAAACCCAAAATTACGGTCATGCTCATGGCGCTCAACCGAATGATGGATGCGATGCATATCCGGTGTCACGATCACTTTGCGCAAACGCTGATCAAGCCAGTCCGGCAATTTGATATTGCTGTGATTGAACATGGAGCTGGCATTCAGAATCACTTCCGCCAACACTACCGCAATCGCAGGCGGCCCCATCAAAAATATCAGGCCGACTTTTATCAGGGTCGAGATCAAAATAGATACCGGATGAAAGCGACTGCCGGTGGTGAAGTCATAATCCATATCGGTATGATGCATACGATGAAAACGCCATAGCACCGGTACCCTATGGTAGATGCGATGCTGCCAGTAAATGGTGACATCGAAAATCAGCAAAAACACAATAGTGCTCAACCACACCGGCAGTTCAACCTGATTCAACAAGCCCCAGCCCTTCTCGCTGGCCAGCAAGGCCGTGCCCACGCCGGCAATGGGAATCACCAGGCGCAGAAAAACCGTATTGAAAATACTCAGGCCAATATTGCTGGCCCAGCGTTGTGCTTTGGAATAATGTAACTGTCGTCTTGGAATAATCAGCTCCAGCACAGCAAGTACAACAAAAAAGCTGAGAAAAACGCCCAGCCGAAGGCTTGATTCAAAATCTGCAATATTGGCATTCATAAACTGATTATTCTGAAATATAAAGACGCGACGCAGCGTTCATAATTTGACAAACATGGGCAGGAACATTAAACCAACGCCTACCACGATAATGACAATGGCGCTGGAAAAAAAGTAGGGATACACCATCAGTGCAAGCCCGGTATAGCGGATCATCGGATTTCCCACTTTCTTGCCATACATAAAATTAAACAGCCCGATTGAACCAAACACCAGTCCCCACAGTAATACGCCTTCATTCACAAGTTGGTTTCCTTGTTCATGAACTTAAGTGGCTCATAATGAAATTCGCACCCGTGGCTCGGCGGCTTCTGCATTATCGATAATCTCGCGACAGGTAAATAATCTGGCACTGTCGATCATGGCTGTGTCCGTGAGAAAGTCTGTGGCTGTACGGGTGCGTCTGGCCGCCAGCTCCAGCAGGTCGCCATCACTGATCTGCGGTATCTCAATCGGCGGTGCTGACTGTATCTGTAATGGCTGCTCTGGTGCTTCTGCCTGCGCGGCCACCATAGCAGCTGCCGCAGCTGCTTCCTGCAAACGGTTTAATTCGCGGGTCGCCAGCACCTGCCGGTCCGACTCCGTCACAATACCGCACAGGGTTAACTGCAGGGCTGGTCGCTGCTTTAACAGCTCACTTATCTTTAACAGATACTCCCGGC
>JAUHWU010000251.1 GCA_030427065.1 Gammaproteobacteria bacterium | reverse complement strand
AAGCCGACAGGGAAGAGATTGATAGAGCTTTTTTATGATGCGTTCTGATAGCAAAAGTGTTGGCACGTAATCGTGCAAACACTTAAAAAAGGCACCTTTTAGGGGCAAAAAATATTATTTTTAATAAAAGAGTTCAATAAAAAGCAGAAGCAATTGTCTGCCGAATTTTTATCAAGTATAAGAAAAATCAAAGCAAAACTTTTTAAAAAGTTATTTCAAAATGTTATCAGCGTGATACAGGAAAATTATTTTTCCCGGAGGATTCAACAATGTCTCAGGATAAAACCGATAACGATTCAGGCATTAGCAGACGCGTGTTTCTTGCTGGCACCGGTGCTGCTATCGGTGCTTCTGCATTATCTGCCTGCAGTGCTACCGGGCAGACGAGTGCCGGTTCGGTTGTTGCGGCTCAGGGAGGTATGGGAACTGGCACGAATAGTGGCGCCGTTGTTTTTACTGACACTACGGTAGTAACCAATGATGCTGAAAGACGTACCCTCAAAAACGTATCAGTCGCTGTCGACAATGGTGTGATTGCCGCCATTGGTGATCGCGCTGAAATCCTGTCGCGCTACCCCTCTGCTGAAATTTATGACGGACGACGCAAAGCCTTGTTGCCCGGCCTGATCAATTGCCATGCGCACCTTGCCGCCTCGATTGCCCGGGGTTTCAATGAAGATTTTGGTTTCCCCAATAGCCTGAGTTTGCCGGAAAGCCCTGCCAGCTTGTTATCCAGTGAGGAGGCCACGCTGATGTCAGTGGTGGCCGCTATTGAAGGTTTGCGCAGCGGCTCCACGACGATGGTACAGAATACTGGCGGCATTGCCCGTGATGCGGCGGCACTGGCAGAAACCGGACAGCGCTGGGTATTTGCCGAATCAGTGCGTGATATTGAAACCGTGGATGGCCCCATGTCACCACCGCGACTGGCCAACAGTGTGCCGCCGACTTATTCCGATCAGGCCAGGGTTGAGGGCATGCAGCGTATTGCTGATTTACATAGCCAATGGCATGGCGCCAACAATGGTCTTGTCAGTGTTTTTCCTGCGGCAGCCCTGGCTGAGCTAAGCTCACCACAACTGTTAAAGGATGTGCGTGAATTTGCCGATCAGTATGAACTGGGCTATACCATTCATATGACCCAGTCCCAGGCTGAAGTTGACTATATGCTGAAATACCACGGCGTGCGTCCAGCCATCTTTCTCGATAACAATGATTTTCTGGGTCCGCGCTTGTTTGCCGCTCACGCGCGCTATTGCGATGCCACGGAAATTGCCGCACTGGGTCGCAACAAAACCATCATTACCCACCAGGCCGCGATGGCAGCGAACCGTGGCGTGAACCCGCCTATCACGGCACTGCGTGAGGCCGGTTGTACCATCGCCCTTGGCACTGATAACAATGACAACGATATGCTGCATGTAATGAAGACGGCGATATCGATGGAAAGAATCCAGCGCCAGGATGAAATTCCAGGGACCTTGCCGCAACCTGAAGACATGTTATGGGATGCTGCCCATGGTGGTGCCCAGGCCGTTAACCAGGTCAGTAGCCTTGGCTCACTTGAGGTTGGAAAGAAAGCAGACCTGATCGTGCTGGATATGATGAAGCCTCATCTGATTCCTTCGGGCCGGGTATTGTCGGTATGGATTCATAACGGCCAGCCCTCGGATATTGAAACGGTAATGGTTGATGGGAAATTCATCATGCGTGACCATAAGATTCTTACCGTCGATGAAGAAGCCATTATGGAAGAAGCCTATCGAATCAATGAAAGAGTTTGGGGCAGAATACTGCGCAATGGGCCGCTGGATTTACCGCGCTTGTAAGTACGACTGAAAGACACGCCAGGAGTGAAGCTGACTCTGATTAAAATCGATACCTTGTCGAGAGCACAGCACTGTTGAACCAGGCAAAGTTATACACATCGTCGGAGTCCACACCTCCTTCAAGGGTGCGCAGGCCGGCACCAATTTCCCATTGCGGGTTCAGTGTATAGTCCAGTCGCAATCCCAGGTCGATGGCGCGTCCGGGGCCGCCTGCCAGGGCATCCATCTCGGCATTGAAGTGCCAACGCTCGCCAAGGCGGTAGCGGGCAGCAAGATAGAACAGGGGCACTACTCCCAGGTCGTCATCGTTGGCCGTGACCTGGCCCTGGC
>JAUHWU010000250.1 GCA_030427065.1 Gammaproteobacteria bacterium | reverse complement strand
CCGAATTAATAAGAAATAGCAGAATAGCCTGATTTTCCAACATTTAGTCACTACAAGGCAAACCAGTGAAGAGACTTCCATGATTCTTGTCATTTTTTTCAGCGCAGAAATTCACTGCTTATGAAGAAGCCTGGCGCGACAACAGATCGCCATAGCTATCCAAAGACGCCCGTGCGATAGTCCGACCGGATGCGATACGCTATAATTAAGCCGCTCTAAACAAAGGATCAGTACCATGTTCGCCCCACAACAGCCCTCTTTTGCCATTGCAAACTTCATACCCGCAAACTTCATACCCGCAAACTTCATGCCCATCCTCGGCATGCTCGTCTGCGTGGCCTTTACGCCGATCACACTGGCAGCCTCGGAAGGATCAGGTGCCCCTGTTTCAAGCGTTGAAACGGAGTCCACGGCAATGACCGGGGAAGAGGTCTACAACAACGTCTGTATCGCCTGCCACTACCCACCCGGTGTCGGCGGCGCACCCGCCCTTGGCGACGCCGAAGCCTGGGCACCACGCATTGCACAGGGTATCGAAATACTCGTTTACCATGCCTTGAACGGATTCACCGGAAGCACAGGCGTCATGCCGAAGAAAGGTGAGCGGCTGGATATCTCTGATGAGGAAATTATCAAGGCAGTGGAATATATGGTTGGGCAGGTTCAGGACGAATAGGGAATAGCTTTTTCACTGGTCCCAAATACTTTTACTCGACCCCTAAATATTCTAAATATTCCAACACAAGAATTTATTGCCATGCTCCGTATCCTGCTTCGCTTATTTGTCCTTATGTCTTTTCCTGTACACGCTGCCATCGTGGATGTTCAGGATCAGTTTTTTTCCAACCCGGAGACTAATGCGTTTTCCGTTTTTGATCTGGACCTTGCCGGTGCTTCTGGCAACAAGGATGAGAAAAGCTTTACCTTCGCTGCACACAACATTTTACGTCGCGGGCCATCCACCTGGTTGTTCGTGGCTCAACTGGCGAATTCTGAAGTCAACAACGTGGAAAACGAGAACAACCGTTTCGCCCATTTACGTTATACCCGCGACCTTGACGGGCCCCATGGCGTCGAGGTGCTGGCACAGTACTCGCAAGACAAGTTCGCCAACCTTGCCAGCCGTGACGTCTACGGCGGGGGGTATCGCTACCAGTGGATTCAGGGATCCAGTACACGAAGAGGCCTCATGGGGCTAGGCATCATTCGCGAAATTGAGCAGTATGTAGGCCAGTTGGGCGAGCGCAAGCGCTGGCGGGCCAACCTTTACATGACAGTGGCCAGGCCGTTCAAGGAGACCCCTAATGCCAGCATTGGTCTGACCACCTATCTGCAACCCGCCATTGCCGGTGGCTCCGATATGCGTGGCATTGCCGCCCTAACCTTCAAATCTGCCTTGACCGACCGCCTGCAGATCAATATCGGCATCAATTACAACTACGAAAGCAAGCCTTCACCCGGCCTCAGTAATTACTCGCTCAGTTATTCATCCGGTTTCAGTTATACCTTCAGGTAACCAGCGGTATGGAAATTTCAAACACTCTGAGCCCTTGGTTTTTGACCCCTTGATTTTGAATATCCAAGCCAGGTCTCACTGAAAATACGGTCTCAATGCACTCCTGATCGCTGCCCTCACCGTTCCGGAATCGTAACCTTCATCGCCGGAGAATTCCTCCGCCTGCTCAAACAGTACGGCGAACAAGGGGACACCGTCGACACTGGGCGCAATCGTGTGCTGCGGCGCCGAGGCAAACATTTGCGACCAGACCGTCCGCGCATCTTCCCAGTAGCGTGACGTTGAAGACCAGTAGTCATCACCGGCGGAAAAATCAAAGTCGATGATGCGCTCGTAACGGTTTACACCCAGTTCCTTGGATAAAAACGGCATGCCGTTATCAACCCCGCCATGGCCGTCCAGCACCACCTTGTAGTTTTCTTCCTCGTGGACCCAGCCCGTGGGAACGATGGTATGGCGATTAGCGCCAATCAGCACGTCGTAATCCTCGCGCACACTGCTTTCCCGCCGCGGTATGGGACGCCAGGTCTCGGCACTCAGCCAGGTGGAGACGTTTTCCCGGTGCTGCCATCGGCCCCAGGACTCATAGCGGGGAGAATCATCCACCTGGTACACGGACTGCGCCCAGCTCCCACTGATTTCCCCA
>JAUHWU010000249.1 GCA_030427065.1 Gammaproteobacteria bacterium | reverse complement strand
TATGGGGGGGTTCATTGATGTGACAGGCTCCAGACCTTTGCCAGGCATTGACTGGAAAATGGAGGTGGATCGTCAGGAAGCCGCCCGTTTTGGTACTGATATCAGCACCATCGGCAGCGCTATTCAGTTGATAACCAATGGCATTATGCTGGGTGATTTCCGCCCCGATGATGCCGATGATGAAGTGGACATCCGTGTACGCTTCCCGGAAACCATGCGCAATATCGGCATGCTGGATCGTTTAACGGTAAATACCATGCAGGGAAACGTCCCCGTTAGTAACTTCATGTCACGTGTGGCGGCACCGAGGGTTGGCAGTATTCAGCGTACTGATGGCAACCGGGTGCTTAATATTGCTGCCGACGTCCCCGATGATGTACTTGCGGATGATAAGGTGCAGGAAATTCGGGGATGGCTCGATAATGGCGCCCTTGATAGCGATATTCTGGTAAGTTTCAAGGGCGAAGACGAGGATCAACGTGAATCTGAAGAGTTCCTCACCAAGGCTTTTGGGGCAGCCCTGTTCCTGATGGCTATTATTCTTGTCACCCAGTTTAACAGTTTTTACCAGGCGCTTTTGATTCTGACGGCGGTCATGTTTTCCACTATCGGGGTTTTGCTTGGCCTTTTGATTATGAATCAGCCGTTCAGTATCGTAATGTCGGGTATCGGCGTTATCGCTCTTGCCGGAATTGTGGTGAACAATAATATTGTCCTGATTGATACCTTTAACCTAATCAGGAAAAGTGGAGCAGATGCGGTGGAAGCTGCCATCCTGACCTGTTCCCAACGTCTGCGCCCGGTAATGCTTACCACGGTTACAACGATATTGGGTTTGATGCCAATGACTCTGGGTATGAATTTTGACCTCATCCATCGACATGTCCAGATTGGTGGACCCTCAACCCAGTGGTGGACACAGCTGGCTTCCGCGATCACTTTTGGTCTGGCATTTGCCACCGTCCTGACGCTGGTTATGACCCCGTGTATGCTGGTGCTGGGGGATCGTATTGGTGCCCGATTCAAAAAAACTGAACTGGCGACCTGATCCATATCAGGTTTAATTCAGCGGACTGTTGTCCATTTCCAGAATAAATTCAGTTTCAATGCCGTTTACGTCCACTAGATAAGTGCCAGCCGGCAGGTCAGTTACATCAAGCGCAATAGTGGTCTGAAAAGGCTCTAATACGGCGATACAGGTCTCAGCCGGGCCAAGCGTAGACTCTGCCAGTACCACGGTAAACTGGTTGTTCGCATAGGAAACAGCCGGTGATAACAGCGCTACGCAGGGAACAGAAAGAAAGCCGCTTACGGAAAGGCTTACCTGCAGGGGTAAAGATTCCATAACCATCACGTCTACTTCCTCCACTGTCACCAGGGAATTTTTGCTGGCTCCGGTAATGACCAGGCTTCCCTGTTCATCCATGGCCAGGGTAATGTCGCTGTAATAGGCGCTGGAATTACCGCTGATCACCGCGCCTTCAGGAATTACCAGCTCACCTTTTGTGAATACAGCAGGAGCGGCGCTCAGCATCGTGCTGATAAAAAGCAGTATGGTTGTGCAACCAAAACTGATGAACCAGGAAACCCTCGACTTGAAACTCACGGCTTGGCTTTTTAGCATATTGATTCTCTCGTCTTGAAATGTTCTGCTTGTTTTCTGCCTATTATAATTATGCCGGCAATATCATTGCATTAATACAAACTTAACGAGCATTGACAGTCAGTTAAGCCATTGAAATTTTTTCAGGGAGAGCTGATTGCCCAGCAATACTATTCCTTCAATTTCGAGCTTTTTTTTCTGTTTCAGCCAGGCCAGGCTGCCGGGCATAAAAGAAAGTTGGCCTTTGCTGTTCACTACCCGGTGCCAGGGCAGGCGCGAATTATGGGGCAGATTTTTCAGGGTAGTGCCTACATAGCGGGCGTGGTTGGGGTATCCGGCAAGACGGGCAATCTGCCCATAGGTGGCGACATTGCCAGGAGGAATAGCTGCTACGATTTGCCAGATTTCCTCTTTCAGGCTTGATGTCTGCACTTTTGCCTCCACATAAAGAACATTGAAACAGACTCCTTTCAGGTATTGAGCTTGCTGAATAACTGCCCAAGAGACTAAATTACAATAATCATGCGTGTATTATTTCTTATTTTTATAATTGTGCCCATCGTGGAGATGCTGCTTTTGTTTGAGGTCA
>JAUHWU010000096.1 GCA_030427065.1 Gammaproteobacteria bacterium | reverse complement strand
CATGGTCCAGGAGGCCTATCACCATGGTCACACCAATGCGCCTCAGTGGCCGTCGCAATACTGCTGGCCGGAAGGCTTCCTGCGCCGCTGGCACGAGTCCGCGCTGTGGGAACAATCCATCATGGTAACCCCGAACATGGTGCAGATCCTCGCCGGTGTCGCGCGTAATTTCATAACCAATGTTCACATCGGTCGTGAGTTCAAGATGGATGGCGAAGTGCCAAGACTTGGCGAAGACGTGCCGCGCTGGTACGGGGAGACCATCGGTTTCTGGGATGACGACGTGCTGATCACCTGGACGTCAAACATCCAGGGCTGGACCAGCCATGCAGCCTTCGAGCATTCGAACCGTATGCAGACCATCGAGATCTACACGCCGAACCGTGACGACAACGGCAACTTCCTTGGCCTCAATCACGAGTCGATTCTTTATGACCCCGAGGTGCTGGTGGAACCGGTGCGTATTATCCGCAATGTTGTCAGGCTGAGCGGATTCGAGGAAGGCAACCCGCAGCCTTTCGTGGAATGCGTGCAGACAATCTTTCCGATTGAAGGCTCGCCAACACCAGTCTCGCCAGGTGACGTGATCAAGTACGTGATACCGGACATGTACGGACGGCCCTGGGCACACATCTGGGAAAAATACTGGGAAGACGGCATGGAGCGGCCGCAAGAGGAAGATATTTTCAGTTTTGAGTGAGCAGCCTTGTGCTTGCGCCAATAAAAAACCCGGTCCAAGCCGGGTTTTTTATTTATACAGGAATGCTGAGCTTACCGAGTGACATCAAGACTGGCGCTGGCATCATCCTTATTATCGACTACCAGTTTGACCCACAGGGACTCCTCATCCTTGTAGTAGGAGGACTCATTGGCGTGGCGAAGCGCATCCAGATTGTTTTGTGCCCTGCCCCCGGCGGGAGTGGTAAATCCTGGCAATTCAAAGATCACCGAGGCGCCGTTGTCCATTTGGCTCAGGGAAAGGGACAGGGAATCCCTGCCGGTTTCCACTCTGACTTCGGCGCCACTGCGAATCGTGGCATTACCGATGTATTCGAGACGCCTGCCGTTGCGGCTAAGCATCACCGGCTCAGGTATCGGGCCATTGCCGAAGCCGAAACCACCACCGACACTGAAGTAACCAAAGTCACCCTGACACACGGCAGCGCCCCACTCCGGTCTGATTTCACAGGCATCTTCATCAGAAGCGATGCCGTTATCCAGAACAATATAGGCCCCGGGAACACCGCCGACCGAGCCGTCCAGGTCATGGATGGCGGCACCGCGCCAGGCATTGCGGCGCCCGAAGTCGGAAGCCCATTTGCGCACTTCCGGCGGAAAACTGACCGGCTTGGCATTGATGAATCTGGCACCCTCAACGGCGTTCTCTATGCTCATCCCGAAGCTGGTATACATCAGGTAGGACATCGCGCCTGCATCACGAAGTTCGTTGGGTTCAAAATTCACAAAGGTGGTATTCACCACATCATGACGCATGTCGTAATACTCATAACCACGGATCGGAAAATCCGGGATGCCGTTTGGCAGGCTGCGACCGTAAGCAATTTCCTCGGGGGTTTCGGGGTTGCCGATGTTGTCGCTCTCCCCCACAAACAGCGAGTCAATCACCTTTGAGGTATAGGCAGTCTGCCCTACCAGGGAAGCCGCATGGGTAAAACCGATAGCGTTGTCGGCCACCCTCAGGTTAGGGAACAGGTGCAATTCACCCCGGCCCCAGACAGCGCCATTGCGATTCTTGTAGGCCGTAAAATTCTCAAACACCGACACCAGCTTTTCGCTGCTTGTGTCAGAAGGGTCCGCGTAGCTGACATGGTAGTTGCTGCCGGCAACACTGAAGGTGTTATCAGGTCTTGGACCACGGTCAAACATGAAGCCGTCAAAATTCGAATGGGCGGTGTTGCCGCTGAACTCGCGCACTTTGGTGCGGCGTGGCCAGGTATTGGCACTTCTCTCGGTGCCTTCGAATGCCCCTATCGGGTGCACCGGCAAGGCGAACCAGTAACCAACCGCGTCGGACCCCGCTGCTACATTGTCGATGTAACTATTGTCCGGATTGGTGATCCAGAAAGTCGATGCCGTATTGTCCGAGGGTAGCAGAACATGCTCCGAGCTTTGGCCATTGGAAGCCGGCCGACCCGGACCAAGGTGAGTGGAATCACAGGGCAGGGTCGGGTGGCACTTGGTCTGGATGCCGAGGTTTTTAACGATCATGTTGCCTGTTTCGACCGCGTCTTCCATAAAGAAGCAGTGCCCCGTGGTGTTGTAGGTAACATTATTTTCAACAAGCAGATTATCGGTGCCATGAATGGTGACGCAGCGATTGTAGGTGTCGTGAATCGCAGAATTCTTAATGTATTGCCCGGCTACGTCGCCGTTGATATGCCAGTGGATCGGGTAACGGGCCAGCGTCAGGTGCTGGCCCATGCGGAACAGTTCAATGCCTGATACCGTCATGTGGCTACCGGCCATGGCCATAATATGCCCGCCAAAGTAGGACTCTTCCGCTGACTCGGAGCCCTGCACCTTGATATTGCGCGTCAGCATACCGACTTCACCGCGCTCATCCACGCCATAGGTGATTTCACCGAAATGCATGTACTGAAGCGGCTCATCCAGCGTAATACGATTGCGTCTAATGCGGGTAATATGGCGCCTTTCGGCCTGCCGGGGATTGAAATCCGTGGACGCCAGCACAATTTCATCACCGACACGCCAGCCGCTGGCATCCAGGACCTCGATACGGCTTGCACCGGCCTCGGCAGTTTCCGCTAGCTTGGTCCATGAATTTTTCCGATCACCGTGCAGACTCAACACACCTGGCGCCATCAGGATGCCGCGGTCGCCCATGCCATTGATGTTCTCATCAGGGATATTGTCAGTCAGCGTAATGGTCGCCTTACCCGTGAAAGGATTGCTTTGCGTGCCAATCTCCAGCCTGCCGCGATTGAGGATCCACTCGGTGGTGAGTTCCAGTTCCTCGCCATCAGCAAAAGTGAGGCTGCCGTTAAGATTGATGCCGTTCAGCGCCGGTGGGCTGACGTCGAGGATAACGTCCATGCCTGCACCAATGGTCACTACGTCACCCTGCCCCGGCACAGTGCCGGCGGACCAGGTGGATGCATCAGACCACATTCCGTCTTTTACCGCAGCCGGCCCCTGCGCCTGCGCCTGCCCGCATAAGCAGGCTGTTACGAGGAATGAAAGAAGAAAGAAACGACTGTGTTTTCGCATGGAACAAGACTCCCCTAAGCTCTAGATATTTTTATTTCTGTTTTTTAGAAATGCAACATTAGCATTATTTTCAAGGCAATTGCATAGCAAAACCGTATCAATAAACAGCTGATAAACAAGACTGGTCTTTTTCACCGCCCATAATAAACACGGCCTGAACTGTCAGGGAGCTGGCGCCGAATCGGCTGACTTGATCACGCAAATCAGCGCAAGTGTGGCAAGGACTGCCGCGACAAATCAACGTTGTCATCGCAGCCTGATTTTCAATTTACTGCAACCTGTTTAATCCTTTCACCTATTGCCACAACTTTTATCAACTGTTCAACACGGCCCATCAGGAAATTAATTCTGCTGAAGTGAGACAACTCCGTTCCAGGCGTCAGGACATAGGCGAGGATCAAAAACACCTGAATTAGCAAAACCGGGAGATCCTGCCGTGAAGAATATAGTCAGGACAGTATGGGAGAGCTTCTGGTCTCTCTTTGGTCTGCTCCCTGAACTGTCAGAAACAAAACCTCAGTCGGCCTGGCTGATCTTTTAAAAGGAATAATCACGCATGAAAAAATTTAATAACAACTTCAATATTTCACTGGTTAAAAAATTCATCTATCGTCCTTTTACCACGCTGATATTCGGGGCTATAGCGGCAGGTGCACAGGGCGCGGATGCAATCGACGTTGATGTTATACCTCACGAGTTCACCAACGGTACAGCCGCTGATGCCCTTGAGGTTAACGCCAATTTTGAGTTTCTTCGCAATAATCTCGATGTGCTGGTATCCCTGGTTCAGGAGCAGCAGAACAAAATAGCATTGCTGGAATCAGGTGGAATAGCCGAATCCTTTGAGCTATCCGTCGACTGTGCGGGCGGGTCTTTTTCCGATGCTGTAGATCCAGCACTGGATGCAGCCTTCCCTGGAGGAATTGATATCCCGCTCAGCATTTCCGTCAGTGGTACGTGCACGGGCAATACGACCATTGACATAGATGATGTCACCATTAAATCCGCCGATCCTGATACACCTGCCGTATTTACTGGTCTTATTGGAATTACAGGCGAAGGCAATCATCTGGAGCTGGAAAACCTGGACATCGTGACCACGGGAATCGGTTTGCTTTGTTTTAAAAACGGGAGTCTTAGGGGAACTGATCTGAATATACAAGTGCAAGGGGGCTTTAATGGTGTATTAGCTTTATCAGAAGGTTTCTGCGAAATAAACAACTCCACTATCACCGGGGCGGGAGGCGCAGCCAGAGGAGTAGCCTCCGCCCAAGGGGGCTACGTATCCTTGGGGGGGGTCTCCGTCAGTGGCTTCAATGTTGGCATTGATACAACTGACGGCAGCAAAATCTGGATGGGGGCATCTAGCGCAGGCCTTTCCCAGTCAACCGGTAACAATATAGGTGTGCTTGCCTTCGCGGGCGGCAGCGTCACCCTGGGAGGTGCAAATATTTCAGATAATGCCAACCAGGGCCTGTTATTGCAGGAGGGTGGTTCAGCAATTTTTGGTGGTGGTCTTGCGACTACTATTGACAACAACACGACTGGAATAGAAATGAATAATGGTTCCTTTCTTTACTCCTATATCGGAAGCGAAAAAGCCGTTATCTCCAACAATGATACCGGTATTCAATGTATCAATTTTGGGGGGGGGTTCGGTCTGGGATCGAATCTTGATCTGATTTCAGGCGGCGTCAATACCGTGGACAATAACAACTGTACCAACTTGCCGGAGTGAACGGCATATAGTTGAATAACCAAAGGCAGGTACCCACATGAAAGCACTCATTATAAAATTCTTGCTGTTCCCCAGTGTATTGCTCCTATCAACCCAGGCTATGGCCGTGGGTTTGGTATGGGGTGAAGGCAACTGGGGAGACAGCGAATGGCAGCAAGAGGAAGCAACACCCACCCTGACATTGACCCTGGTGACCTCTCCAGGTGTCACGCTTACGACTCAGGCTGTGCAGGGACCACCAGCGGTTCAGGTGGTGGATAGTGAAAACAACCCGGTAGCCGGAGCGACGGTGACCGTCACCCTGACCGGTGGTACTTTCAGTGGTGGTACGCCAAGTGCTGTCAGTGCCGCGGATGGCGTAGCGGTCTTCCCGAACTTGTTGATTGATCAGGCTGGCGATTTCAGTCTCTTGTATACGCTAGTCGACACGGATGTATCCATAGCTTCCACGGTTTTTTCAGTACAAGCGCCTCCGCCCCCACCGCCCCCACCGCCACCCCCGCCGACAATACCGGAACCTGCGCCTGAACCGATACCGGTTCCTGCACCAGTACCCGATCCGGATGAGAATGCAATCATTAACAACATCATCAGTGTCATCGTTATACCTGAGAGTGATGGTGACATCATTTCGCCAGAGACATTTAACTCTTTAGCCGAAGGTGCCGCAGCGAGTGTCAACCTGGCGCAGACCCTGGCCGGCTCTATTGAGGATGCCAATGATGATGAAGTGATCGACACGCTCAATGCATTTGGCGATCTTGCCAGTATTAATGGCGATGCCGCACGTCAAAGTACGGCCAATGGTGATTCGACAGGTGCAACGTCCAGTGGTGATAGCGGCAAGCAGATGCTCAACAGCTTTTCTACTCTGCTAACAGCGTTGGATAGCAAGACCAATAATGGGGACGAGCCGGCAGAACTGTCAGGTATTCAGAAAGAAGTTGTGCAGCAGTCTGTCGTCAAAGCAGTGTCTTCTGCGGTCAATGTGTTAACAACCCTGCCGGCAGGCGGCGATGCGCGTCAGGCAGTGTTGCAGGATCTGGGCAAGATTGTCTCCAGTTCCGTTAATCTGGGGGTTCCTCTTACGCAGGAGCAAAGCGATTCCTTGCTGGAAGCCGCGGAACAGTCTTCCAGTGCAGATTCCGATGTGGATAGCCAATTGGAGAACTCCATTCCTATCAAGCCGGCGAATAAGGCGTTGCTGTCCCGGGACTCACTTAACCAGGCACTGGGCGGTTCGGTACCAGAGGAGGAACTAAACCTGTTTCTGCAGGAACTGGCCAATGCCATTAATCCGGCCGATGTCAGTATCGGCGGAGTGACAGGAGAAGAATCTCTGAATGAAGGTTTTTCCGGTTCGCTGAATGGTGGTACCAGTGTCACAGTGAGCTTTGATCCGGACACTGGCGTCATTACTTTTTCAATTACTGACTCTGTGCAGGACAGCGACGGCCTTCGCACCATCAGTGCATTGACACAGGGTGTAAATGTTGTGGGCAGGGTGATATCTGCCAACGTGGTGGGCTCCGGATTTCCTGAAGGGGTAAGTATGCGTGCAAACGGTGCCATGGTAGTGGCCAGTAACCGTATAGCTTCCCTTGTGGTACCCGCCTCTGCCGACCCGGTGAATTTCTATGCTGACCTGCGGATGCTGGGCCTGAATTCCTCAGTTGCCGATGATGGTAATGTCATGGTGAGCAACGGCAAACTGTTTTTCTCAGGGACTTTTGATTTTAAAGGTGTGGCGTCTGGGATAGGCGAAAGAATATCAACAGGCTTTAATTTGCCAACTGGACGGGATGAGTCAGATCAAGAATACTATTTCTCCGTGATTTACCGTGATGGACGTGAACAAAAGATTCAGCCTTTTGTGATGGCAGATAATTTTCTGAGCTCACTCAGTGGGCGAAAAATTTCTGCCACAATCAGTCGCGATACAGGTGTTATCAGTATCGGAGAGCTTCGTTTGAGGCCTTCTTATTACGTTTTACCTTTGAATGCTGAAACCGAGGCATTCTGGCAAGAACGAGCGGACGAAACGGGTCTGGCCTATCGCATAGTGGACGCTAATGACGATGGAATAGTCGATGTACAGGTAGTTTCTGCCCGGGGAGTGCAGGTGGTATACGGCCTGAAAAATTAATATTCCTGCTGTTTTTCAGGATTTTCGGAGATCCAGGGAAGGATCATTCTCCAGACAATGCCACTAAGCATAACTAAAACAATGAGCCATATAAAAATGGGGCAGAGTAACTTGAAAATCAAATTACTCTGCCCTATTCATTTCTGACCCTTTCATTTCTGACCCTTTCATTTCGGGAAACGCCATACGCGGCAGTCAGGGCACCAGCCCGGTATCGGCTGGCTTGATCACACGTATCAGGGCAAGTGCGGTAAACACTGCCGCGAGGGCACCAAGCGCACCCGCGAAAGGCACTACGCCCAGCCCCAACATCATGGCGGCAACATTGAGCAGCAGCGCCCCTAGACCGGCAAGCCCAACCAGTAAGCCGACATTGCGCCAGACTCCCCCATCTGCTGTCTGCCACAGTTCCATGCCAAGCGTGATAGCTGCCACACCCGTTGCTGCTTTGGCAGCAAAGTAGAGAAAAAAGGACATTCGCAGTACGGGGAAGAAGACATCATTGGGCGGCGTTTCACCGCCATAACCCAGCTGGTAGAACATGGTCAGGCCCATGCCAGTCTGGATCACATTAAATACTCCGGCCACCGCCAGGCAACCCCCGACCAGCGCATTGCGCTTGATGATGACGAAGGAAAAGAGCGCGACGATCAAAGCAGACAACGTCTCTATTCGCCAGATAGGATAGGCGATATGGGCGTTTCCGCCGCCGCCGAGAATGACATACACCAACTGCGTGATAGCCGCTACGAGGAGGGCTGCCGCGATCAGTTGAGCTGCATGTCTGGTGTTGAACTTTATCATCTGCTTTCCTTTAACGGGACAAGTCAACTACCCTGATTCATAGCCGAAATCAGATCAATTGTAGCAACCAGTGACTAGTCCTGATCAGGATATACTGCCGGGCAGGTATAACCAGCTTCCACTTTTAATACGCTACCATCTCTGTAGGTACAAACTATTCTACCGCGGCGGGAATTATTGGAATCGAAATACATCTCCCGGCCTCGATCTGTCAGCACGTTGTCAGTTTCGCTGTAGAGTCCGGATTTATCGGTGACGCTAGAGCAGGAAAACAGGGCCGATACCAGGGCCAGCAGAACTAAACGCGACATAAATATTCTCCAGTAGGAATGAAAAATGCAATTTCAGGCGGTCAAATAAACTTTATTTGCTAATTTAAAGCAAAGGAAATGGGATGCGCCAGAAAAATTTCATTTTACAGTCCACTAAAACAAAAAAACCCCGGTTTGAGCCGGAGTTTTTTTATTCATTCAGCGAGACTGAACTTACCTGCTGACGTCGATACAGATTCCGCTACAGGGACCACTGGGGCCACCAGCAGCAAAGGGATTAAAAGGCGCTGCGGGACCAGTTGGCGCTTCAATATCCGTGGCCACAAGCTTGACCCACAGTCCATTGTCATCGCGGAAGTATGAGGTCTCACTGGCGCCCTTCAGCGCAGCCAGGCTGCGTTGTTCCTTACCATTGTCGGCAGTGGTGAATTCGGGAAGTTGGAAAATCACATAGGAGCCCTTGTCCATTTCCGACAGGGTCAGGGACAGCGACTCCCTGGCGGTTTCGACATTTATCTGGGCTCCACTACCTATTGTGGTTTGTCCGACATATTCAAAGCGCTTCATATTGCGTTCGAGGATGATCGGTTCGGTAATGGGGTTATTCTGGAACCCGCCGAAATTACCAGAGATACTAAGGCGCCCCATGTCCCCCTCACACACTGCAGCATTCCAGGCTTGCTTCATCTGGCAGGTTTCTTCATCGGCGGCGATGCCGTTGTCGATGACTATGTAGGCACCGGGAATTCCGCTGACCGAGCCGTCCAGATCCTGGAACGCCGCACTCTTATAGGCGGAACTACGCCCTAAATCTGCCGCCCAGCGGCTCTGGATCGGCGGGAAGCTGACCGGCTTGGCATTCTGGAATGTCAGGTCCTTGACCCAGTTCGAGGTGCTCATGCCGAAGCTGGTGAACAACAGATAGGAGAGAGCGCCCGCATCGCGAAGCTCGTTGGCTTCGTAGTTTACGAAGGTGACATTTTCCACTTCGTGGTGAAAATCATAATACTCGTAGCCGCGGATCGGGTAATCCGGAGCAGCGGCTGGCAGGCTGCGACCGTAAGCGATTTCCTCAGGTCTGCTGGGGTTGCCGATATTGTCGCTCTCCCCCACGAACAGTGAGTCAACGACCCGTGAGGTGTAAGGCGCGGCACCTGGAGCACCGGACGCATGGGTGAAGCCGATCGCGTTATCGGCCAGTTTAAGGTTGGTATAAAGGTGCATTTCACCACGACCCCAGATAGCGTTATTGCTGTTCTTGTAGCCGGTAAAATTGTCAAAATGTGCCAACACTATCTCGCTATTCGGATCACCGGGATCGGCGCGGCTGATCAGGTTGGGACCAGCAATACCAAAAGTGTTGTCAGGTCTGGGGCCGCGATCGAGCATAAAACCGTCAAAATTCGAGTGGGCGACGTTGCCGCTGAACTCACGCAACGGGCTGCGTCCGGGCCAGGTATTTTCGCCTTTCTCGGTGCCCAGAAAGGCCCCTATGCCATTGGTGGGAAAGGCCATCCAGAAGCCTGTGGAATCAGACCCCGCCGCCACATTATCCCGGTAGGTATTATCCGGGTTGGTGATCCAGAATGTTGCCGCGGTGTTGTCCGAGGGCAGCAGGATATGATCGGCCTTCTGACCATCCTCATTCTGGATAGGCAGGAAAAGACCTGTCGGTTGACACGGCAGGGTCGGATGACATTTGGTTTGAATGCCAAGATTTTTTACGACCATGTTACCGGTCTCTACAGCGTCTTCCATAAAGAAGCAGTGCCCGACAGTGTTGTAGGTGACGTTGTTTTCAACCAGCAGGTTGTCCGTGGCATGTATAGTTACACAGCGGTTGTAGGTGTCATGAATCGCGGAGTTCTTGATGTATTGCCCGGTCACGTCGCCGTTGATATGCCAGTGGATCGGGTAGCGCGCGAGCTCCATGTGCTGCCCCATACGATATAACTCGATGCCGGACACCGTCATGGTGCTGCCGTCCATCGCCATCATATGTCCGCCGAAGTAACTTTCCTCGGCAGATTCGGAACCCTGCACCTTGATGTTGCGTGTCAGCAGGCCCACTTCGCCGCGCTCATCAACGCCGTAGGTGATTTCGCCGTAATGCATCCACTCGAGCGGCTCATCCAGGGTGATCGTATTGCGCCTGATGCGCGTAATGTGGCGTCTCTCGGCCTGCCGGGGATTAAAATCCGTCGAGGCCAGGACGATTTCGTCACCGACTTTCCAGCCGCTGGCATCAAGAACGTTAATACGGGTAGCGCCAGCCTCGGCGGTTTCCGACAGTTTGGTCCAGGCGTTTTCACGATCGCCGTGCAGACTCAAAATCCCGGGCGCCATCAGAATGCCGCGGTCACCCATGCCATTGATATTTTCACCAGTGACATTGTCAGTGAGTGTAATAGTCGCCTTGCCCGTGAAAGGATCGCTTTCAGTGCCAATTTCCAGCTTGCCGCGGTTCAGTATCCACTCGGTAATAAGCTCCAGCTCCTCGCCATCAGCAAAAGTCAGCGTGCCGCTCAGGTTAATGCCATGCAATGCCGGTGGACTGACGTCCAGGACCACATCCATGCCCGCGCCAATAGTGACGATATCCCCCGCGCCTGGCAGCGCGCCACCAGACCAGGTGGATGAATCAGACCACATTCCGCCTTTTACCGCATAAGGACCCTGCGCCTGTGCCTGGGCGGTAAAGCAGGCTGTAACAAGTATCAATAGAAGAAATAAACGACTGTGAATTCGCATGGAACCGGACCCCTTGTTTTCGAAAGTATTTTTTCAATATCCGTATTAATAAGAAATAGCAGAATAGCCTGATTTTCCAACATTTAGTCACTACAAGGCAAACCAGTGAAGAGACTTCCATGATTCTTGTCATTTTTTTCAGCGCAGAAATTCACTGCTTATGAAGAAGC
>JAUHWU010000095.1 GCA_030427065.1 Gammaproteobacteria bacterium | reverse complement strand
GAGCTGCTGAATAGGATAATTACATTTTTTTAAGCACTATTGAGAGTGGGTGTCCTATTAATTTTGCGTTGACCCATAAAGTAATGCGCACCTAACGCTAAAAGAGCTAGTGGGTGTCCTTGTTTGGCCGCTAACTCAAACCAAGAATGCGCTACTCTATAATCTTGTTTTACACCATGTCCTTGGTTATGCATATTACCTATAAAATACTGACTTTCTGAAATACCCTGTAGAGCAGCTTTCATATACCAAGAATAAGACTCCTCATAACTCTGACGCACTCCCTCACCATTGTAGTAAATCTTACCCAAATTATTTTGAGAATCAGGTTGACCTTGGTCGGCAGCTAACAGATACCACTTGATTGCTTCTTGCATGTTTTTAGGAACGCCATCTCCGGTGGCATACATAAAACCTAAATTATGCTGTGCATAATCGACACCAGCCTCAGCCAATGCTTTTGTCTCTTCAAAGTCAGGCTGAGCAATAGCCAATGCAGGAAATAGTAATAGTAGGAGCAGTATTTTGTTCATAATGACTATCTCTATTTTGTCTGAGGACAGCCATAAGCACTGACAGTATACTGTACTGTACCATCACTATATTCACATCGTCTTTGTCTTCTTAAAATCCCATTTTGGTAATAATCAGCTGTTTCAGAACGGACTAATTGGACAGCTGCAGGTTTTGGTGGTTGGCTGGCTGCACTGGTTGACTCTCCAAATTTTTCTAATTTCTCGGAGAAGTCTTTGTCTACAGCTCGCTTTCTTTGAGCGACATTTCCATACTGATAACAGTCAATTCTTTTCTCATTAATTATCGTTAAATAGGCATTGCTATATGGACTTATCGATGGAATATCCATATATGCATTACATAGTCTAGAATTTGACCATGTCCTTATAGCATTCATCTCTTATGCTGAGACGCATGCGGTTATTAACAAGCTCATTAAAACTAGAAACAGTATTTTTTTCATTAGAAAGGGCAATCCTTAAAGTCAGATTCAAAGCACTTGCTTATTAACTTGTTCGCTTCAGCTATCTCTTTTTTTGTGAGGTCTTTCGAAGATGAGTCTCCAAATTCACCAGCAACATTATCACCCAATTGTGAGCCTATAGAAAAACATATGTATGCTCTGAAATTGTCAATAGGAGTAGCATAACCATTTAAATACATTGTTCCCATCCCAAATAATCCATCAATATGCTTTTGCATTGCCGACCGCCGAAACCAATTGAATGCCTTAAGATAATTCATTTGGACGCCTATGCCCCTTAAGTATGAGGCCCCCAAGTTGTACTGTGAAACCGGATGGCCCCGCATAGCCAGAAGTCTCCAATATTTTACTGACTCGGCATTATTCTGCGAAACACCCTCACCTAAGTGATACATAAGTGCGAGATCAAATTGGGCACGAGCGTCACCATTATCAGCAAGTAGCTTAGTTTCTGAAAAGCTATGTATAAAGGTAGGTCTAATTTTCGACTCTTCTGGCGCATTAGCGGGAGGATTGAATTGGATTATATCTGCCATTTTCTGTCTCAATTCATTTTGTTGATACTTTCCGATACTCATACTTATATCAATTCCAACATATGTAGGATGGATTGGGAATATATCTGGAGAATTTAATTCCTCCTGAAGCCACTCTTTATCATCTATAAAAAAGCCTGCTTCACTAAAATATTTTTGCAATTCGTTTTGAGAATATGTTCCCGGATATTGGCGTTCTATTGGCGAATCTTCTGTGGTCTGGTATAGCTCCAAATAACTTCCTTTACCTGTTCGTTTTATCCAGTAGTTCGTGGACGAACCAGAGTAACAGTGCTCACTATGGCCAGAGATGCGCTTTCGTGTGCGCAAGGCGGAACCACTTATAAAGTCTGGATGCGATTTAATAAATGTAATTTTTGCAGACATAAAAAAACCCCCAGTTGGTTATCAAATGGAGGCTGACGCTGTCGTTGCCTTAAGGCCACATTCCCTTATGGGATACCACCTTGCACAGCTGCAGGTTGGTGGGGCGTCAGCCCTCTCTAAATGATGTCTTTATAATAGCCATTCTTCTGTCACAGTCAAGGAATTAGAATGCGTTGTATTAGTCTTTGAATCTTATGACAATAGTCTTAATCAGAGATAAATAGCTGTATTCGCATGACATAAACCATGAAAAGCATCCTTTACATTACAGGCCGTGGCGGTAGTCTCCAGAAGGGACTGGCTATCTATCTGGCAGGCATTGCAGATGAGTTCGGTGGTGTAGCTGTTAGTTCTCAATTCCTACGACAGGAACCTGTGCATCAAGTCCAAATCATTCAAGAAAAGATCAAAGAAGAGCCCACTAAACCCATAATCGCAAACTCCTATGGCGCTTACTTAACATTACTAGCCCTCATAGGTATAGACGTCACTCCTGATAAGGTTCTACTGCTATCGCCAGTTTTAGGAGCGGCAAGCGCGAAAGATCGCATGTATTACTCTCGACCACCGCTAACCAATCGACTTGATGCAGCTTTTGCAAACAACACATTGGTTAGGCCGAAGGTAACTAAGCTGATTATGGGCGATCAAGATGAGCTATATAGCTCTGAGAGAATATCGACTATAGATAGCTACTTTGGGATGGAAACAGCTCAGATAGTGGCTGGAGAAGGCCACATGTTGTCAGAACAGGTAGTTCAAGAATTTATCAATTACAACCTGAGGTAGGCAAGTCTGAAGGTTAGTTGTCGCTCCTAAACCTACCCTACCGGATACCTAATACCCCATTCAGCAAACTCTTCAAAAGTAATAGAAGGCTCTGTGCCATCTAACTGCGCACCATTAGTGACTTTTTTCCACTTGTTATCTATTGCAGAGATTGTTTCTGACTGCTCTAGATTTAGCTCTGGCTGACATCTGATAAAAGTGCTTGTAAACAGTGTCTCCTGCCTAAATCGGTCTGAGTTTTCCATCTCTGGAAAGGCCATCGCTAGACAACACCAATGTGGATCAGAGTAGAACTCACTGGTTGAGTTTGGTTTGGCATCAGGGTGCTTATTGAATCTATTCATTTCACAGATCTTTCGCTATGCAAGAAAATTTCATCTAGTGGATTCTCACCAAAAGCAGGAGCCGATGATTAGAAAAGAAAAAATTAATAGCCTTTGCATTCCTAAAATAAGCTATAGCTCGAACACAAACATGCACAGTATAGGCAAGAATTAGTGATGTTCATAATTAGAATGGATCATTAGACTGGAAAATAATTGATTATTATTTTAGGGCGGCAAATCTAGAGTATAAATATGTTGGCTATTTGTTGGCTAATCACCAAGGAAGGTGATTAATTGAAGAGGAAACCTCTGTAACTCTTTGATTAAATTGGTCGGAGTGGCCGGATTTGAACCGACGACCACCACACCCCCAGTGTGGTGCGCTACCAGGCTGCGCTACACTCCGACGTAATCTGTATTTTAAACGGGTTTACTATTGAGAGACTAGCTGTGTATCAGGCCAGGTCTTTCAGGGCTTCCTCAACATCGCTAATCAGATCCCTGACCAGCTGCTTATTGACTGCAGGGGTCTCTTCCGAGGTATCACTGCCTGCCATGCGCTGTCTGGCGCCACCAATGGTAAAACCCTGTTCGTAGAGGAGCTCCCTGATCTGGCGGATCAGCATCACATCCTGGCGCTGGTAATAGCGTCGGTTGCCTCTGCGTTTGACGGGTTTTAGCTGGGTGAACTCCTGCTCCCAGTAACGAAGTACATGGGGCTTTACATCACAGAGTTCACTGACTTCACCTATGGTGAAATAGCGTTTAGCAGGAATTTCAGGCAGTTCTGCGTTATGACTTGGTTCCAGCATAATCTTCAACTCTTGATTTTAATTTCTGTCCTGGGCGGAAGGTCACTACACGGCGGGCCTGTATTGGAATTTCCTCACCGGTTTTGGGGTTTCGTCCTGGACGTTGGCGTTTATCGCGCAGATCAAAATTGCCAAAGCCTGACAGTTTCACCTGCTCGTTGCCTTCCAGCGAGAGCCTGATTTCTTCAAAGAACTGCTCTACAAGCTCCTTGGCTTCCCGCTTGTTGAGACCCATCTCATCAAACAGCTTTTCAGCCATCTCTGCTTTTGTCAGCGCACCACCGGACATAGCTCTTACCCTTTTCTAGCCTTGCTATTACTTTGCTATTATCTTGCTCTAGCTCTGGTCAATTACATTCAGTCTACGGTCGGTTATCAAGAGGAAAAACTCCTCTTATTAATATTCGATTGATGCCGATTATTTATCTACCAACTGACTCGCAAAATACGCAAATTACACGTCAAAAGCGCCTGCTCACATCCTTAACTCAGCATTAAATTGTGCTTCTAGGACCTTGATACAGTTATTAATTATTGCGTTTATCTCTTCATCCGTAAGAGTGCGGGAAGGATGCTGGAAGGTCAAGCCTATTGCAAGACTTTTTTTAGTTTTTTCAATGTTTTGGCCCTGATATACGTCAAAAATAACGCTCCCTGAGAGCAGTTCTCCGGCCTTTTCCCTGATGGCGGCCTGGATTTCACCGACTTCCTGAACGACGTCCACGATGACAGCAAGGTCACGACGTACTGACGGAAATCGAGAAAGTTCCTGATAAACCGGCAATCTGGCCCCCCCAACAGACTCAAGATCCAGCTCCATCAGGTAAACTTTTCCATTAATATCAATGTGTTGCTGAGCCTGCAAGGATAAGGCGCCAATCCAGCCAATGGTTTTTCCGTCACGATCAATGCGCGCCGTTTGACCGGGTTGCAGTGAAGGGTGGGAATCAGCGACAAAAGCAAAGCTGTTCTGTTCAAGGGTCAGGCCAAGCAGAGATTCCAGATCGCCTTTCATATTAAAGAAATCCACAGAGGCGCCCTGCTCTCCCCACTGCTCTGGAAACTGGCTTCCCCACAAGATAGAGGCTACTTTAGGCTTCTGCTCTATCTCATTGTTAATATTAGAGAATACTAGGCCGGATTCAAATATTCTTACACGGTTTTGCTGACGGTGATGATTGTATTGAAGGGTTGCGAGCAAGCCAGGCCACAGGCTTGTGCGCATCACAGACATATCCTGGGAAATGGGATTTGCCAGAGGAAGCAGCTGCTCCTCGTCGGCGCCCAGAAGCAACTCAAGCTTCTTATCAACAAAACTGTAGGTAATGACTTCCTGGTAGCCCAGTGCGGTGAGCCGTTCCCGTATAGCGGGTAATCCAACCTTTGCCTCAACCTGGGGCTTCAGGGAAAAACGACTGAGCGGCTCAGTGACAGGCAGATTATCGTAACCAAATATCCTCGCCAGCTCTTCCACCAGGTCTTCTTCTATGGCGATATCAAAGCGCCAGGAAGGCACGGAAAATGTCCAGCTGTCTGCGTCTTTGCCAATCAACACAAGCCCCAGCCCCGTTAAAATCGCTTCAACCTGGTCTGCACTCATGGAAATGCCAAGAATACGGGAAATCCGCTCGGCTCTTAATGAGACTGTCCTGGCTTCAGGCAGGGATTGCACGGCTTCTATGACAGGCCCGGCCTCACCGCCCACAATGTCCAGCAGCAAGGCTGTTGCCCGCTCCATCGCGCGGCGCGGCAAATCGAAATCGACACCACGTTCAAAACGATGCGCGGCATCCGTCTGCAGGCCATAGGATCGGGCCACACCGGCAATACATTGAGGCGTAAAGAAAGCACTTTCAAGAAAGATATGCCGGGTATATGCCTGCACTGAGCTGTCAAGACCGCCCATTACACCGGCTATTGCGAGGGATTTATTGGCATCAGCAATAAGCAGGGTATCCTGGTTTAATTCAACTTCCTTGCCGTCCAGCAGCGTCAGCTTTTCTTTGTTTTGCGCCAGCCTGACATTGATTCCACCGTCGAGCTTCTCGTAGTCAAAGGCGTGCATGGGCTGGCCCAGTTCCATCAATACCAGATTGGTGACATCGACGACCGGGTCTATGCTCTTGATACCGCTGCGTCGCAGCCTTTCCTGTAACCAGCGCGGTGAGGTTACATTCTGGTTGATGTTTCTCAGCACTCTGCCCAGATAACGCGGACAATGTTCGGGGTTTTGCAGAGCAATAGGGAAAGTTTCGTTAATCTGTGCAGGGACGTCTTCAATTACGGGTGAGCTTACCGGTATATTGTTTAACACCCCGACTTCCCGGGCTATCCCGGCAATACTTAAACAATCACCCCGGTTTGGCGTCAGGTCGACCTCGATAAGCGTATCATCCAGAGAAAGGAATTTACGAATATCAGTGCCTGGCTCAGCGTCTGCGGGAAGCACCATGATGCCATCGGACTGTTCTGCCAGGCCCAGTTCCTCGGCGGAACAAATCATGCCAAACGATTCAACACCGCGCAGCCTGGCTTTTTTAATCTTGAAATCCTTGCCTAATACAGCGCCAACAGTGGCGTAGGCTATTTTTTGGCCGGCGGCAACATTCGTTGCACCGCACACTACCTGGTGTACCTCTGTGCCATTGAATACCTGACAAACGCGAAGCTTGTCAGCATCAGGGTGAGCTTCAACCCCTTGAACTTCTGCAATGATGACACCACTGAAATCCTGGGCCGCCGCACTGACACTATCGACTTCCAGCCCCGCCATGGTGAGCTGCGCCACCAGCGTGTCGGTATCAATATCGGGATTAACCCATTCTCTTAACCAGCTTTCACTGAATTGCATGCTTATATACCCTGCCCTTCACTGAACTGGCGTAAGAAACGCAGGTCATTATCAAACAACAAACGCAGATCATTGATCTGGTAGCGCAACATGGCCAATCGATCCACGCCCATCCCAAAAGCAAAACCGGTGTATTTTTCCGGATCCACGTTTGAAGATCTCAGCACGTTGGGATGAACCATGCCGCAACCCCCGACTTCCAGCCAACCGGTTTGACTGCACACCCGGCAGCCCTCACCTTTGCAGGATACGCATTGCACATCCATTTCTGCCGAGGGTTCTGTAAACGGGAAATAGGACGGCCGAAAACGTACATCCAGGTCAGCCTCAAAAAATACCTGCAAAAATTCCACCAGCAGGCCTTTCAGGTCTGCCATGGTGGCATTCTCATCCACCAGCATGCCTTCAACCTGATGAAACATCGGCGTATGCGTCAGATCTGAATCACAACGGTATACCCGTCCCGGACAAATAAATCGGAACGGTGCTTCACCCTTTTCCATCACCCTGACCTGAACGGTAGAGGTATGGGTCCTCAGCAGTAAACCGGAGTCAAAATAGAAAGTATCGTGCATGGCTCTGGCGGGATGGTGAGCCGGAATATTGAGGGCTTCGAAATTATGATAGTCATCCTCTATTTCAGGCCCCTGCACGACATCAAAGCCGGCCGAGGTGAAAATAGATTCAATACGCTGCAGGGTGCGGGTCACGGGATGCAGTCCCCCGGCACTCTGACGGCGACCCGGCAGGGTGACATCAACGGCTTCGGCTATCTGCTGACTGGCAGCTGCTTCAGCACTTAGCGTTAGCTTGCGTGCTTCCAGTGCATCCTGAACCTTGCCCTTTGCCGCATTAATAGAGGCGCCGGCCTGCGGTCTTTCAGAGGAGTCGAGCTTACCGAGGCCTTTTAAAAGATCGGTTAAGCTGCCTTTTTTCCCCAAATACTGCACACGCAGTTGTTCAAGCCCGGGTATATCCTGAGCCTGTTCAATTGCCTGTAGTGCATCGCTGGTAAGCGCGTCTAGATTTTCCATGCTGACAAATTACCCATGACAACCTTGTTACAAAACAGGCTGCTTCCAGAGAAGCAGCCCGGTCCCGGTTATCAGGCTACTAGGGCAGCCCTGGCCTGTTCGACAACAGCAGAAAAAGCGGCTTTGTCATTGACAGCCAGATCGGCCAGAACCCTGCGGTCCATTTCAATGTTCGCCTTTTTCAAGCCAGCAATCAGGCGGCTGTAGGACATTCCCAGTTCTCTTGCCTGGGCATTGATACGTGTAATCCAGAGTGCGCGAAATACGCGTTTCTTCACACGACGGTCACGGTAGGCATATTGTCCAGCCTTGGTGACAGCCTGCTTGGCTACACGGAATACTCTGCTACGGGCACCGTAATACCCTTTAGCCTGTTTTAATACTTTCTTGTGCTTGCGTCGGGCTACAACCCCGCGTTTAACTCGTGCCATTTTCCTATCCTCAGTTCTTGATTAATTCGACCACTAAACCAGACGCAACATGCGTTTGACGTTACCCATGTCTGCAGGATTGACCTGCTGGGTTCCGCGCAACTGACGCTTACGCTTGGTGGTCATTTTGGTGAGGATATGGCTTTTATAAGCGCTTTTACGCTTGATACCCGACCCCGTTTTTTTAAAACGCTTGGCCGCGCCACTGTGTACTTTCTGCTTAGGCATTTTTACAACTCCGCATTTAAAGGTGGTTTAGCCTTTCCTGAAGGCATACCCCTTTACGATTAATAAAATGAAACAAGTCCCCTGCCCCCGTTATTGACGGGAGTTTTCCGGCAATTAAGTGGGAAGGTTACTGCTTCTTTTTCTTTAAAGGTGCGAGGACCATGGTTAACTGACGACCTTCCATTTTAGGATCCTGGTCGACCGTGCCATATTCCAGGAGATCTTCCTTGATACGCATCATCATCTCTGCACCCAACTCTTGATGGGCCATCTCACGGCCACGGAATCGTAATGACACCTTGGCCCTGTCCCCATCTTCGAGGAAACGTATCAGGTTGCGTAGTTTTACCTGATAATCTCCTTCTTCCGTCCCTGGTCTGAACTTCATCTCCTTGATATGAATTACTTTTTGCTTCTTCTTGTTCGCTGCTTTCTGTTTCTTTAGCTCAAACACATGTTTGCCAAAATCCATAATCTTGCAAACAGGTGGCTCGGCATCCGGAGAAATCAATACAAGATCCAGCTTCGCTTCATCTGCAAATCCCCTGGCTTCTTCAAGGCTTACTATCCCCTGCTGTCCACCATCGGAAAGGATTAAACGCACGGGATCACTTAAGATCTCGTCGTTTACCAGTGCTTTCTTGCTCTTGTCACTATCTCGCTTGATAATTAAATTCTCCGCTATGTTTTACTAGATTTTTTAAGCTTCAACCGGGTCACTTACGCGGCCCAGGTGGTCTACATCCTGTTGTAATAAAATCGCGAATTCATCGGCAGTCATTACTCCCAGATCATTCCCGGTCCTGTCACGAACAGCCAGCGACCCTGCTTCCACTTCCTTATCACCAACAACCAGCAAGTAAGGAATCTTCTGCAGCGTGTGCTCGCGGATTTTAAAGCCGATTTTTTCATTTCTCAAGTCAGCTTTTACACGGAAGCCCTTGTTTTGCAATGATTTCACTACTTTTTCACAATAATCGGCCTGTTTGTCAGTAATATTCAGAATTACCGCCTGCTCCGGGGCCAGCCAGCTCGGAAATGCCCCTTCGTAATGCTCGATCAGAATGCCAATAAATCGTTCAAATGAACCAAAAATTGCCCGGTGTAACATCACCGGCGTTGCCTTGGTATTGTTCTCGGTCACATACTCAGCGCCCAGCCTTCCCGGCATGGAAAAATCTACCTGAATGGTGCCACACTGCATCTGTCGACCCATGCAGTCCTTCAGAGTGAATTCGATCTTCGGTCCATAGAAGGCACCTTCGCCGGGTTGCAGATCCCAGGGCTTGCCAGTTTCGTTCAGGGCAACTTCAAGCGCCTTTTCTGCTTCATCCCAGATCTCATCAGACCCTACGCGCTTCTCAGGTCGTGTTGATAATTTCAACAACACTTCCTCAAAGCCAAAATCGTTGTAAACCTTGTTCACCAGTTGAATAAACTCGGACACTTCACTTTGAATATCTTCTTTTGCGCAGAATATATGCGCATCATCCTGGGTAAAACTGCGCACGCGCATCAGACCATGCATGGCACCGGAGGGCTCATAGCGATGACAGGCCCCAAATTCAGCCAGACGCAAGGGCAAGTCGCGGTAGCTTTTCAGCCCCTGATTAAAGACCTGAACATGACAGGGACAGTTCATTGGCTTGATCGCATACATGCGGTTATCTGATTCAACACTGAACATTTCGTCGGCGAACTTGTCCGCATGGCCGGACTTTTCCCACAATGAATAATCCACCAGCTGCGGCGTATTGATTTCCTGGTAGCCGTTCTGCCGCCAGATATCCTGCATGTAATCCCTGATAATCTGGTAAACAGTCCAGCCTTTCGGATGCCAGAACACCATGCCCGGGGCTTCTTCCTGAAAATGAAACAGCTCAAAGCGTTTCCCGAGTTTGCGATGATCCCGGCGCTCTGCCTCTTCGATCATATGCAGGTATTGTTTCAGGTCTTTCTTGTCATTCCAGGCGGTGCCATAAATACGCTGCAGCATTTCGTTGCTGGAGTCGCCACGCCAGTAGGCACCAGCCACAGACATTAACTTGAAAGACTTGATAGCGCCGGTAGCCGGAACGTGGGGGCCACGGCACAGGTCAATAAAATCGCCTTGCTTGTAAAAGGAAAGCTCCTCATCACCGGGAATGCTTTCCATAATTTCAACTTTGTAGTTTTCACCCATGTCGCTAAACAGCGCTTTGGCATCGGCTCTGCTCATCACCGAGCGGGCAACAGGAATGTTTTCCCTGGTCAGACGCTCCATTTCCTTTTCTATGGCTTCCAGATCTTCCGGCGTAAAAGGCCTTTCATAGGCAAAGTCATAGAAAAAACCGTTCTCTATCACAGGACCTATCGTCACCTGGGCTTCCGGAAACAGATTCTGGACAGCATTGGCCATCAGATGGGCACAGGAATGGCGGATGATCTCAAGCCCCTCATCATCGCGCCCGGTAATGATGGATAAGTCAGTGTCCTGCTGGATCAGATAGGAAACATCTACCGCCTCGCCATTTACCTTTCCGGCAAGCGCAGCCTTGGCCAGTCCAGGGCCGATAGATTCAGCAACCTGCAGGACTGTAACCGGGCTATCAAATGTTTTCTGACTGCCGTCAGGCAGAGTGATGGCTACCATCTGTTACTCAACTAGATTCTAAAAAGTTATGTCTATGTGCCTTGCAAAGGTCTGACTGATAAGGGGTTGCCAATATCCTGTTTCAACTTCTTTTCAGGGGATTGGTAGGCACGACCAGATTCGAACTGGTGACCTCTACCATGTCAAGGTAGCGCTCTAACCAACTGAGCTACGCGCCTGTTACGTTCAGTTTACCCTTTGCGGCCTGGCCCAACTCAAAAGCAAAAATAGTGCTTCGAGAGGCGTCCGAATGTTATTTCCCAACTCTTCCACCGGTATTCCGGGCATTAATTTCAGCCGGTAACTACAGGACTTTCAACCCTGCTACGGGAAAGAGGGGCGATTATAGTGACAAGGCTTATAAACTACAAGGATTACAGAGATATACGAGGCTTAATCAAGGCTAGGAATTGAGCACAAAGAGCTCATTAACTTTACCCAACTG
>JAUHWU010000094.1 GCA_030427065.1 Gammaproteobacteria bacterium | reverse complement strand
GTGCATAAAAAAGGGCCGCATTGCGACCCTTTTTAAACGTCCAATTACAGGCTAGTTAAGGGGATTACCTTCCTCATCAAGCTCGACGATAGGGTAGCCCAGTTCAAGCAGTGAATCTTCAATCACGGCCTTGTCGCCGACCACAAGAATTTTCATTTTTTCCACGGGCAGATGTTCACGTGCCAGTTGCTGTACCTGTTCTGCTGTTAATGCCGAGATAACCGCCTGCTGTTGTCTGACAAAGTCAGGTTCCAGATCATAGGTAATAATCTGGTCCAGCAGGCGGGCTTTCTGCCCCGGGGTTTCGTAATCACGGGCTTCACTCTGTCCAATTGCATCCTTGGTGAATTGCAGTTCTGCAGCAGTTATTCCATTATCGCGGTAGTTGGTGATTTCATTCATGAACTGCACCACAGAATCTGCCGTGGTATCAGTGCGTACACTGGCAGAGGCCATGAATGGCCCTGGTATCTTGCTGCCACTGAAACTGCTGCGCGCGCCATAGGTATAACCCTTGTCTTCACGCAGATTCAGATTAATGCGGCTGTTAAATGCACCACCAAGGATATAGTTCATCAATGAGCGTTCCCAGTAATCGCCAGCGGCATCGTAAGTCAGGTCGGTGAGATAACCGATACGAATTTCGGACTGCGCGGCCCCGGGTTTGTCTACCAGATACAGGGTGGTCTCATCCACATTACTTCCTTCCGGCTGTTCATTCAGACTGACATCCTCATTGGGCAGGGCCTGGAGAAAATCCAGCTTCGTAATGACGTCCTGCTGGGGAAGATCACCCACAATGGACACTTTCAGGGCCTGGCTCACCAGATTCTTGCGGGCAAAGGCTTCAATGTCTTCCAGGGTAATGCTCTGCAGGCTTGGGATGGTGCCGGCGGCTGAAACAGCATAGGCATGATCTTCACCATATATCAGTTTTGGATACACCATACCGGCTATGCCTGAAGGTTCTTCCTTGCTGGCCTCAATGCTTTCAATCTGCTGCTGGCGCAGACGATCCAGATCGGCCTGGGTAAATGAGGAACGAAACAGGCGTTCTTCCAGTAGTGCAAGTGTGGCATCGACATTACGCAGCAAGGACTGGACGCTGATATTAAAGCTGTCACTGCCTGAGCCAACCGAAATACGACTACCCAGTTTATCCAGTTCAATTTCAAATTCCTCGGCACTGAAATTTTCCGTCCCCTCATTCATCATTTGTGCTGTCAGGCTGGCAACACCATATTTGTCTTTGGACTCAAGCAGATGCCCCCCATCAAAATCAAGGCGCAAGCTGACCAGTGGAACTTCTGCATTGGCAGTGCCGATCACTTCAATACCGTTTTGCAGTTGCTGGCGCCAGTAATCCGGCATGGTGACCAGGGGATTGGGTGGCGGGGTGGGGCGAATGCTGCGGTCGAAGCTTTCCGGTGCATCACGTTCTTCAAGATTGTCAGTAGTACTTTCAATCTGTGAAAGACGCGCAGGAATGGTGAAATTATCCGGTTTGGCGACAATGTCCTCGCCTCCTTCGGGTACTACGCTGAGATAAATGGCAGACTTGTCCTTGATATAGGTATTGTAAACCCGCAGCACATCTTCCTTGGTCAGGGCGCGAATATCATCCAGCTCTTTCTGAATCTGGTTGGGATCCCCGAGAAAGGTTTCATTTGAGGCCAGCTGACTGACCTTGCCGCTTACGCTGGCCAGGCTGTTAATCAATGCGGCTTCCTGGGTTGCCTTGTAGATCTGGATATCATCATCACTGATGGAATCAGCGTCAAAAGACTCGAGAATGTTTCTCATTTCTGTTTCAAAGTCAGCCAATGGTGTGCCCGGAAATGGCAGTACCAGAAAGATAAGCATGCCGGCCAGTTCCTGCATGTAGTTAAAGCCGCTCGCCTGAATCGCTTTCTGGGTGAGGATAAATTCCTTGTAGAAAAATGATTTCCTGCCCACGGTAATGATTTCATTCATGGCTTCCAGGGCAACACGATCAGGATGATCCATGGGAATTGTCGGATAAGCGATAAACAGGCCGGGGAATCGAATATTTCTGTCGACATAGGAAATATAACGATCAGCATCGAGGGTGACAGGTTGTTTGACATCATTATCTACTGCGGGGCCTGATGGAATTTCACCAAAATATTTCACCACCAGATCCATGACTTCCCCGGCATCCACATAACCACCAATGGTGAGCGTGGCATTGTTGGGACCGTACCAGCGCAGAAAGAAATTTTTAAGATCATCCAGTGTGGCGGCATCCAGGTCCTCAATAAAACCAATGGGCATCCAGGAGTAAGGGTGTTCAGGGGGGAACATCGCAGTAAACATTTTTTCCGACCACAGGCCGTAGGGAGAATTCTCATAATTCTGGCCGCGCTCATTCTTCACCGTATCGCGTTGTACTTCGAATTTTTCCTGGGTAACTGCATCGAGAAAGTAACCCATACGATCGGATTCAAGCCACAGCATGGTTTCCAGCTGGTTACTGGGAACGGTTTCAAAATAGTTGGTGCGGTCAAAGCTGGTGGTGCCATTCATGGTGCCGCCAGACTCAGTGACGATGCCAATATGCTGTTCATCAGCAACATGTTCTGAACCCTGGAACATCATATGTTCAAAGAAATGGGCAAAACCGGAGCGTTGTGGTTCCTCTCGTGCAGATCCTACATGGTAGGTGACATCCACATGCACGAGGGGATCGGATCTGTCTTCATGGATAATCACGGTCAGACCGTTATCCAGTTCATACTTGCTGTAGGGGATCACAATTTCCCCGCTGTCAGCATCAACGCTTTCAATCAAGGTATAACCTGTGGTCGCAGCCTGGGCTGATTCCGGGATCAGGGCGGACTCGGGTGCTGAAGATTCGCTACACGCACAGAGGACCAGAATAGCCAGACAGGCCAAGACTGCCTGAGAGGTTTTATGGAAAACGTTGAGAGGAAAGTGCATCCCTGACTCCTTAAAAAATGGGGCTTGTTTAGGTAAACGCAAATGCAGATTAAAGCATATCGTAATAGTCACTCCAAGAACCGGAGAATCGCCGAAAAATTTCATTGGGGTCATCTCTTGCAGGATGCCAGAACTGGTGCAGGGAAAAAATCCGGATAGTCATTGCCTGCAGGTGACAGAATTTATTATTCAAAGGAAGTCTGGGGTAATATACAGGTCCCGGAAATGCTCAATCCAACTTGCAGTGACACGCGTAACGCCAAAGAGAATAGTCAAATCATGGCCACCCAGTTAGTAAAGCTCAGACAAGTACCAGCGGATGAACTGGAAGAGATCTATGAGCTGATGCAAGCCAATGAAATTGAGGTGTATGAAACCAGTGCCGGCAACTGGGGAATTTCAATGCCGGCCTTGTGGTTGAGCAACGATGACCAGCTTGAACAGGCCAAAGCCTTGCTGAAACAGCATGAAGAAGAACGTTTTGAGCGTATGCGCAGCGAGTATGAAGCGCTAAAGGAAGAGGGGAAGGCCAGAACCTTTCTCGATATTGCCAGAGAAAATCCAGTCAGGTATGTAGCTTATATCGTGATGATAGCCGGTCTGCTGTATATTTCTGTCGTGCCTTTCTGGGCGCTTCTCGGCTAATAGAAAACCAGAGGTATTTTAAATATGAGTCATCCAATTATTGCAGTGCAGCCGCTTGATTTTCACTGGCAAACTCTTGACCCTTTCCTGTTTTGTGCTTTTCACCAGGATAACTTTCCTCCTGGTAATGGGGAGCTCGGTCCTGCGGCCTCTCTTGCCGGGCGCAATATAGGCCAGGATTTTGAGAAAAGAGATGGCTGGCGTATGTATCATGGTGACAAGGTGCCGGGTTTTCCGGGGCATCCTCATCGTGGTTTTGAAACCATTACCGTGGTTCAGAATGGCCTGGTGGATCATGCTGACTCCCTGGGCGCTGCCGGGCGTTATGGTAATGGCGATGTGCAATGGATGACTGCAGGAAAGGGGGTCCAGCATAGTGAAATGTTTCCCCTGCTGAATGAGTCGCAGGACAACCCTTTATTGTTATTTCAGATCTGGCTGAATCTTCCTGCCAGTAGCAAAATGGTAGAGCCCCATTTCACCATGTTCTGGAATAAGGATGTGCCAGTTGTTAAAAGTAAAGATGAACAGGGAAAAAACATCAGTATAGAATTAATCGCAGGCGAACTTTCAGGCGTCCATGCTCCGGCTCCACCGCCAGACTCCTGGGCCGCAAACCCTGAAAACAACGTGGCGCTATGGCTTATTGAGCTGGAACCCGGCGCTCAGTGGACATTGCCTGCGTCTGTTCCTGGCCTTAACCGGGTTTTGTATTTTTATGAAGGCGATATGATTACCGCAGCAGGTCGTGATATT
The DNA here is from genome assembly GCA_030427065.1 of Gammaproteobacteria bacterium. GTDB lineage: Bacteria > Pseudomonadota > Gammaproteobacteria > Pseudomonadales > Pseudohongiellaceae > Eutrophocola. The sequence goes on along the minus strand of JAUHWU010000094.1, from coordinate 7,200 downwards.
ACCGTGAGCCAGGGCTTACAATTACATTCAGACCAGTCTCTGGATATTACCTGCAATGGCAGTACTGCAAAGCTGCTGCTTTTGCAGGGGCAGCCAATTGCAGAGCCTGTCGCTCAGTATGGACCCTTTGTGATGAACTCTCGGGAAGAGTTGCAGCAGACGTTCCAGGATTATCAGCGAGACCAGTTTGGTGGCTGGCCCTGGGAACGTAATGACCAGGTTCATGGCAAGCGGGAAAGGTTTGCCCGCTATGCCGACGGCAGGGAAGAAAAGCCGGGTCAGTAAGCTACAAAATTAATGATGACACTTGTTACCAAAAAGATTTAAAAAAATAGAAAATAAAAAAATAGAAAATAAAAAAATAGAAAGGGGCAAAAATGGAACAGGAATTACAGCAAGCCCAGGAAGTCTATAATCTTATTGTTGAGTTCATGGTGAATTACAGCTTTCAGATTGTGGGCGCCATCATCATTGTGTTGCTGGGTATGTTTGTTGGCAAAAAGGTATCCGGGTTTATTGAAAACCTGATGGTACGAAAAAACATTGATGTCACCCTGAGTCATTTTGCCGCAGGATTCGTAAAAATTCTTATTATAGCGATGACCGCGATTATCGCTCTTGGAAAAATCGGCATCAGTGTGACCCCCTTTGTTGCCGCCATCGGTGCTTTGTCTTTGGGTGCTGGTTTGGCTTTGCAGGGCTTGCTGTCCAATTATGGCGCGGGATTAAGCATTATCGTGGCTCGACCATTTATTGTCGGCGATACCATATCGGTGCAGGGCGTCACTGGCATTGTGAAAGAAGTTAAACTTGCCTACACAGTGCTCAGCAATGAGGATGAAGTAAATATACTGATCCCCAATAAACATATTGTTGGTGAGATTATTCACAATTCGCGAACCCATAGCATTATCGAGTCAGTAGTCGGCATTGCCTATGCATCAGATCCGGATCTGGCTATTAAAGTCATCGGGGAGGCACTGGCAAAATCAGAAGGCGTGGTGTCAGATAAGGCACCGCAGGTGGGCATTGATAATTATGGGGACAGCAGTATTGATATTGGCATGCGTTACTGGGTACCAACGGTGTCCTTGTTTGATACAAAATACCGGGCTAACCTTGCGGTGTTCAAGGCATTGGCTGAAAACAACATTGAGATACCCTTTCCACAGCGTCATGTACACCTTATTAGGGAAGGAGAATAAGGTCATACTGAAGGCAGACATATGACGATTTATTCCCTGTTACTTGCCGGCGGCAAGTCATCTCGTATGGGGAGGGATAAAAGGTTTCTGGTTTTTGAAGGCCAGACCCTGGTTGAGCGATCCCTGGCATTATTAAAAAACGTCCGCTCAGACCAGATATTAATTAGCGGTGATCTGGCAGGCTATAAAAGTATTCCCGATTTGCTGCCTGAATGCGGCCCCCTTGGTGGCCTTCATGCGGCCCTGCATCATATAGAACTGGAATCAGGACTCAATGGCGATGGGAATGGCAAGGAGGGAGACTTGTTGCTGGTGATTCCCGTTGATATGCCATTTCTCAATGAGCAGTGCCTGAAAACACTATTGGCTGGTATAGGTGACGCGGATGCCTGCTATTACTCCGGTGAAGTCTTTCCCTGTGTATTCAGGCTTACGTCAAGACTCAGGTCATATCTTGATTCACTGTTTTCACAAAGCAGGGAACTGGGGGGTAATCGTTCAATGAAAGCCCTGTTAAAACATTTTTCCAGCAAGACGCTTCTGCCAGAGGGTTTTTCTGACAAGGTGTTTATCAATCTCAATAATCCTGAGGATCTGGACTTATTCCTGTCAGTATCCGATTAAAAAAGAAAGTAATCGATTGAATAAATACCCATAAAAAAAGCCGACCTCTTCAGGTCGGCTTTTTTTATATTTTTATTTTTCAGTAACTAAACGCTACTTCAAAATATATTGAGTCTAGTGTGAAACTTCCTCATTGGTTTCAGAGAGTTTGCGTCTCTCTTCATTGTAGGCGAGATACTGCTTCTGCCACTCAGACATAGAGTCGGTCACACCAACCTGTACTGCGGTGACTTTGTATTCAGGACAGTTGGTTGCCCAGTCGCTGAATTCTGTAGTTACCACATTGGCCCCGGAAATAGGATTGTGGAAGGTGGTGTAGACCACGCCTGGCTGCATACGGTCTGATATTTTCGCATGCATGGTGGTTTCACCCTTGCGGCTGGCAATCTTGATCAGGTCGCCATCTTTTATGCCGCGTTCCAGCGCATCCTCTTCATGAATTTCCAGAATATCTTCCGGGAACCACTGGTTATTTTCGGTACGGCGGGTTTGTGCGCCCACATTGTACTGACTGAGAATTCGGCCAGTAGTCAGAATGAGAGGGAATTTCTTCGTCACTCTTTCTTCGGTAGGAACAAATTCCGTTACCTTGAAGTTACCTTTGCCGCGTACGAAGCTGCCGATATGCATAATGGGAGTGCCCATTGGCGCTGCATCATTAACCGGCCACTGCATACTGCCTTCGTTATCCAGACGATCAAAACTTACACCAGCGAAAGTAGGCGTGAGTGCTGCAATTTCATCCATGATTTCAGAGGAGTTGTTATAGTGCATTGGATAACCCATGGCCTGGGAAATTTCCATAACTATCTCCCACTCATGCTTGCCTGTTTTTGGCTTCATCACAGGTCGTACCCGACCCAGGCGGCGCTCTGCATTGGTAAAGGTGCCATCCTTTTCAAGGAAGGAGGTACCGGGTAAGAAGACATGGGCAAATTTGGCGGTTTCATTGAGAAACAGATCCTGAACCACCAGGCAGTCGAGGTTTTCCAGCGCGGCTTCCACGTGATGGGTATCGGGGTCGGACTGGGCGATATCTTCACCCTGCACAAACATGCCTTTGTACTCACCTTTTATGGCTGCATCGAACATATTGGGGATACGGAAACCGGGTTCGGCATCCTGCTCCACGCCCCAGGCGTCGGAAAACTGTTTTCTGACATCGTCTCTGCTGACATGGCGGTAACCAGGAAACTCATGGGGGAAAGAGCCCATATCGCAGGAGCCCTGAACATTGTTCTGGCCTCGCAGTGGATTTACGCCGGCACCATTTTTACCAATGTTGCCAGTTAGCATGGCCAGGTTCGCCATGCCCATTACCATGGTTGAGCCCTGGGAATGCTCTGTGACACCGAGACCATAATAAATGGAGCCGCGGGGAGCCTTCGCATAGCGACGTGCCGCCTCACGGACTTTCTCTGCATCGCCGCCCAGTAAATCAGCGACAGCTTCCGGTGCATTCTTGGGATCCTTGATAAAGGTTAACCATTCTTCAAAACTTTCCATGTCACAACGTTCTTTTACATAATCCCAATCGGCCAGATCTTCTTCCACGATGGTATAGGCAAAGGCATTTATCAGTGCAACATTCGATCCTGGCATCAAGGGTAAATGAATCGTGGCTTTAACATGAGGTGATTCAACAAGATCAATGCGGCGTGGATCACAGACGATTATTTCAGCCCCTTCGCGCAGGCGTTTCTTCATGCGTGAAGCAAATACCGGGTGCGCATCAGTGGGGTTGGCGCCGATCAGAAGTACCAGATCGGTTTCCTCTACACTGGCAAAATCCTGGGTACCCGCTGATGTTCCAAATGTCTGGTTCAGTCCATAACCGGTAGGAGAGTGACAGACTCTGGCACAGGTATCGGTATTGTTATTGCGAAATGCCGCGCGAATCATTTTTTGTACTACATACACTTCTTCATTGGTGGTTCGGGAAGAGGTGATCCCGCCAATGGATTTACGGCCATACTGCTCCTGAATCTCCATAAAACGCTTCGCGGTGTAGGAAATGGCTTCTTCCCACTCCACTTCACGCCATGGATCAGAGGTGTTTTCACGAATCATGGGTTTCATGATGCGGTCTTTATGGGTGGTATAACCGAAGGCAAAGCGACCCTTCACACAGGAATGGCCATCATTGGCCTTGCCGGATTTGGCCGGCACCATACGCACGACCTGGTCACCTTTCATTTCGGCGCGGAAGGTACAACCCACACCACAATAAGCGCAGGTAGTTTCAACACTGTGCTCCGGGGTGCCAAGCTCCACAACGGATTTTTCCATCAAGGTGGCAGTGGGGCATGCCTGCACACAGGCGCCACAGGAGACGCATTCTGAATTCATGAAATCTTCTTCGACACCGGCGCTGACTTTTGATCTAAAGCCGTTACCACTGATAGTCAGGGCAAAGGTACCCTGAACTTCTTCACAGGCACGGACACAGCGGGAGCAGACAATGCACTTGCTGGACTCAAACTGGAAGTAGGGGTTGCTGGTGTCGGTAGGGGCATCAAGGTGGTTGGCCCCGTCATAGCCATAACGGACTTCACGCAAGCCCACGGCACCGGCCATGTCCTGCAATTCGCAGTCACCGTTGGCAGAGCAGGTCAGGCAATCCAGCGGGTGATCCGAGATATAGAGCTCCATCACACCTTTGCGCAATTTATTGAGCTTGCCGTTTTCAGTATGCACCACCATGCCGGCTTCTACCGGAGTAGTACAGGATGCCGGAGTGCCCCGTCGGCCTTCAATTTCTACCAGGCACAGACGACAGGAACCAAATGGTTCCAGAGAGTCTGTTGCACAAAGTTTCGGGATGGTAGTACCAAGCATTTGCGCTGCACGCATGATGCTGGTGCCTTTGGGAACAGTAATGGATGCACCATCAATTTCCAGAGTGACTTCTTCTGTATTGGTAACAGCCGGTGTTCCGTAATCGATTTCTTTCTTTAAGCTCATCTGTGCTCACCTTTATTAAAATCAGCAGAAAAATGTTTAACGGCACTCATCACAGGAACAGGTGTGAGACCACCCATGGCACAAAGTGAAGCAGACTCCATGGTATCGCACAAATCCTTCAGGATAATATGCTGTGTTTCGCGCTCTGCTTCGTTAGCGGCTTCAACAATTTTATCAATCACTTCCATGCCCCTGACAGAACCAATACGACAGGGGGTACACTTTCCGCAGGATTCAACAGCGCAAAATTCCATGGAAGAGCGTGCCTGCCTGGCCATGTCAACACTGTCATCAAATACTACTACGCCACCATGACCAAGCATGCCGCCAGCTTTGGCAAACTCTTCATAGTCCAGTTGAGTGTCCAGCAGGGAGTCAGGAAAATAGGCTCCCAGAGGACCACCGACCTGTACCGCACGCAATGGGCGTCCGCTGTGGGTACCAGCACCAAAGTCTTCAATTAACTCACGCAGGGTGAGGCCAAAGGCTTTCTCTATGAGACCGCCTTGCTTGATATTTCCTCCCAACTGAAATGGCATGGTGCCCAGTGAGCGCCCCTGACCATACTCGGCATAATGCTTGCCACCTTTTTCAAGTATCACCGGCACCGAGGCCAGTGAGATAACATTGTTAACCACGGTAGGTTTGCCAAACAGGCCCTCAATGGCGGGCAGGGGAGGCTTGAAGCGAATCTGTCCGCGTTTTCCTTCCAGGCTTTCCAGCAGGGAAGTTTCCTCGCCGCAGATATAGGCACCTGCACCCATGAAAACTTCAAGGTGGAAGTTTTTGCCGGAACCTTGAATATTGTCACCGAGAAATCCTGCTGCCTTTGCATTTTCAATCGCTTCATTCAGAATTCGTTGAGTCAGCGGGTATTCAGAACGCAGGTAGATATAACCGGTGTCGGCGCCCACAGCGAGTCCGGCAATGGTCATGCCTTCAATCAGACTGAATGGGTCACCCTCCATAATCATGCGATCTGAAAAAGTACCGCTATCACCCTCGTCAGCATTACAGACAATATATTTCTGATCAGAGACGCAATCCGCAACGGTCCGCCACTTGATGGCGGTAGGAAAGGCAGCGCCTCCACGCCCGCGCAGACCTGAGTCTGTCATTTCGGCAATGATGCCGTCAGCACTTTTAGCCAGGGCATTTTTCAGGCCAACAAAGCCACCCAGACTCTCGTAGGCAGAGACTGATGTGGACTCGATGATGCCACAACGGGCGAAGGTCAGGCGTTCCTGATTTTTAAACCAGGGCAGCTCGTTCACGTCGCCCAGTGATTTGCTGTGTTGGCCACCATTTAAAAAATCGGCATCAAACAGATCAGGAACATCTTCCAGCGTGATCGGGCCATAGCCGACACGGCCTTTATCAGTTTCTACTTCTACCAAAGGCTCCAGGAAACAGGCGCCACGGGATCCGTTGCGTACAAGCTCTATATCGAGGTTACGATAACGGGCTTCGGTATCAATGGCTTTGGCCAGGAGTTCTGCACCCAGTGAGGCAGAGGTGGTTTCGCGGGGAATATAAATTTTGATGCTCATTATGCTGACTCCTCGCTTGTTGCTGTACTCAGCGATTCAGTAAGCGCCTTGAAGCCATCAATACTGACGCGTCCATAAGTCTCCTGGTCGATCATGATATTTGGAGAGCAGGCGCAGTTGCCCAGGCAGTATACCGGTTCCAGGGTAAAATCACCGGAAGCAGTCGTTTCATGGAAATCGACACCTAAAAAGGACTTGATGTCTTCAGTCAGTTTGACTGAACCCATGGCCTGACAAGCCTCAGCCTGACAAACTTTTACGGTATATTTTCCGGGTTTGCTGGTTTTGTAATCATGATAGAAGCTGGTAACCCCGTGTATTTCGGCTCGACTGAGATTGAATACTTTTCCCAGCATTGCCATGGCGCTGGGATCAACATAGCCAAATAACTGCTGAATTCGATGAAGTGCGAGCATGACGCCACCGGTGCGTCCCCTGAATTCCTGGACGGCCATTTTGGCGGCATCCAGGTTCCATTCCTGATATTTGATAGGTCCTGATAACTGCTGCATGCTTAAAAAATCCTGCTGTAGAGAGTCGAAATGAAAACCTGGCTTATAAAGGACTAAAAAACCAAAAAAAATGTCCTGAATTTTCAGGGTGATAAAACCGGGTTAGTGGCCTGTTTCGGAGCGCGAATTCTACCATGACAGCTTGTGGGCGGCAATTTTCGATTAGCGAAAATTTGTAGGGATTTTCGGATAATCCCTTGAAAAATCTAGGGCTTTTAAGTCGCCTTGTATTAACAAAGTCTAAAGTTACAAGTCACACGTCGCAAAAAAGACCAAAGCTGGCCGTGTTGGTTGCCTGCTTGCAACTTGTGACTTGTAACTATGGTTGTGAGGGGGCTTGATCAA
>JAUHWU010000093.1 GCA_030427065.1 Gammaproteobacteria bacterium | reverse complement strand
CAACGCCTCGATATTAAGAAACAGACCACAAAACGCTGCCTGCTGAACCTGGCGGAGCCTGTCTTCTGATTCAGGTAACACATCATGGGCAATCTGTTGCGCAAGCGAGCGGGTCAGCAGGCTCTGCAGGTAGAGCTGCTTCATGAATCTTAACTGATCACTGGAAGGTCGACTGAAACTCATTGCGGCTGCCGTTTGCCGCACCATCATTTTAAGATTGTTATAACCCTGCTGCTGAGCCAGCTGAGCAGGTGAGTAATAGGCATCGTTATCAATCCCGGCCCTGCCCGCCAGTAATCGCCCATACAGAAACAGATCACCTGCAGCCAGACTTTACAGATCAGCACTACGGGTATTTCCAGGTGTATTGTCATGCTGGAACTTTTCCAGTTCACACAGCAGCGATTCTGGCACTGAGGACATCCGGACCAGACTGGCTTGAGAAAGAATATTTTGTGCTATGTCAGACACTTATAGTCATTATCCGTTTTCTACCCAAGGCTATACCAGAATTTAGAAAAAACATTCCATTCTAGAGGATTGTCCGGGCTTCGTTACGCCTAAACATTTTGTGTCAATCCGGTCGTCCTTGTACAGTCTCCAAATCACGCTGTACTATTGCCAATCCTCCAAGTCTGCCGTGTTATAGTGAGAGCCTGTTATGAATTCCTTGCGCACAAATTATCTGTTTGCCGTCCTTATCTTCTGTTTGCTCCCCTTACACGGATACGCACAGACAGTAATATCCCCGGCTTTTAGTGCCGATGATCTGATTGCGCCGCCAAGCCTGAACTGGATCACCAATGGCGGTAATCTTGCCAATCAGCGTTACTCGCCGCTAAACCAGATTAATCGCGACAATGTGGCAGAGCTGAAAGCCGAATGGCGCGTGCATATGAATGGCTCCGGCAGCGCGCCCAATCACAGCGGTCAGGCTCAGCCGCTTTATTATAATGGCGTTCTTTATGTGGTTACCGGCGAAAATGATGTGTTTGCCATTGATGTAGAGAGCGGAGAATTCCTCTGGACCTACCAGGCAAATCTGGACCCCAATCGTGTGAATGTCTGTTGTGGCTGGGTGAGCCGTGGGCTGGGAATGGGTGACGGGCAGATTTATGTTGGCCAACTGGATGCCAAACTGCTTGCACTGGACCAGCGCACCGGGGCAGTGAACTGGGAAATTCAGGCTGAAGACCCAACAATGGGTTATGCCATTACCGCAGCGCCCCTGTATTACAATGGCATGGTGATTACCGGTTTTGCCGGTGGTGAACGCGCCATTCGCGGCCGCATCAAGGCCTATGATGCAAAAGATGGGTCCCTGCTATGGAATTTTTTCACCATCCCCGGACCCGGTGAATTCGGTTTCGACACCTGGCCCCGGGACAATGACAGTTGGAAGTATGGCGGAGCACCAATCTGGCAGACTCCGGCCGTGGACCCGGATCTTGGCATGCTCTATTTTTCTACCGGCAACGCAGGGCCTGATCTGAATGGCTCCCAGCGAGCCGGCGATAACCTGTTTACGGTCTCCATCGTTGCTCTGGATACTGCAAGCGGGGAATACCGCTGGCACTTTCAGCAGGTACATCATGATATATGGGACTACGACTCCCCCAGCCCGGTAGTCCTGTTTGATGTGGAAATTGATGGCGTCATGCGCAAAGGCCTTGCCGAGGCCAGTAAATCCGGCTATCTCTATATTCTGGATCGCATTACCGGCGAGCCATTGGTGGGAATTGATGAAGTTGCGGTACCGCAAATGGCTTCGCAGGCTACCGCTGCCACGCAGCCCATCCCCGTGGGCGATGAGCTGGTGCCTCACTTTATTGATGCGGCCCCGGAAGGCTACACGCTGGTGAATGAAGGGAAAACCTACACGCCTTTCGGTACCGAGGGTGCGCTTTATAAACCGCTGGCTGGCGTCAACTGGCCACCGAAAGCCTATGATCCTGAGTCGGGCCTGCTCTATATCTGTGCCAATGACCGTATTGGCGGGGCCGCCAGGGAGCGAGAAACTTCGCCCCCCACCCATGATCAGACCTGGCTGGGGGGCGGCTTTCGTCTTACCAGCATGCCAACCCGCGGTATCTATGTCGCGATTGATGTCAGAACCAATACTATCGCCTGGAAACAGCAATGGAATTACAGTTGTTCCCAGGGGTCACTGGTAACCGCCGGCGGTCTTATTATTCATGGTCGCAATGATGGCCGCGTGGTTGCGCTGGATAAAAGCAATGGCGCCAGGTTATGGGAATACCAGACTGATGCGGGGGTAAATGGCACTGCCACAACCTTCATCCATAAAGGAACCCAGATGGTTGCCATCATTTCTGCCGGTTCCATTTATTCCCCGGGCAAGCATGGTGACAGTGTCTGGCTGTTTTCACTGGAAGGAGACATCGAACAGGAGATCAGCGAAGCGATTGTGCAAGACTCCAGCAATCTCAGGCCCTCTGCAGATACACCGACTATCATCCGCATAGAGCCGCTTGCAGAAAGATCTCCCAATATCGAGGCTGGTCAGGCCATTTTTAACCAGATCTGTGCAGCCTGTCATGGTCCCAACGGAGAGGGAGGAGAAGCTGGCGTCGAACTGACAGGTAAAACGTTCACCACCTCAGACATTATGACGCTCGCCACCTTTGGTCGAAATACCATGCCTGCTTTCAGTTATGCCTACTCTCGTGACCAACTGCATGATGTGGCCACCTATATCATTGATGGTTTGCTGGCCAGATAACCCTGATTCAATCAACCTGTTAATGATGCTGGGGCCTGGCTTATCCATGAATTTTGTTTCGCCTGCATTATTCAGGTCTGCGCTCCCTTTAGCGGCTAGCGACTATTTTTCGCAATTTGCGAATAACCCGCTGTGCATTCTGCAAATAATTAGCAATATGCAAATCATTTTGCAAATCGCCTTGCCCTCCCAAGCGTCATTGCAGGTAGGCTCCGGCCTGAGCGATAAATATTTAATCCAATAAAAACAATAAGATAAGGCTATTTTTTGCGGTTTATTCACCGGTTTTCTCCATTCTGGCACGCGACTTGTAATACCTATAACAAACAAGTTTTTTAACCCGAATTCATTTTTAAATATTTTTTAGGAGAAACCTCATGAAAACATCACACAAATTACTCGCTACTGTTATCGCCGGCCTGCTGAGCACTTCTGCCATGGCAGCCCTTGACGGCTCTCTGGGCGCGACTTCCGAAGGTCGTATTGATCTGGATCTGGAAGTACTGGACAGCGTGCAAATCACAGCCCTGGACGATGTGGACTTTGGGACCTACGGTGGTACTGACACTGGTGTCATCAATGCTGGCGATGCGTACTGTGTATACTGGAACGGCGGCGACGGCTACACCATTACCCCGACGTCCAGTAACGGCAAGTTCTCACTGGTCGGTGTATTGGGTGACGAGATTGACTACACCGTAAAACTGGCTGGTGCAGCCACTGGCGCAGCGTCTGCCGCGGCCGTTACTTACAACGATGCCTCAAGCACCTTTACCGGCAGTGCAGCACGGGATTGTGGTTCGGCCAACAATGCCTCTGTTGACATCAGCATTGCCGAAAGCGAAGTACGCGCGGCGTCTACAGACACTTACTCTGACACCTTGATCCTGCTGGTCAGCCCTATCTAATAACAAGTCTGAATTAAAGGGCCCTATTGGCCCTTTATGCAGCAGATAGTAAGTAAGCACTCATTAACAATAAAATCACAGGCTGGAACATGAACTCCCTGGAAATATCCCCAGACGCATTAGTGGAAAAGAAGGTTTTTCAGCATCTGGTCCAGGATATTGGTTTGCATAAGACCATCGAATTGATGGATTCCATGAATAATGAATGGCAAAAGCGTATCAGCAATATTAGCCAGGCCATTGAAGAGCGTCATCTCGATATTCTGGCGGCTGAAGCCGCTACTCTAAGAAGCATCGCCCAGATCGCGGGGGCCTATAAACTGGCCGAGTTGCTGGTCAAACTTGAAAGGGTTGCCATCAGTAAATATGAATAAGCCTTTCTACCGGCACAAAACGCACTGAACCTTGCTGTTGTAATACGTTTTGCTTACCAGGATGTTCAGCTGGCCGGATAACTCGTCCTGCCCATTATTACTATTGCTGCTTGAACGCCCTCTGTTTTTCAACTGCGTCAAACGCTCTTTAACTCATCAGCCATTTACTGAAATAATCACTCAGCGAATTATTGTTTGATGATCTGTATATGGCGAGCAGCCCGTTTTCCTCCTAGAATGCTGTTATGACAGCACCTTCCTCCAATACGCCTTGTGCGCCAACCCTTGATCTGCAAAAGGTACCAGTCTCTGAACTCAAAGGCGTCGGCCCAAAATTGGCGGAAAAACTGGCAGCCATCCATATCGAAACCGTTCTTGATCTATTGTTTCACTTGCCTTTTCGCTATCAGGACCGTACCCGGATTACGCCTATAGGCTCTTTGCGCCATGGGGTGGAGGCCGTAATTGAGGGAGAGGTTATGGGTAGCGCCATCGTGTTTGGCCGCCGTCGCAGTTTGCTGGTGAAAATTCAGGATGGCACCGGCATTACCAGTCTGCGTTTTTACCATTTCAGTGCTGCGCAGAAAAACAGCTTGAACCCCGGCGCGCGAATCCGTTGTTTCGGGGAAGGGCGCTGGGGTAAAAGCGGAGTGGAGCTCTATCATCCCGAATATGAAATTGTAGGCGCTACCGGTAAATCTCTGGAAGATCACCTGACACCAATCTATCCGACTACCGAAGGTCTGCACCAGGCCCGGTTGCGCGCCATGGCAGAGCAGGCCCTGGTAATGCTGGCAACGTCAAAAGCACTTCCAGATCTGTTACCCAAAGAGCTGAGCCAGGAGTTGGGATTTATTTCACTGGAAAAAGCCCTGAATTATCTGCACAGACCCCCGGTGGATGCCGTACTGTCAGACCTGGAGGCGGGGACTCATCCTGCGCAAAGCCGACTGGCATTCGAGGAGCTGCTGGCCAACTACCTATGCCTGCGTCGCCTGCGCGAGGTGGCCGACAGGCATGCTGCTCCATCCCTGCAAAACAAAAATAGCCTGACCACCAAGCTGCAGGCGTCTTTGCCTTTTTCCCTGACCACGGCCCAGCAAAGGGTCAGTCAGGAAATTGCCGGCGACATTGCCAGGCAAACACCAATGCTACGTCTGGTTCAGGGAGATGTAGGTTCAGGCAAAACCCTGGTGGCAGTGATGGCGGCATTGCATGCCATCGATAACGATTATCAGGCTGCGATTATGGCGCCCACGGAAATCCTGGCAGAACAACATTATCTGAATCTGGAGCCAATGTTATTGGCCATGGGGATTTCCACGGTCTATCTCAGCGGAAAGATCAAAGGGAAACAACGCACAAATGTGCTTCAGGCAATGGAAAGCGGGCAGGCACAGCTGGTGGTGGGAACCCACGCACTGTTTCAGGATGGGGTGAATTTTTCTAAACTGGGATTAATCGTGGTAGATGAACAGCATCGCTTTGGCGTACACCAAAGACTCGCCCTCAGGGAAAAAGGCAATCATGATGGTACTTATCCCCACCAACTCATCATGACTGCCACCCCCATTCCTCGCACACTGACTATGAGCGCCTATGCCGACCTGGACTGTTCCATCATAGACGAACTTCCTCCAGGCAGGACTCCGGTCAATACCATTTTGACTCCGGACGCGCGCCGCCATGAAATTATTGAACGTATCAGCAATGCCTGCAGGGACGGCAAACAAGCTTACTGGGTGTGTACATTGATAGAGGAGTCAGAGGCGTTGCAGTGCCAGGCTGCAGAAGCAACCTATGCGCAAATGCAGCAGCTGCTGGGCGACCTCAATATTGGTCTCATTCATGGCCGCCTGAAGGCCAAAGAAAAAGCTGAAATCATGCAGGCGTTCAAGGCCGGTAATATTCAGCTGTTAATTGCCACCACAGTAATTGAAGTGGGTGTGGATGTTCCCAACGCCAGCCTGATGGTTATTGAAAACCCGGAACGTCTGGGACTGGCTCAGCTACATCAACTTCGAGGGCGAGTAGGACGAGGCAAGCAGGAAAGCCATTGCGTGCTTTTATATAAATCACCCCTGTCGGATGTCGCCAAGGAAAGACTTTCCATCATGCGGCAAAGCAATGACGGGTTTTTTATTGCGGAAAAAGATCTTGAAATAAGGGGACCAGGGGAAGTACTTGGCACACGACAAACCGGCCTGATGGAATTCAAGATGGCAGACCTGATGCGTGATTCACACCTGCAACCCAGAGTTAAACTCTGGTCCGAGAAAATCAGGACATCACATCCTGAATTAATTGTTCCACTCATAAAGCGCTGGCTTGCCGGCTCGGAACAGTATGGTCATGTATAGGGACAGTAAACTTGATAACTCCTTTGTAGCCCGCCGGGAAAAATAACATTGAGAAAAATTATAATCTTCGGTAACTCAGGATCTGGTAAATCCACTCTTGCAAGGAAATTAAGCGCCTCAGGTGAATTTGGTCATCTGGATCTGGATTCACTGGCATGGGAAACCGGCTCTACGCCTACGCGAAAGAGGCTTGCCGACTCAGAAAAAGAAATTCGGCGTTTAATCAGTTCAACGCGGAGTTGGGTCATTGAAGGTTGCTACTCGGATTTACTGGATTTGGTCATTTCACAGGCAACAGAAATTATTTTTATGAACCTGCCTGTTGAAGCATGTATTTCCAATGCCAGAACCCGACCCTGGGAACCACATAAATACTCCTCCAAACAAGCCCAGGATAAAAACCTGGCAATGTTAATAGACTGGATAGCAAAATATGAGGAAAGAGATGACACATTCTCATTCGCTTCTCATCAAGCGCTGTTTAACAATTTCTCCGGAAAAAAACGAATGCTTACAAGCAATGAGCAAACATCAGAAATAACTTTCAATAATTAAATAATCATAAAAATGACAGTTATTAAATATATGCTTTTCTGTCTGCTTGGCTTTTCATTGATCGTATCCTATTTTCTCGCTTGTACCCCCCTGATAATTCCGCTGATTTTTCTTCTTGTAAGTACTATCACTTTTCTGGTTTATGCCAGGGACAAATATGCTGCTATCCATGATGAATGGAGAATAGCTGAAAATACCTTACATTCTTTCTCTTTGCTTTGTGGCTGGCCGGGTGCAATTATTGCCCAACACATCTTGCGCCACAAAAACAGAAAAACCAGTTTTCAAATCACTTTCTGACTTGTAATGCTCACCAATAGCGCACTCCTTGTATGGCTTCATACCAACCAGGGCAATTCAAAATTACATGTATTCATCACAGCGCTGGAGAACTTCATTTGGAGTGAGTTTGCTGCAAATAAATTCAGTAATGCCCTGCTTTATCTTTTACAATACAGCACTTGCACTTAGGCAATATTTTTACCAAGAGATTTTTTCATGAGCACCATTCCTCCATGTCCCAAGTGCCATTCTGAATTCGTTTATCAGGATGCTGCCTTGCTGGTTTGTCCTGAATGCGCCTATGAATGGGATGCGAGTTTAACAACCGACTCAAAAAAGAACCGGCAAGAAATTGATCATGCTGTTAAGGATGCCCATGGCACAGAACTCATGGATGGTGATTCAGTTTCAGTAATAAAAGATCTGAAAGTGAAAGGCTCATCCTCTGTGGTCAAGGTAGGTACCAAGGTGAAAAATATTCGCCTGGTGGAAGGAGATCATAATATCGATTGCAAGATTGATGGCATCGGCGCAATGAAACTGAAATCCGAGTTTGTTAAAAAAGCCTGAGCAGTTCTTTGAATATTCGGAAAATACAAGCGTTTGAAACCTTGCCTCTGCGCAAAGACTTGCTACGTCCCCATCTTACTCCTGAGCAGTGCATTTACCCTGGCGATGATGATTCAACAACCTGCCATCTGGGGGGATTCATTGACGATAGCCTGATAAGTATCGTGTCAATTTACCAAAGAGACTTGCCAGGCGAGGAAAATAAACGCGGTTACCAGTTTCGTGCATTGGCTATTGTTGAAGCCTTTCGCAGCCAGGGTTATGGATTAGCATTGCTGCATGCTGTTGAAAAATATGCGCGGGGAAATGCAGCTGACTATTTGTGGGCCAATGCGCGCATGACTGCTGTAGAGTTCTATCGCAAGGCCGGATACACAATTGATGACAAGGAATTTATAGTGGAAGGAGTTGGTCCTCATGTCATAGTAAGCCGGACCTTTTATTAACTCTTTTTCTTTTTATACGGAAATTCAATAGCTTCAAAACATGCCTGATGTTCTACTATGAACACATCGCTCATCAATAAAAACCAATAGTCGAAGTAATACCAATGTTAAGTAATGATTTTATTGATTTACTCAAAATACTGATTCGTCAGCCCAGTGTTGTTGGTGCAGAACATTCTTTTTTCCGTGCCTTGCAACGTGAATTGGAAGAGCGTGGAGCTCATGTTTACTGGTATGAAGGCCTGCTGGTAGCCCAGGGAAAAAACCCTTTTAGTGTTATGTACTCTGCCCATATAGACCGGCATGGCCTTATTTGTACGGGCCCCAATGAATTTCAATTTGCAGCATTTATTTCCGGCAACAGAACCGATCTTCTAAACAATTCTGTTTCAGAAGAATTAATGACCAAGGTAACCCAGCGCTTTCAAGCAGCCCCGGTTTTTGCCTATGAACCCTGGTCAGGCGCATACCGGGGTAGTGGCGTTATAAAAAATTCATATATCTGTGAATATAGAAATAACCTGATTTTTGAAATTGATGGTCTTGAGGATGTTGTTGCCGGGACGCCAATTGCCTTTAAAGACAAACTCAGAATTAAAGATGGGCGTTTGGTAGGGCAGCTGGACAACGTCGTCTCTGCCGCTACCCTGGTCCATCTGTTCAGCCTGGGCTTCGAGGGCACAGTATTTTTTACTGCCCAGGAGGAGGCCGGTAAAAGCTGGCGTTACCTGCTTGAGTGGTTCAGGCGATTTGGCGGCTCTACCAACCGTCTTTTTGTGGTCGATACCAGTCCTTTCCCGGATGTTGAAGCTGCCAATAATCAACTGTTGGTATTACGGGAAAAAGACGCTAATGCAGAATTTAATACCGCGTCCACGAGGATGATTGAAAACCTGTGTATCGAACGACAAGTCAGCTATTTATTCAAGGACAAGTACGTGGAACAGGAGAATGATCGATTGATGGCTAGTGGCGAAAGACCGCGCTCGATTGGCAGTACTGAATTGGGGAGAATAATAGCCGCGTCCAATGGGCTGGTAGATGGCACCACGATACAGGTCCCGACAACTGATTATCACACTATGGATGAGTCAGCTTCCTGGGAATCCATCGACGCATTTATAAATCTTTTGTCCTCACTGGCCGATGAAATTAAATCAACGGTGGTTGATGAATAGATCCGTGCTGACAAGCCCGGCTCGAATAGCCAGTTCCCTGCAACTAACACGCACTTCGCTCTGGTAATCCATATTCAGAAAAGTATCTGTGGAAAATTTAAACCCCTTCGAGAATTCCGGTTTCTTTCTCACTCTTGGCGATGACCACTGCCCCGCAGGAATCAGAAAAAATATTCACGGCAGAGCGACACATATCCAAAACCCGATCTGTCACCAAAAGTAATCCAATTGCCTCAACAGGCAGACCTATTGCCGTGAGGATTACCGTAATCGCTACCAGACTGGCAGCAGGGATGCCGGCAACACCAATGGAAGTCAGAAGGGCGACTAAAACAATAGTGAACTGTGTGACAAAGCTCAGCTCCAGTCCATAAGCCTGAGCCAGAAAGATGGCAGCAACACATTCATAAAGTGCCGTACCATCCATATTGATCGTCGCTCCCAATGGCAAGACAAAACTGGTAGTGCGCTCCGAGACGCCGGCATTTTTTTCAACGCACTCCATGGTCAGTGGCAAAGTAGCGGAAGAAGACGCAGAGGAAAAGGCCGTCAGCATCGCCGGTGCCATGGCACGAAAATGTCTGCTCGGGTGCACTTTGGCCACATATTTCAGTATCAGTGGCAGAGCAATAAAGGTATGGGCAGCCAGAGCGAGTATTACAGTAATAAAGAATAACAGCATGGGGCGGAAAGCAGAAAACCCGGTAGCAGCAACAGTTTCCGCCACCAGACCAAAGACGCCGTAAGGGGCAAAAGTCATGATCCACATGGTAATTTTCATCATGGTTTCAGAAATACCGCGCCACAGGGTAAGCAATGCTTCGCTTTGTTTGCTGGGAATCTGGCTCATAAAAAAGCCAAACACCAGGCTGAAGAAAATCAGTCCCAACATTTGACCTTCAGCTGCAGCTGCAACAATGTTGGTTGGTATCATGCGCAGAAAAATCTGTACTATGTCGCCGCTACCACGTCCTTCAACACTGGCGACTGCAGAGGCCACCGCATCACCATCGAGAGTCAGGTTAAGCTGATCACCCACCGGTACACCACCAGCAAGTCCTGGCGCCATCAGATTAACGAAAAACAATCCAATAAGGATAGCCAGTGTGCTGGTAAAGGCATAATAGAGAAGGGTTTTACCACCAAGACGGCCAAGGTCGCTGCCGCTCCCCAGGTTGGCAATACCGACAATAATAGAAGACATAATCAACGGTACAATTATCATGCGCAGGGCATTCATAAAAAGCGTGCCGACAAAATCATAAATCTGGACAAAGGTGACGCCCAGGAAACTGGCCTCAGTCCCGGTGATCGATCCTGCGATAGCCGCGAGCACAATGGCAATCAGTATCTGCCAGTGCAGTTTGATTTTTCTCATAGCGGATAATTATCCTGGATGTGATGGAATTCTATTGCCTGATCATTAAAACAGTGAGGATTCTTTTATTCAATGGCGGTGGGTCTATAATGACAAGCCTGTATCAATTAAATTGTTAACCTGAAGCTCCCGATTTATGGATCAATCCGACTACCTGGCTCGCAGCCGCGCCCGACTTATCAGTTTATGGGAAAGACTGAAACAGGGCTTTGCCCATCGCTATCCGACCACCTATGCCCACCTGCCAGATTACTGGCGACTCATGCGTATGGATCGACCAATTGGTATTTACCTGCTGTTGTGGCCAACACTATGGTGTCTATGGATTGCCGCCGGTGGCTTTCCCGACATTGATTTACTGTTTATCTTCATCCTTGGCACTATCCTGATGCGTGCCGCCGGTTGTTGTATCAACGATTTTGCTGACCGTGATTTTGATGGTCACGTTGAACGCACAAAGGAGCGCCCACTGGCATCAGGAAAGATATCAGGCCGGGAAGCGCTTACTCTTTGCGCCCTGTTGTGTCTGTTGGCGTTCATCCTGGTACTGTTTACCAATCGGCTAACTATTTACATGTCTTTTGGTGGCCTGGCTATCGCACTGGTATACCCATTCGCTAAACGCTTTACCCATCTGGCGCAACTGGTTCTGGGCGCTGCTTTTTCCTGGGGCGGTCTGATGGCCTTTACCGCACAGACCGGGGAATTACCGGTCTATGCCTGGCTATTATATACCGCGAACTTTCTCTGGACTGTTGTCTATGACACCCAGTACGCCATGGTTGATCGCGATGATGACCTGAAGATCGGCGTGAAGTCTACCGCCATTTTGTTTGCGGAAGCCGATCGATTTGTTATCGCTATGCTACAGGTTTTCTTTCTATTGACCATGTCGCTCAGTGCCAAACATTTTGAGCTGGGAGGCTGGTTCCAGTTTGGCCTTTTCCTCG
>JAUHWU010000248.1 GCA_030427065.1 Gammaproteobacteria bacterium | reverse complement strand
CGGATAATCCCTTGAAAAATCTAGGGCTTTTAAGTCGCCTTGTATTAACAAAGTCTAAAGTTACAAGTCACACGTCGCAAAAAAGACCAAAGCTGGCCGTGTTGGTTGCCTGCTTGCAACTTGTGAATTGTAACTTGTGACGTGTAACCAGGGTTGTCAGGGGGCTTGATCAAGAATCCATTGCATCATAAGCAGGGCCTGCTCTTCGCTGACGCGCTGGTTAGGCACCATGGGTACAAGCCCCCAGTTACCGCCACCGCCGCGAATTATTTTTCCGGCCAGTACTTCCACCAGCTGGTCCTTGCGTTTGGCATGTCGTGCGGCGATAGCCTGCCAGGATGGCCCGATGGATGCGCTGTCCAGCTGATGGCAGGCATAGCACATCTTGTCGCTCATGAGGGTTTCGGTCTGCTCCTGAGCCCGGGCAGAAAAAGAGATTATAAATAAATATAAAACAATAAGATATGAAGCATACCTAGAAAATACATTAAACATGGATTCACCTTCCTGCTTATTCGGCTGGCGTGGGAGCACTGGCATTTTCGCTTGAAAACCTGGCTGGATAGGCGCCATCGCCGGGCTCAATGATCAGCGCCATTCGCGGGCCATTAACGTTTTCCACAATATTGGCATAAGAGCTGACCAGCACACCGCTTGCGGGGTCAATATCAATCATGCGCAGAAAACCTTGTTCGCGGGGCAGGGGAAGTACCCCATAGGACCGCGTTGACGGATCAAAGCGATAAATGACATCCGCGTTGGCCGTAGCGACCCAGACTACCCGGCGCACGCTATCCCAGGTTACCGAATAGGGGGCAGCACCGGTGTCGGGCAAGTCGTGAATAGCGATCATTTCACGCTGTTTGATATCAAATTCTGCGATCTGGCCGGTGCCATAGAGTGCCAGATACATAATATCGTCATCACTGATTGTGATGCGACGGGGCCCTGTATTGGGGTCTGGCAGCACAAAAGGGCCGATAAATTCTTGGGTTTCGATATTAAAACCGCCGAACACACCGTTACCCAGCTGTGAGTACCAGACTTCCTTGCGATCACTGGTCATTACCAGACCGTATACTGAGGCAGTGCCATAGAGTGCGCTATCGTTGGCCCGGCTTTCGGCAACCGGGGTATTCCAGATTCGGGTTTCACCGTTTTCAGGGTCAAAAAAGCCTACAGCCCGGTTGCCGATATCCGAGAACCAGATTCTCCCCAGGGTATCCGTTAATAGCTCGTGCCTGGCACTGAAACTCAGGTCGTGAATGCCTACTCCTGCACCTGTAGGAGTTTTCAGGCGCCAGGTTTGCCACTCTCCGGACTGCGGGTTAAGTTTGGCGACAGTGTCATTGAATAGAGGGGTCACCCATAATTCCCCATTCGAGCTGCGATGCAGGGAGTGGGGGCCAATCAGGTAATCTGTGGGAACTTCAAAGTCCCGTTGCCGGCCGCTCCTGACGTCGATGCCGACAATCCGGTTGGCGTTAACATCGGCAGCAAGCAGCATGGCGGGATCCCCCAGCATCACCGCTTCTCGAATAGCATTGGGTTCGGGGACTTCATATTCCCATATTGCTGTCTCGTTTGTGGTTATCAGCGGAGCACCCCAATCGTAACCCGCAATATAGTCCATGCGGTCATTAAAATATTCTGCGAGTACGTCGATGACCTGTTCCGGGTTCTCCACCGAATAAACAGCCTCGGTATCAATTTCCACGCCTTCAGGCCGACCACCACGACTGAACTCCCAGGCTGACAGAAAGTTCATGTATTTGACGATGGAGTCCCAACTTTGCCGGTGCGCCAGTTTCGGGTCAGCGGCATGGAGATCATCAATTGAACGGGCGAACTGCCTGACTTCTGAAGCGGGCACCTGATGGCAGTCGATACAGTTCATCACAAAATCAGCTTTCTCCTGCCTGTCCTCGATGCGCCCAAGCCATGCAGAGGCAGGAGCGACGTCTACCTGATTGGTAACAGACTTCATGACAAAGGTAAGCTTCGCTGAGCGGCGATCAGCATCGACAATTCTGTCGATCTGCTGGTAGCCCAATCCGCGCGCAGCGATAATGGAATCGTTGTCTATTCGTTCAGGAAAAGTTTCTGGAAAGCTGTAAGCCCCATCAGCGTCGCTGAACACGGTGATAACGCTGGCCCCTCTTGCGCCTGGCTCACGTGTGTAGATGATCTGTATGCCGGGAAGTGGATTCGTCGCAAAACATGGTTTGAGTTTAGTGACATTAGGGATAGGAGTGATCATAATACCTCCTGTTTCAGTTTGCCACCAGGTATCGACAATGGGGGCTTTTTCCTTACCTACCTTTTCGTTGTACCAGT